>JAILQS010000097.1 GCA_024698865.1 Lachnospiraceae bacterium | reverse complement strand
GAGTAAGCAGCTGCACCTGCCTTCTGGATAATGTATGGTGCACCGTTGTATTTCGTGCCGTGACGTCTTGCCCACAATGCCCATACACTTTCATTCTCCACCTTCAATTCCTTCGGAATTACAGTGTATCCCAGACGAAGTCCGGTAAATCCTGCCGTTTTGGAAAAAGAACGGAATTCAATGGCACAGCTTTTGGCGCCCTCACACTCATAAATGCTGTGTGGCACATCTTCCTCCGCGATAAACGCCTCATAGGCGGAATCATACAAAATAACCGCCTCATTGGCATTGGCATAATCTACCCATTTTTGCAGATCCGCTTTTTTCATTACTGCTCCGGTCGGATTGTTCGGGAAACAAAGATAAATCAGATCCGGCTTTTCTTTTGGAAGTTCCGGCATAAAGTCGTTTTCCTTAAGGCACGGCATATAGATTACATCCTTGTAGCGCATGGTTTCTGCATCGTACGCTCCGGTTCTTCCCGCCATAACATTGGAATCCACATAAACCGGATATACCGGGTCACAGATTGCAATCTTGTTGTCCAGGCCAAAAATCTCCTGAATATTTCCACAATCACATTTTGCCCCATCCGATACAAATATTTCATCCTTGGAAATGTCACACCCTCTTTTTTCATAATCAAAAGCTGCAATCGTGCTTCGAAGGAACTCGTATCCAAGGTCCGGTGCGTACCCTTTAAAGGTATCCGCGTTGCCCATTTCATCAACAGCTTCGTGCAGTTTTTCGATAATCGCCGGTGCAATCGGCTGGGTAACGTCTCCGATTCCAAGTCGGATAACCTCTGCATTTGGATGCGCTTCTTTATATGTATTCACCTTTTTTCCAATTGTGGAAAACAAATAACTTCCCGGTAATTTCAAATAGTTTTTATTAATCGTTGCCATATTCTATCCCTTTTCCTTTTCTATTTTCTTTACGACCGCAAGCCTTATATAAATGTAGTGCCAACTACGTAACTTGCATCTTATATTACAAATTGGTATAACCCATCAAATCTTTATCCACTTCTTTTGCTACTGCTCTTCCTTCCGCAATTGCACGAACAACGAGTGACTGACCAATATGCATATCTCCTGCCGTGTATACTTTTGCAACACTCGTTTCATGACCGCAGCCTTTCGTCTTAACGTTGGTTCTTGCATCCAGCTCTACCTTAAAATCTTTTGTCACATATTCTTCGCTGCCAAGGAATCCTGCTGCAATCAATACAAGGTCCGCCGGAATTGTCTTTTCGCTTCCTTCCACCGGAACCATTTGCATCCGTCCCGTCTTTTCATCTTTTTTGGCTTCCAGTGAAACGAGCACTACTTCTTTCAGACATCCGTTCTTATCCTTCACAAATTCCTTGACTGTCGTTTGATACACGCGCGGATCTTTGCCAAACTTCCAGATTGCCTCTTCCTGTCCATAGTCCACTTTCAGAACTCTTGGCCATTGCGGCCATGGATTCGAATCCGTTCGTTTTTCAGCCGGCTTTGGCATCATTTCAAGCTGTGTTACGCTTTTTGCACCAAGTCGGATGCAAGTGCCGACGCAGTCATTACCCGTATCGCCGCCACCGATGACAATGACATCCTTATCTTTTGCCAGATGAAACGGATGACTGTCTAACGGATAGGTCTTGACCGGATTGTTTGCATAATTGTGATCCAGAATGTACTTTGTCACCTGTGACAAAAAGTCTACGGCAAAATAAATGCCCTTCGCTTCTCTGCCGGGAGCATTGATATCCCTTGGATGCGATGCTCCACAGGCAAGTATAACGCTGTCAAACTCTTCTAACAGTTTCTTTGCTTTGATATCTTTTCCGACGTTCGTATTCGTTTCAAATGTAATACCTGCGCCTTCCATCAACGCAATTCGTCGGTCTATAACGCTCTTATCCAACTTCATGTTCGGAATACCATAGCGAAGCAGTCCTCCGACTCTGTCATTTCTTTCATACACAACAACCGTATGTCCTCTACGGTTTAGAAGCTGCGCTGCTGCCAGACCGGATGGTCCGCTACCGACAACCGCTACCCGTTTGCCGGTTCGCACCATTGGTTCTTCCTCTTTTACAAGTCCATTTTCATACGCATACTCTATAACGCTTTTTTCATTCTCTTTCGTTGAAACCGCTGTATCGTGCAACGAACATGTACATGCCGCTTCACAGAGTGCCGGGCAGACGCGGGAAGTAAACTCCGGAAAACTGTGGGTAACCGAAAGTCTTCGATAAGCTTCCTCCATCCGTCCTCTGTAAACCAGATCGTTGATCTCCGGAACAAGATTATGCAGTGGGCATCCGGACATCATACCGGCAAGCATATTACCGCCCTGACAATACGGCACTCCACAGTCCATACATCTTCCTGCCTGTTGTTTTTGCTCCTCCGGTTTGAGGCAACCATGGAATTCCATAAAATCCTTTGTTCGTTCCGCTTCCTTACGAACCGGTCCATCTTTTCGCTTATATTCTAAAAATCCAGTTGTCTTTCCCATATCGTAACCTCCTATTCCTGATTTCCTACAAACTTCTGGAACGCTTCAATTTTTGCAGTCTCATAATCTGCACCTTCTTCTTCCGATATTGCAATCAGACGAAGCATTTCCTTATAATCTCTTGGAATAACTTTTTTAAATTTGGAAATGTACGCTTTGTAATTTTCCAAAATCTCTTTTCCTTTTTTGGAATCTGTGTAAGCTACATGTTTTTTCAAAATATGTTTCAATTCTTCGATATCTGTCTTGTGCTCTACATTTTCAAGACTAACCAACTGTTTATTCAGGTTACGGTATAACTGGTTGTCCTCATCCAGAACAAAAGCAACTCCGCCACTCATTCCGGCTGCAAAGTTCTTTCCGGTCGGTCCCAGAATAACTACCACACCACCGGTCATGTATTCACAACCATGTTCTCCGACGCCCTCCACAACAGCTGTAGCACCGGAATTTCGAATACCAAAACGCTCTCCTGCCTGTCCTGCGATATAAGCTTCTCCGCTCGTTGCCCCGTACAGGCATACATTTCCGGCCATAATATTTTCACTCGGGTCATAGCTGATGTCTTTTGGCGCACGCACCACGAGTTTACCACCGGACAATCCTTTTCCAAAATAATCGTTACAATCGCCGGTCAGGCAAAGTGTAAGTCCTTTTGGAATAAACGCACCAAAACTCTGTCCACCGGAGCCAAGACACTCTACCGTAATGGTATCCTCCTTACAACCATCCGGATATTTTCTTGTAATTTCCGCACCAAGCAGTGTTCCAAACGAACGGTCCGTACTTTTGAGTGTCACCTGTTCCACTGCTTTTTCCATACTCTTAAGTGCTTTTTGAATTGACCCGGATTTGAGCAGTACACTCTCATCTTTCGTAGACTCCAGTTTAAAATCGTACAATCTGTCTTTTTGGAATACGGAATCTTCTCTTGCCTCCCCGGACATATCGTATAAAATTCCGGACAAATCAATTTTTTGCTCCGCATCGGTAAGATTATCGCGCATTTTAAGAAGGTCTGTTCTTCCAACCAGTTCATCGATGCTTCTTACTCCAAGCGCACTCATAATCTCACGCAATTCTCTGGCAATAAAACGCATGAAATTCTCTACGTACTCCGGTTTTCCTGCAAAGCGTTTTCTAAGCTTTGGATTCTGCGTCGCAATTCCCATCGGACAGGTGTCTGACTGGCAGACTCTCATCATAACGCATCCCATCGTAATCAGCGGTGCTGTTGCAAATCCGAATTCTTCCGCGCCAAGGATTGCCGCAATTGCCACATCCTTTCCGCTCATCAGTTTTCCATCAGTCTCGATTACAACCTGATTACGCAATCCGTTAGCAACGAGTGTCTGATGTGTCTCAGCAAGACCTAACTCCCATGGAAGTCCGGCATTGTGAATGGATGAAAGCGGTGCAGCTCCGGTTCCTCCATCGTATCCCGAAATCAATACGACGCCTGCTCCGGCCTTGGCAACACCTGCGGCTACAGTTCCCACACCGGCTTCTGATACCAGTTTTACGGAAATCCGCGCGTTTTTGTTGGCATTTTTCAGGTCATAAATCAACTGTGCCAGGTCTTCAATGGAATAAATATCATGATGTGGCGGTGGTGAAATCAAACTTACACCAGGCGTAGAGTGTCTGGTTTTTGCAATCCACGGATACACTTTCTTTCCAGGCAGGTGTCCGCCTTCTCCCGGTTTTGCTCCCTGCGCCATCTTAATCTGAATCTCTTTCGCGCTGACAAGATAACGACTGGTTACACCAAATCGTCCGCTTGCCACCTGCTTAATTGCAGAACTGCGGTCTTTTGCCTTTCCGGCAGAGGCAAGTCGTTCCTCACTCTCTCCGCCCTCTCCGCTGTTGGATTTTCCATGCAGGCGATTCATTGCTATTGCAAGCGTTTCATGTGCCTCTTCCGAGATAGAACCGTAAGACATAGCTCCGGTCTTAAATCTCTTCACGATTTCCTCCTCGCTCTCTACCTCGTCCAGTGAAAGCGGCTCATTTGCAAACTTAAAATCCAAAAGACTTCGAAGATATCCGGTCTTTTCGCTGTTTACAAGTTCTGTATATTCTTTGAATTTTGCGTAGTCGCCTTCTTTCGTTGCACTCTGCAGCATATGTATTGTCTGCGGGTTGTATCTGTGATTTTCCCCACCGCTGCGGCTTTTGTGACGTCCCACGGAAGTAAGCTCCAGATTTACAGGAAGTCCGAGCGGATCAAAGGCTTTGGTATGCTGTTTATCAATTGCCTCTCCGATGTCTTCCAGTGAAATGCCACCCACACGACTAACAGTTCCCGGGAAATATTCCTCTATCACATCTTTGGAAATACCGATTGCCTCAAATATTTTGCTGCCCTGATAAGACTGGATCGTTGAAATTCCCATCTTGGATGCAATTTTTACAATGCCGAACAGAATCGCATTGTCATAGTCTTCCACTGCTGCGTAGTAATCCTTATCCAAAAGCTCCTCTTTCACCAGTTCCTTAATAGTAGAATGTGCCAGATACGGATTAACTGCGGATGCACCGTAACCCAACAGGGTAGCAAAATGATGAACTTCTCTTGGTTCACCGGACTCAAGAATCAAAGACATCGCGGTACATTTCTTCGTTTCCACAAGGTGTTTATGTACGGAAGCAACTGCCAGCAGAGACGGGATTGCCACGTGGTTCTCATCTACACCGCGGTCTGACAATACGAGAATATTGGCTCCCTCTTTGTATGCTTTATCAACTTCCACAAACAGATGCTTGAGCACACGCTTCATTGGTGTTCCCTTATAAAAGAGTGTGGAAATCTTTGCAACCTTAAAACCGTCTTCCTTCATATTTTCTATTTTCAAAAGATCCAGGTCGGACAAAATCGGATTGTTGATTTTGAGCACCTGACAGTTCTTAGGATTCTCTTCTAACAGATTACCGTTCTTTCCAACGTATACCGTACGGGAGGTCACAATTTCCTCTCTTTGTGCATCAATCGGTGGATTGGTAACCTGTGCAAATAATTGTTTGAAATAATAAAACAGTGGCTGATATTCGCCGGATAATGCAGCTATCGGTGTATCCACACCCATAGAGCCAATCGCTTCCGTTCCGTTAAGTGCCATATTGAGAATACCTTCATGGTAATTCTCCCAAGAGTATCCAAAGGCTTTTTGCAAACGCGCTCTTTGCTCTTTGGTATACTCTGTTACCTTTTTATTTGGAACTCTGATGTCCGACAGTTTTATCATATTGCTGTCCAGCCATTCGCCAAACGGATGCGCATGCGCGTACATTTCCTTTATTTCTTCATCCAGGATGATGCGTTTTTCTTTCATATCTACAACGAGTAATTTTCCCGGATGCAGACGTTCTTTCTTTACGATATGTTTCTCATCCAGCTCCAGTACTCCAACCTCTGAGGACAGAATCAACCGGTCATCATCCATTACGTAATAACGGGAAGGGCGCAGTCCGTTTCGATCAAGAATTGCTCCCATTATGTCTCCATCTGAGAACAAAATAGACGCCGGGCCGTCCCACGGCTCCATCATTGTCGCATAATACTGATAAAAGTCTCTTTCCTCCTGCGACAAAGTCTCATTGTGTGCCCAAGGCTCCGGAATCATAACCGACATTGCAAGTGGCAGTGGCATTCCGCTCATAAGTAAAAACTCTAATGTATTATCTAACATCGCAGAGTCCGAACCGCTTTGTGAAATAACCGGCAATATCTTTGTCATATCCTCATCGGAGAATTTATCCGTATGCATGGTTTCCTCGCGTGCCAGCATCTTATCTGCATTTCCCTTAATCGTATTAATCTCGCCGTTATGTACCATAAACCGATTGGGATGTGCACGGTTCCAGCTTGGTGTTGTATTAGTGGAAAATCTGGAATGTACCATGGCAACTGCGGACTCATAGTCCTGATCGCACAAATCCACAAAGAAAGTACGAAGCTGTCCCACCAAAAACATTCCCTTATATACAATCGTTCTGCAAGAAAGCGATGGGACGTAGGTATTTACGCTACTTTGTTCAAATTCTCTTCGAACAATGTAAAGCATACGGTCAAAATCCAAATCGCTCTCCACACTCTCCGGACGTTCGATAAACACCTGATAAATATTTGGCATACATGCAAGTGCCTTAGAACCCAAAACTTTGGGATTGTTATCTACTGCTCGCCAGGCAATGATTTGCAGGCCTGCCTTCTTTGCAATAATTTCAAACATAGAGCGCGCCTGTCTCATATCGAGATCATTTTGCGGAAAGAAAAATGTACCAACGGCATATTCACGTTTTCCAGGAAGCTTCACTCCCTGCTCCTTCATTTTCTTAACAAAAAACTTATGCGGAATCTGTGTCAGGATTCCTACCCCATCACCGGTCTTGCTTTCTGCATCTTTACCGGCGCGATGCTCAAGGTTTTCCACAATTGCCAGTGCATCACTGACTAACTTGTGGTCTGCCTTCCCTTTTATATTTATAACGGCGCCAATACCGCAATTATCATGTTCAAATGAGGAATTGTATAATCCCTTTTTCTCCAATTGTTGCAAAGTAGTCATAATAAGTGCCTCCTTTCAAAAACCAAAAAAGGCACTTCGAGCTATTAAACTCGAAGCGCCTTTGCTTCACGAGTTATATAATACTTCTATCCGGGATACATGTCAAGATGCAAATTTCGATAGAAATTTTTACACAGGGTAGTGATTGTCAAAACATGCACTGCACACCGGCAACGCATTTACCATAGTTTTAAAATCTTCTATCTCCAGATATACCAGTGAATCTGCTCCGATGTTCTTACGTATCTCTTCCGCTGAATGCTTTGATGCAATCAACTGTTTTGCACTTGGAACATCGGTCCCGTAGTAACACGGATACAGGAATGGGGGTGAACTGATTCGCACATGTACCTCTTTTGCTCCCGCTTCCCGAAGCATCCGGATAATCTGCTTCATAGTCGTTCCTCTGACAATGGAATCATCAATCAAAACGATTTTCTTTCCCTCTACAATGCTTTTTATCACGCTCAATTTCATATGCACCGCATCTTTTCTTTCTTCATCCGTCGGCTTGATAAAACTTCTTCCGATATAGCTGTTTTTGTGAAAGATAATCTGAAACGGAATCCCCGATGCGTTTGCATACCCTTCTGCTGCCACAAGTCCGGAATCCGGCACTCCGGCAACAATATCCGCATCCGGCACTTTTGATTTGGCAAGTGCCTCACCTGCCCGCCATCTCGCATCATGCACATAGACCCCATCCATTACGGAATCCGTTCTTGCAAAATAAATATATTCAAAAATACAGTGTGCCGGCTTCCTTCCACACAGGGCCTCATCGCTCCTTACGCCTTCCTCAGTAATCACAATGATTTCTCCGGGTTTTACATCTCTTATAATCTCGCCGCCTACTGAAACAATGGCAGAACTCTCAGACGCCAATATATAGGCATTCTCGCGCTTCCCAAGTATCAATGGTTTGATTCCGTACGGATCGCGTACTCCTACCATTTTCTTTGGACTCATCACCAGACAGGCAAAGCCTCCCTTTATCACCTGTGCCACTTTAGAAACCGCACCTTCTATGGATGCAGAGTCAATTCTTTTACTGACAATCTCATACGCCAGTACCTCCGAATCTGTAGTAGAGTAATGCGCCTGTCCGCGATACATCTGCTCTTTCTTGATTTCTTTGGCGTTTACAATATTGCCGTTATGCACAAGCGCCAGACTTCCCTTAATATAATTCATTGCAATTGGCTGCGCATTTTCTATCATACTCCCTCCGGTCGTAGAATAACGCACGTGTCCAACACCTATATTTCCGGTCATTTCCTTTAAATCATTGCTGTTAAACACTTCACTGACAAGACCCATGCCCTTCTTCGTCTGCATGTTCCCTTTTGGTCCCTCCGTATCAGAAACGGACATGCCTGCCGACTCCTGACCTCTGTGTTGCAGAGCCATCAGACCGTGATAAATATCCTCCGCCACATTCCCTTTCGCTAAATCATAGATTCCAAAAACACCACACTCTTCGTGCAGCTTATCATCGTTATAGACCATAGAAAACCTCCATCTTCTTATCCAAATCGAGTAGGCTGACCCCTACTCGATTTCGCATCTGAACATTTTGCACTTCGTGCCACAAAAAAAGGCGCTTTGAGCTATTAAACTCAAAGCGCCTTTGCTTTACAGATACTATAATAGTTCTGTAATCAGTCGCTGTCAACCTGTTTTTTCACTTACTAAAAACTATTCTACATCCTGCAGCGCATCGTAGTTTTCCTCTCCTGTTCGGATTTTTACTACCCTGCTTACCGGATATACAAATATTTTTCCATCGCCAAGACGTCCGGTATACAATGTTTTCTTCGCTTCTTCAATTACTTTGTCTACCGGAATGGCACTTACAACAACCTCAAGTTTTACTTTTGGCAACAAGGTATTATCGATTTCTACACCACGGTATCTGTCGCCGGCACCCTTCTGGACACCACATCCCATTACCTGTGTGACGGTCATACCGGTAACACCAAGTTTGTTCATTGCTTTACGGATTTTATCGTAACGGGATAATTTCGTTATAATTACAACTTTATTAATTCCTGTTGTCAAATCCGGTACACCGGATAAATCCTCTCGAAATACAGGAACTGCTGCATTGATCTGCGCTTCTGACGCCTTATCATAATCCTTTGTTCCAAGATTTGTATTCTCATTTACTGCCATCGTCATGGAGTTTGCGATATCCATGAAGGAGAAGCCTGCATATGCAGATGGAAGTCCATGCTCTGTCTCATCCAGACCGATAATTTCTTCTTCCTCTGATACACGAAGTCCAATCGTTACTTTAATCAAATAGAATACAATTAAAATGGTTACTGTTGTCCAGAGTGCTGTCACTCCCATTCCACCTAACTGCTTCAGAAGCTGTGAAATGCCTCCTCCGTAGAATAAACCTTCTTTAATGCCTGCACCTGCAAATCCCGGTGCTGTTTTTGTTGCAAATAAACCTACGGCCAACGTACCCCAGATACCATTCAGCATATGCACTGCTACGGCACCAACCGGATCGTCTACATGAATTACATAATCACTGAACCATACACCAAATACAACAAGCAAACCGGCTACAGCACCGATGATAGCTGCACCGACACAGTCTGTTACGTCACAAGGTGCGGTAATTGCTACAAGACCGGCAAGGGAAGCGTTCAAACACATAGATACGTCCGGTTTGCCATATCTTACCCAGGTGAAAATCATACACACAACAGTCGCAACTGCCGGTGCTACGGTTGTTGTCAAAAATACGGAACCCAGAGAAGGGATGTCGGTTGCTGCTGCACCGTTAAATCCATACCATCCAAGCCAGAGAATGAATACTCCAAGCGCTGCAATTACAAGGTTATGACCCGGAAAAGCGTTGATTTTTGTAACGTTTCCTTTTTCATCTTTTTCAAATTTACCGATACGTGGTCCAAGCATCCATGCTCCAATCAGGGCACAGATTCCGCCTACCATGTGAATACAGTTAGAACCTGCAAAATCGTGGAAGCCCCACTCAGAAAGGAAACCTCCTCCCCAGGTCCAATGTGCTTCAATCGGATAAATGATTGCGGAAATCACTGCGGAATAGACACAATAACTTGAAAATTTTGTACGTTCTGCCATTGCCCCGGATACAATCGTTGCTGTCGTTGCACAGAACACCAGATTAAATACAAAGGAAGAATAGTCAAAACTCTGATAGTTTGTAAATACATCAAAGGACACCCCTCCTGCAAAACCATGCAATACATTCTGTCCTAACATCAAAGATGCTCCGATTAAAAACCACATAACCGTTCCAATACAAAAATCCATCAGATTCTTCATAATAATGTTTCCGGCGTTTTTTGCTCTGGTAAAGCCAGCCTCACACATCGCAAAACCTGCCTGCATCCAGAATACCAATGCTGCTCCAATCAAAAACCAGACAGAAAACACCTCTCCGTCTACCACCTGTAAAATATCATTCATAATCTCATCCTCCTGTCATTTTTTATATTACATAAAAACAACCCACTCCGACGCATGTACCACGCCATTGTGGGTTGATTTTTTTCTTATACTATCGTTTTGAGAAATTAATTTTAAAATTAATTAATTTTAGTATACAGAAAACAGCAGTTTTCCGTAGCTTGGGAATGGCCAGCATTCTTCCGGTGAAAGCATTTCTGCTTCATCAACTACTGCCCTAAGACTTTCCATTTTTGGCAAAACATCATCTCGAATCACTTCGGAAGTCTTGATAATATCTTCGAAACCGCCAAGTGATTGTAATGCTTTTTCCAAATCTACCGTCTTATCCAAAATGTCATCTGTAATCTCGGATAATCTCTCCAATGTAGAAATCTCATAGTTACATTTAACTTTGTCACTGACTGACTTCATCGTTGCAACTGTCTTTGCCAGCTGTCCAAGATATCCCTCGATTGCCGGCAGATAGTTTTTACGTACCATATCTACCATTGTATGTCCTTCAATATTTACGGTCTTGCAATAGTTTTCCAGCATAATCTCACAGCGGGAATGAAGTTCGGTCTCGGTAAATACTTTATGTGACATCAGCATTTCCATGTTCTTTGCATCCAAAAGATGTGGCATTGCATCCGCGGTTGTTTTTAAGTTGGATAATCCACGGACTTTCGTTGCCTCCTCTATCCATTCATCGCCATAACCGTTTCCATTAAATAAAATACGTTCGTGTTTCTGAATGGTTTCTTTAATCAGGTCATGCAATGTGGTTTCAAAATCTTCCACACCTTCCAGTTTATCCGCAAACTGCTTCAAACTCTCTGCTACTGCTGCATTCAACATAATATTACAGCATGCAATACTGTTCGCTGAACCAAGAGAACGGAACTCGAATTTATTGCCGGTAAAGGCAAATGGTGACGTACGGTTTCGATCGGTCGTATCTCTTGAGAATCTTGGAAGAGAATGCACTCCCAGTTTCATAATGACTTTTTCCTGTCCCACATAGTGCGTATCGTTCTTGATTGCTTCCAGAATCTCGGTAAGCTCATCACCAAGGAATACAGAAATAATTGCCGGTGGTGCCTCGTTTGCACCAAGTCTATGGTCATTTCCTGCTGTTGCAACAGAGAGTCTCAAAAGATCCTGATAATCATCCACGGCCTGAATTACTGCACATAAGAACAGTAAGAACTGGGCATTTTCATATGGTGTCTCCCCCGGTGACAGCAGGTTAACACCCGTATCGGTAGCCATAGACCAGTTGTTATGTTTACCGGAACCGTTGACTCCTGCAAATGGTTTTTCATGCAACAGACAAACCATATCGTGTTTTCTTGCAACTTTCTGCATAATTTCCATTGTAAGCTGGTTATTATCGGTTGCCACATTGGTGGTAGAATAAATTGGTGCAAGCTCGTGCTGCGCCGGTGCCACTTCATTATGCTCTGTCTTTGCAAGGATTCCAAGTTTCCAGAGTTCTTCATTCAGATCCTTCATAAACTCACTTACTCTTGGTTTAATCATACCAAAATAGTGGTCGTCCAGTTCCTGTCCTTTCGGTGGCATTGCACCAAATAATGTTCTTCCGGTGTATACAAGGTCCGGGCGTTTTTCAAACATTTCCTTATCTACAAGAAAATATTCCTGTTCCGGTCCTACGCTGGTTCTAACGTATTTTACATCATTTCCAAACAGCTTTAATACTCGTTTTGCCTGACGGTCAAGTGCCTGCATGGAACGAAGCAACGGTGTTTTTTTGTCTAACGCATCGCCTGAATAAGAGCAGAATGCGGTTGGAATACAAAGCGTATGATCTTTGATAAACGCATAAGAAGTTGGGTCCCATGCGGTATATCCTCTTGCTTCAAAGGTTGCACGAAGTCCACCGGACGGGAAGGAAGAGGCATCCGGCTCACCCTTAATCAGTTCCTTACCGGAAAACTCCATAATAACGCCTCCGTCAGGAGAAGGAGTAATGAAACTGTCGTGTTTTTCAGCCGTAACACCGGTAAGTGGCTGGAACCAGTGTGTAAAATGAGTGGCACCCTTTTCAATCGCCCAGTCTCTCATCGAAACGGCTACTTCCTCAGCTACTTTAGAATCTAATCTCTCATTTTCGTCGATGGTTTTTCTCAATGAACGGTAAACCTTCTCCGGCAAACGAGCCTTCATTACCCTGTCATCAAAAACCAAAGTTCCAAACATCTCAGGTACAAATTGTTTTTCCATAATAAAAATCCTCACTTTCTATGTAAAATGGTTGTCTTACTTTCCGCTATCACCGTAATTCGATAAAACTCGAGAGTTTTGGCGAATGGTTAGCATATCTACTTTCCACTATCACCGTAGTTTGACAAAACTCGAGAGTTTTGGCGAATGGGTAGCATATCTACTTTCCACTATCTCCGTAATTCGACAAAACTCGAGAGTTTTGGCGAATGGTTAGCATATCTACTTTCCACTATCACCGTAATTCGACAAAACTCGAGAGTTTTGGCGAATGGTTAGCATATCTACTTTCCACTATCTCCGTAATTCGACAAAACTCTTGCGGAAGGATCCGTCACATCACAGCCCTCCCAGTTTTTATTCGGCATCCAGAAATCCTTCACCATCTGTGACTGGTTTGGATAATATTTCTCAAATATATCGCGATACAAAAGAGACTCCTTGGTAAATGGTTTTGCGTGCTCATATTTTTTGCAGCCTTCCATAAACTCCTGCTCGGTATAAGTATTTTCCGCAAGTTCCACCAAATCATCCTTCAGCGAATGACCTACTGCATCGGAGAATGCCGCTTTTTCCCTCCATAAAATACTTTCCGGAATCAGTGCATCTTCTTCAAATGCCTTACGTAACAAATATTTTCCCTTGCCGTATGTATTCATCTTCTTTGCAGGATCAATTGCCATACAATATTCCACAAAATCCAAATCTCCAAACGGCACTCTTGCCTCCAGAGAATTTACGCTGATACAACGATCCGCGCGCAACACATCATACATATGGATTTCATGAATTCTTTTCTCTGCTTCCCTCTGGAATTCCTCTGCATTTGGTGCAAAATCCGTATATTTATACCCAAAGATCTCATCGGAAATCTCACCGGTAAGGATGACTCTTACATCCGAAGTTTCGTGTATCGCCTTGCAAACCAGATACATTCCCATAGAAGCACGAATCGTCGTGATATCGTAGGTTCCCAGTACTTTGATTACGGTTTCAAGCGCCTCTTGTACATCCTCTTTTGTGATAATTACCTCATGGTGGTTGGAATGTATGTAATCTGCCACCTCTCTTGCGTACTTCAAATCGATTGCATCCGCTTCCATTCCGATTGCCCAGGTCTCAAGCGGTTGCTCTATCATTTTGGAAGCGATTCCACAAACCAGGGAGGAATCCAATCCTCCGGATAACAGGAAACCAACCGGCGTATCTGCATCCAATCTCTTTTCAATTCCTTTTATCAACAAATCGTGAATATTACGGGTAACTGCTTCCACATCATCCTTCAAATATTCCTGAACGTTAGACATATCCCGATAGTTAATAAATTCTCCATTTACAAAATAATGTCCCGGTGGAAATGGATGAATCTCATCTACCAGCTCGATAAGGTTCTTTGGTTCGGAAGCAAAAATGTAATCTCCGGCTTCATCCAGTCCGTAATACAACGGGCGGATTCCGATAGGATCTCTCGCAGCCACATACTGTTCTTTATCCTTGTCATACAAAATAAGTGCAAATTCCGCATCCAGCATTCGAAACATTTTTGTTCCATACTCCAGATACAGTGCCGGAAGTATCTCACAATCCGAATCACTTTGAAACTCATATCCCTTTGCCTGCAAGTTATTTTTTATTTCACGAAATCCGTAGATTTCTCCATTACAAACCAACATCACATTATTTCTGGTAAAGGGCTGCATACCTTCATCGGTCAGCCCCATAATGGAAAGTCGGTTAAATCCAAGAAAACCATTTCCGGTGTCCATGATTTTACTGGCATCCGGCCCTCTTGTAACGGTTTTCTCCAATGCGGACTTCATTTCTTCGTAAGAATGTCGGGTTCCGCATATTCCCATGATTGAGCACATAATCTCACCCTTTCTCAAAATTTTAGTAAAGACATTCGTACGACGAAGTTCTATGAACTTCTCAAAAGAAACAAAAAAAGGGCGCCTAGGAGTTTTTCTCCTAGACGCCTTTGTCTTTACGAGTGTTAAGTTTACAACTGAACGTTTTCAAAGTCAAGTACTTTCCAGAAAAAATTTTAAAAATTTTTTCAAAACTATTTCAGTCTCATGTATGAGAACTGTCCTTTGCTGGTCTTTTTCTTTCCATTTTCATACCAGTCTGTCTTGTAATATGTGGTGTCTCCCCATTTTCCTTTACCGCTTGCATAATCATTATTGGTCTTTGCGTCATATACCTGTGGCTCCATACTGTTGAAGCCGATTCCAACAGTCGCTCTTTTGCATTTCTTTGGGTACGTAACTTTAAAAGATACGGTCGCTGATTTAGTATTTGCCAGCCACTGTTCTTCAGGATCGTATGAATTAGCAAGTTCACCACTGTATTCATAATACTGTTTGTCATAGTATTTGGTGTTCCAAGCTTTTTTTACTTCAACTTTTACTCCAAGCTTCTTTGCAAGTGCAGTTCCTTCTAAGCTCTTACCGGTCTTATAGTCAAAAACAGTATAGCACATAGAAGGTGTCAACCAACCCCAATACCAGTCATCATATCCGATGGTTGTATTCTGAAGCTGTGGGTTGCTTTTTAATTTGTAGGTTACATCGTATGTAACGACATATTTTTTACCGGATGCTTTGCGTTTGCATTTTACGGTATAGGCAACTTTACCTTTTACGGTCTTAGCAAAAAATGTGTCCTCATGATACAACGCATTCTTCGTAAATGTCTTAGTCTTGTTAAATTTTAACTCGTTGTTCAGTTTTAACTTTTTGCCATAGTCAGCTGCTTTTGCAGTAGATGCAGTTGAAAATGATGCAAGAGATAATGCCATTACTACTGCAAATGCAAGTGTAAAAGCGCGTGTTTTGATTGATTTACTCATATTTCTCCTCCTAAAATTCAATTACACTCTATTCTACCATTTTTGTCAGATTTATCAAGCATTTTTGCCCAATTATAGTTCTTTTATTGCTCCGATTTTTGTAATAGTTCCTTATCTTGAAAACCCCTCTTCATTAGAGTAAAATGAACCTTGGTGTGATATTCTTTTACGAATGCACAACCCACACAAAAAGGAGATTCATTATGCAGACAACAATTTCAGACACGCAGGCTCAAAAAACAGCCAAAAAAAGATTTCACTCTATTGATTTTATAAAAGGAATCTGTATTCTTTTTATCATAATTACGCATTACGCGTGGTCACACGAAGAACGTATTCAATTCCTGTTCCCTTTCTGGATTGATATGGCAGTACCGATTTTTATGATCATATCCGGCTATTTTTATACAAAATCACTTCAGAAAAACAACACAGACTCGCTTTTGAAAGGATACTCTCCTTCCATTGTCCTTGGTAAAATCATTCGCTATAGCGTTCCTTTTATCATTGCTTTTACGTTGGAAGAACTGTTATTCTTTCTTTTCAAGGTTCCGGGTACATACAGCCTGCTTCACTTATGCGTCACTTTCATTTGTGGTGGTGTGGGTCCGGGAAGTTATTACTATCCGGTATTGATTCAATTGATTTTTTATTTTCCTATAATCTATATGATTGTTCGAAAATTCGATTTTAAAGGATTCCTGTTTTGCGGTTTACTGAATATCCTGTACGAAGTACTCAAATCTGTAGCCGGTATGGATGAAGCCCTGTACAGACTCCTGATATTCCGTTACACGCTCATTATTGCCTATGGTTGTTACCTGGCTATGGATTCCTACAAACGTCACAAAGTTCTATCTGTGCTGGCTTTTGGCGTGGGCGTATCCTACATCATAACCTGTAAATTTTTTGAAGTAGAACCGCCGTTTACTATTTACTGGACAGGGACTTGCATGTGGGCATGTCTTTTTATCATCCCTATTGCTGTTCCGCTCATATTTAATAAAGCGCACAATTCCTTTATTGAACTGCTGGGACGGGCCTCTTATAACATTTTCCTCGTTCAAATGGTTTATTACAATGTTGTAAACATGATTTACCCACACATTCCTGCTCGCGCATTACAGCTAGTTTTCAATATTGTTGTGTGTCTTGTGGCAGGATTGGTATTCTACTTTATAGAAACACCGATTACGAACTTTGTTCACAAAATAGTTTATTCGCTTTTACCTGAGAAAAAAGCCTGAAAAAAAGGATTTGTACCGGCAATCATTATTCGGTACAAATCCTCTTTCTTTTTTTGAATACGTTGTTTACTCTTCTGTATTTCTCACTATCATATAATTGTTCGTCGCATCCAATCCAACATTATCTACCACTTTTTCAGACATTGTATCATAAACGACAATATTCATTCCATTCTCAACATTCTTATAGGTTTCATTATCAACAATCATCTGATTGATATTATTATCTTCTGCATCCTTTGTCCGCAGCAAATGAAAATCATGTATTTTATGACTTATATATTTATCCTTTTCAGATTTATTCGTATTCCAGACACACTTACCGTCTTTTATGTACCAGACCCCCGGTTTCAGACTACCGGTATCATCTCCTAACGTACTTAGATACTTCTGCGCCACCTCTTTATCCGGATTGTCCCCGTCAACAGACACGAACACCCAGTAATTAGGGTTGTGTGTTTTTTCGATGTAAGCCTTTGTGTCGGTTTCCTCTGCTAACTCCTGACTGCAGATCTGCTGTCTGATATAATCTGCGGATCTCTGCCATGAGTTATATAAGTCCTCTCCTCTTCGATCCGGCAATTGGTATTTGTTTGCAATCTGTTTTCCCAGATACTTTGTAAATTTTTCACTTCCTCTATAGTTAAGATGATCCAAATCAGCAATATCGCGCTCACTGTCAATTCCCATTTCATCCTGTTTACCATTGTAATTGAAAAACGGAACGCTGTATTCTTTTGCGATATCACCGGCACTATTCAATAACATTTGATGTTCTGTCGAACAACCGGTATACGGTGTAATAATTACGATAATCGGAATGCTTTTTTCTTTGGCAAGTTCAATTGTTTTGCGGTAATATTTCTCTGTTTTTTCAGACAATGCCTTTTTCTCTGTAATTCCGCTTACATCAGTAAACTTTGACGGTGTGGTCTGTAAATTAAGGCCAAATCCTTTCCAGTCTTTGAATATGTTGTTTCCCTGATTTTTTAAAAAATCCTCTTTTGCAAGCTCTTTGTAACGATTATGATATTGTGAATACTCGAGAAAGAAATCTTTCCATCTTTCTTTGGGTGCACTCACCATCATAGATGCAATCTTATCTTTTGACCAGCGAAGTCCAAAATTATTTTTTATTATTCTGCTGTCATCACTGTATTGAGCTGAACAGACTGTGCAGTACCCTTCCAGAATAATCAGCTTTGGCGTCTGGTATTTCAACGCTTCTTTTAAATAATAATACGTATTCCACATAGGCTGAACAGAACCACAAAGATTATAAGCCGCGATACCATATTGATCCCAAAGTGTTCCCGTATTAATGTTTTCAAATGCATGACTGCTACCCAAAACAAGCAGGTCGACCGAATCCTCTTCCAAGCGATAAAAAGCATTCAGGTCATTGATTCCATCACCAAATTTCACCTTGAAGACTTTATTCCAGTAGGCGAGAATCAGGGTAAGAATGACCAGAAAAGAGACTATTCTCATCATCGATTTTTTCATTTTTCACGCCTCCTAAAATTGAAAATATATGAACTGTTTCGCATCAAATGTCGGTCCATACTCACCAAATGTAACAATCATCAGAATCAGTCCGATGATAACAAACCACTCAAACCACATATTTTGTGAAAACAAAAATGCATCTACCATCATTTTATTTTTTTTACGTATGTAATCCACTGCAAATAAAATCAAAACAGATACAAACAATATGTTCATTTCACTTTGATTCAGTCCAAGATTGTATAAACCATTATTAAACAAGAGCCACGGCGTTGGCTTTGTGAATATTCGACCAATAAATCCAAGTGCTTCTGAGATTGTGTCTGCGCGGAAGAAAATCCATGCAAATGTGACAAGCGAAAAATTAATCATTGTCTGCAACAAATGCCAACTGAAACAATCCGTTTTAATTTGCAGACGTTTTTGAATCCGTTCCTTTAATGGTCTCAATATGTCACCGATTACCTGATAAAGTCCGTGAATGCCTCCCCATACAACAAAACTCCAGTTGGCACCGTGCCATAAGCCACTGACCAAAAACACAATCATAATATTGATTGATTTTCTCACTGCTCCTTTTCGATTTCCGCCAAGTGGGATATACAAATAATCACGAAACCATGTGCTGAGCGAAATATGCCATCTACTCCAAAACTCACGAATGCTCCTTGCCAGATATGGAGCCTTAAAGTTCTCCATCAACTCAAATCCCATTACTTTTGCTGCGCCAATTGCAATCATGGAATAACTTCCAAAGTCGCAATAGATCTGAAGTGTGAATCCGATTGCTGCCAGAATCAATTCTGTGCTACCATACATTCGATAATTATTAAAAACGGTATCTACCAGGATGGAAACACGGTCAGCGATGACCATTTTCATAAACAACCCCCAGATCATAAGAATTGCCCCGGAAGTAACCCTACGTGCATTCCAGAGTTTTAACTTGTCGATATTGCGCATCTGATTTAGAAGATTTTTGGATCTTTCAATCGGTCCTGCCACTAGCTGTGGGAAGAATGAAACAAATAATGCATATCGGAAAATATTCTTTTCCGGCTCTACATCACCGCGATACACATCAATCATATAACCCAAAGCCTGAAAGGTATAAAACGAAATACCAACCGGCAAAAGAAAATCAAATCTGTGTTTAATAATATCAATATTCCAAAAAGAAAGCACGGCGTTCACTGTGTCAATCCCAAAGTTTCCATACTTAAACAAAAACAGAATTGCGAGGTTCACGCAAATGCACAAAATCATAATCAGTCGCTTCCAGATAATCGAACGGTTTCTTTTATCCAGACGCGAAAAAAGAAGCCCACTCACATACGTTACGAGAGTTGAGCCTCCGATAAGAAGTGCATATGTTGCATTCCAACTCATATAAAAATAATAACTTGCTATTAAAAGCCAATACATTCTGATTTTCTTTGGAACAATAAAATACAACCCCACGACTACGGGAAAGAAAATCATAAAATCTACAGAATTAAACTGCATATCCGTATCCTTGCCTTTCCAAATAATATCTTTTGCAAAACAGTACTAATTATAACTATACAGTCCTTAAAAGTCAAGAAAACTGCCCATTTTCAGGGTGCCAAAGGCAAATTTAATCCTGTTTATATTTTATGCAATGTTCCAGATACCCCACCAGCTTCTCATCAATCCGTCCTCTTCTTGCCATCTGGTGCATTTCTTCGAAAGCTTCCTCTATTGGTACCGGCTTTTTATACGGACGATCCGTTGCAAGCAACGCGTCACAAACATCCGCCACTGCCATAATTCTTGACTCTACACTCAAATCCTCTGCCTTAAGTCCACGTGGATATCCCTTGCCATTCAGGCATTCATGGTGCTGTACTGCCCAGATTGGTGAGTTTTCAAAGTATTTATTAAAGTATACCTTGCTTAATATATTCTCTGTGAGTACCACGTGGCTCTCCATAATCTTTCTTTCTTTTGCCGTAAGCGTACCTTTCTCTATTCGAAGACACGCCTTTTCCTCCCTTGTAAACACAGGATTCCCTTCCATATCCTCCAGTGCAAGAACTTCTTCCAGTTCTTCTTTGCTTTGTTTGTCAAGGCTTCCTGCGGTATTCACTCTTTCAATTACTTCAAGCGCGTGTTTTGCCTTTTGTTCTAACTCCTGATACCACGCATCACCCTTCTTCTCCTCAAGCATACGTATCCGGGCTTTCAGCAAAAGAAGTTCAAAGCGTTTCTCGATATCTTTCTTTCGTTCTCCCAGTCTGGTCGCCTTATTCATTACACTAAGCGGCACAACCAGTTTTCCTATGTCATGAAGAAGCGCTCCCATAATAAGCTGTTCCCGTCTGTTTGCTGTAAAATATTCTGTCTCTTTGCCCTCTTCATGCAATTCATTTATATAGTCTGCAATCATCCCGCTGTACTCGGCTACTTTACGTGTGTGACTTGCATTGTACGGTGTTCTCGCATCGATAGCGGCTGCAAGCGCTTCTGTAAATGACCACATCTGGCGCTTCAATTCTTTTCGGTAACGCGTATTGGAAATTGAAATCGCTGCCAGCTTTGCAATCGCCCGAATCAGTTTCTGCGTATTCTTCGTAAATTCGCGGGCATTTACAAGAATCAGGATTCCCAGGATTTCATCTTCTTTATCCAGCATAGGAACTGCCAGAAAGCTATTCACCGGATACTCTCCCTGTGTTGCCACTGGAAATTTGGGAGATTCTTTTACTTCTGATACACAGATATCCTCTTTCCTTTGTATAATATCCTTACAAATACTCAGCAAAAGTTCTGTAGAAACCGCTTGTTCATTTGTTATATCCAAACTCAATATTTTGCTCATTTCCAGTTTCGGTTGTTTTTCTTCCAGCGAATAAAAGAACCCACCGTCGCACTCCGCAATCTCCATACTCTTGGCAAGTATCAAGTCATACAGTTTATCAAAATCCTTTTCCGATGCGAGCGCAATACCAATCTCAAGTACTGCCTCTGCTTCTCTATTGTACTCCATAAGCACCTCTTCCAAATACAATTTCTCTACATTTTTTTGTAACAGCTTTCCAGATAAGTTTATCATAATGACGCTTGTTTTCCAATGAAAAAAGAGCAACAATGCCAGAAAATCGTGCAATGTCAAGACTCGCTCGCGAGTCTTGCGCGCCGGATTCTGGTCTGCTTCAGCAGACAAATTCCTGTCCGAATCCGTGCGCATCCTCGCGGAGCGTTTTAACTCAGTCGGAGAAATCCCCCACCTACGCTAACGCTTAGAGGTGGGGGATTTCTCCGACTGAGTTAAAATGGTTGCCCTCGGAGTAACTCCAACGACAACCATTCGCGCAGAATATTCTGTATTACACTGTTTCCGGTATAGCAAAATCCACTTCTTTTAGCTCATTTGCCTCTGTATCAGCCACCATCACCTGCTGATTAACCTGCTGGAAAGAGACGCTGTCAAAGGTATCTGCCTCTGCTTTCAGATTCATGGCAACCTTCTGATTCTCTTCCATCTTTTCGCTTACGGAATGCATAAACTGTACCAATGAGTCAACATTGGTTGCTGCTTCGGTAACGCCTCTGGCGCTGTCTTCCACTGCTGTGTTTATACCACCCATGGCTTTTTTCATTTTCTTCATTTTATCTAAAATATCCTTTGCTTCCCCTGAGCATTTTACCATTGCCTCATCGATATGACCGGCATCCTCATTGTAAACCTGTCCACCGGAAACAAACTCCTCATAATCCGAAATAACATTGGTATTTACATAGTCCAGAATCTGGGTAGATGCCTTTACAAGCTGGTCTACCGCAGCTATAACCATTTCGTTAATGGTATTAATGTTATTGGCGGTTTCTCTGCTGGAGTCTGCCAGTTTTCTAATCTCATCTGCTACAACGGCAAATCCTTTTCCTGCTTCTCCTGCTCTTGCTGCCTCAATACTTGCATTCAAGGCAAGTAAATTTGTCTGACTGGAGATAGACAATATCTCCTCGGTAAGATTGGCGATTTTCTCAACACTCTTACATTTTTCAAAGGCTTCCTGCATCTTATCATTGATTTCTTCAATGATTCCTGCGGTGTTGTTTCTGTTGTCGGAAGCGTTGCTCTCCATCTCATCTGCTCTGCGCTTCATCTCATTGGAATAGTTGGAAATCTCCTGTGTAAAAGCTACCATTTCGTCAATCGTAAGTGCAATCTGCTCGGTTTCGCTGTTAACGGTGTTGGTAGTAGCGGAAATCTCCTGCATGGTTGCCGCCATTTCTTCCATAATGGAAGAAATATCTGCAGCATTATCGTTGGATTTGGCAACACTATCTGCAACTTCTGTAACGACTACATCCAGTACATTAGCATTACCGACTACATTGCCGATAATATGCTGTAAATTCTCTATGAAAACATTAATACCTTCTGCAACCTGTCCAATTTCATCTTTACTATGTACACTTAATCGTCTGGTCAAATCGCCTCTGCCCTCGGCAATACCGGAAATAATTTCTTCCAGTTCTTTTTTCTGCTTGCGAAGCGGTACAACCACCAGCCTGACTACCAGATACATCACAACCACACAAACCAGTAAAAGTACAATACAAAGAACCGCCTGTATGGACGATACTGTTGTGAACAACGCCTTATTCGCGCTCTCCATACCACGTATTCTGTCATTGTTATGTTCTACGAGTGTGCTGATATTTTCTTCCACAGTTATGGACCATTCTTTCATGTCCTTGCTCAGCTGAATCATGGAAGCATCTCTATCGTCTGCAGACTGCGTCATAAGATTACCCATCTCTCCAAAGGCGGCATCAATCTCGATAAATGCATGGTTCATAATGTCGTTATCTTCTTTGGAAAATCTGCGGTCAATCTTATATAGTCTATCTTCATTTGCCAAAATCAAGTTGTGTGCATCCTCTATCTCCTGATCGAGTCCTTCGGTTACCTCTGTATGAGCCCCCTGACTACAGATTACCGACACATTCTTCAGTGCTTCCTGGAACTTTAAGTTGATTTCATCTAAAAGCATCATGGTTTCGACACCTTCGTTGGAAATCTTGCTGGCATCACTGCGAACAACCGAGCCAAAGAATAAACCACCTACTGTTCCGACCATGCCAAGAAGACTCAACACGATAATTGGAATGGTAAGTTTTCCAAGAACGCTATTCTGTAAAGATGGTTTCTTTTTTTTTGCAGACGCATCCTTTTTATTGGAGTTATGTTTTTGTTTCTTTGTTCCCTTGAAACTTAATTGTTTGAAAATGGATTTTCCCATTGTCCCCTCACCTTTCAAATGTTTTTCTACATTCTAGCAAACATCTAAAAACACGACAATACACAGCTTTTAGCACTGTTTTTTGATATAACAAAAAAACAGCCACTGTATTTTTTCTTTACAGTGACTGTTTTCTTTAAATGTTCCTTTTTTCTATCTGATTTTGTGAAACCTTAAGTATTTTTGCAATTTTATCTTTATTTAACCCTTCTCCAATTACAATAATTACTTCCTGACCTCGTTTTATTTTCTTTAACACGAGTCCTTTGCTTAAAATTTCACTACTGGTTGCATTTATTTCCAGCCATTCGCCGGATGCATCCGGTAAAAAGCCTTTGATACGAAATACGTTTCCACAAGTTTTGTCGAGGAAAATTTTATTAATTTTGTTTTTAACTTCTTCCAGAGTAAGCCCATGCTCCAGAAAATACAAGGAATCAAACACTTCTTTATTCTCAAACCAGAGTTTTTCATAGTCCCATACCTGGTATCCTGCATTAAGAAGTCTTTCATAATCCCTCTCGCCAAACGTCTCCCAATTACCGTCCACGATATCTTTATCAAATCGTCTTTCGCACTTAAAATGTTCCAGTGCATCATTTAACATCTGTATTGTATACTGCTTTTGTTCCTCTGTCACTTCCTGTGAACGACTAAGAATTACTTTTCCTGCGTTCGCTGTTTGCGAAGCAAGTAAATACTGCGCTTCCTCCGACAATTCCTGTCCCTGCCCCGCATCCACGATTGCGAAAACATTCCCGATCTCATACCAGCGCTCCAGGGGTTCCTCATGAAGAATGTCAAAGAACTCTTCTGTCTCGAAAATACCGGAAGGCTCGATAATCACGCGTTGATACCCTTGCATTCCCATTGCAATCAGCTTCGTTTTCAAACGACGCCGGTACGTACATCCATCACAGCCTCCGGAAACCATTTCAATCTCACACAACTCGCCTCTTAACTCGTCTAAAAGCATCATATCCACGTTTACTGCCCCAAAATCATTTTCAATGACGCCTACCTTTACCCCTTGCGTCATCAGATATCCGGCGTATTTTTTCAGGAACGTAGTCTTGCCTGCGCCAAGGAATCCAGTTATTAAATCCACTTTTATCATTTTGATTCACTCTATTTCTCGAAATCCAGACACATTCTGACTTCCATGAATGGTCTTACATACGTATCTGCTACTTCAACATGTGCCGGATGTGTCGCATAGTTCTTAAGTGCCTGCGCATCTGAAAATACGGAGTCCAACATAATATCTGCAGTAGAGGATTCCAGAGATTCAATCTGCACCTCAATCTTTTCGATTCCCGGCACCTTTCCCTTCAATCCTTCCAGACCGTCCTTAACGTTTTTCTTGATTATAAGTTTTTCTTCCTGTGTTTTATCCTCTTTTATTTTCCAAAGAATAATATGATGTACCATAATGTCTCCATTCCTGCCTTTAGGCATTTTCTTTCTATAGTAGTACAATTGCTATGACAGTTCAAGTTTTGAGACAATCTCGCGCTTATAAGCCAGAAATTCCTCCGACAAGTTAAAATCCTTTCGTCTTGGTTTCGGAACATCTATGATAATCTCATCCGTTATCGTTCCCGGCGTTCCATTTAATAAATAAACGCGGTCCGATAAAAGAATCGCTTCATCAATATCGTGGGTTATGAATAATGTAGATAAATGAATCTGTTCCATTACTCCCAGATACCATTCATGAATTGCTGCTTTCGTCAACGTATCCAATGCGCTGAACGGTTCATCCAGTAACGCCACATTATCAGAAAAAAGATAGGTTCTAAGCAACGCCGCACGTTGCTTCATGCCGCCGGATAAATGAATCGGATATTTTTTCTCCGTTCCGGTAAGACCAAACTCCTCGAAATATTCCATTGCTTTTCTTCTGGCTTCTTTCTTCTTTACGCCACGGATTACAAGTGGAAGGGCAACATTATCAACAATATTCTTGTATGGAAGCAGCAGATCCTTTTGTAGCATATAACTGACATTTCCGGGCATTCCCGTGATGTCAGTTCCATCCAGTAACACACGACCTTCCTCCGGTGCAATCACACCGGAAATAATGTTGAATATCGTGGTTTTTCCGCCTCCGCTTACCCCAAGAAGACATACAATCTCGCCCTTGCGCAAAACCAGATTAACATCTTTGATGACAGCCTCGCCATCAAAAATCTTGGATACTCCTTCTACTACAAGTTTGTCCATTTTATTCCTCCGTACTAAGTACCTATAATCTTATGCTATTTGGCTGCTTCGAGATAATCATTCGAAAATCCGGTATTTTCCGGAATTTCTTCGTCTACGAGTTTGTTTTCATTTAACCAGTTATAAAAACCATTCCAACGAGTCGGATCGATATATCCCCACTGCTCTACTTCTGCTTTGTACTGTTCTGCCATATATTTCTGACTTTCTACCACAAGTTCCTTATCCAGTTCCGGAGCATACTCTAATAAAATATCTGCTGCTTCTTCCGGATTCTCAATGGCATATTCATAACCTTTTGCTACTGCACTTAAGAATGCTTTTGCTTTATCGGCATTATTTGCGAGGTAATCATTATTTCCGATAATTACAGGTGTGTAATAGTCAAATACCGGATCAATATCTTTAAATGCAAAATAATCTGTTTCCAGACCGGCAACCTTTGTTGCGATTCCTGCCCATCCATAGAATACCCAGATTGCATCAACGTTTTTAGATTTTAATGCGCTTACTTCGTCCGTAACTGTACTTGGAATCAGTTCCACTTTTGAGAAGTCACCACCTTCAGCTTCCATTACGCTCTGAATGGTCGCTTTTTCAATTGGAAGATCCCATGTAGCATATTTCTTACCTTCTAATCCCTTTGGCTTGTCCATGCCTTCACCCTTACGTGAAATGATACCGGAAGTGTTGTGCTGAAGAACAGCTGCTACCGCTGTAATCGGTAACTTATCATCACCGATCAGACTTGGCACCATCGAATCCTGGAAAGACACACCAAACTGCGCATCTCCGGAAGCAACAAGCATTTCTGCGCCATCTTCCGGTGGCTGTACGATTTCAACGGAAAGACCGGCTTCTTTAAAATATCCCATCTTCTGTGCAACATACAGACCTGTATGATTTGTATTCGGTGTCCAGTCGAGTACGAAAGAAATCTTCTCTAATTCTTCGTCTGCCTTTGCTGTTTCTTCTGTTGCAGTGTCATCTTTTGTTGTCTCATTTTTGGAATCTTTAGCACTATTACCGCATCCTGCCAATGCAAACACCATAGTTCCAATTAAAATTCCAGTAACAATTTTTCTTAATTTCAAATTTAACATTTATAATCCCTCTATTTTCGTATTTCTTTTCTTGATTTATTCTTTTTTACTTCTTGTATTGGTATGGCATAACGATTTTCTGTAGCTTGTCCGTTGCCCAAATCAGCATCAGACTGATTGCCGATATCAGAAAAATAACAGCGAACATCTTATCAAATGAATACGCCTTTCTTACTCTGGTCATATACACTCCCAAACCGCCAAATCCACCGAGCCATTCCGAAACGACTGCTGCAACAATCGAATATGCTACAGAAATGCGAAGTCCCGAAAAGAATGGATTCGCAGCTTCCGGCAGTTTAATATGCCAGAAAATCTGCCTCTTTGTGGCACCCATTGATTTGAGTAATCTGACAGAATCTCTGTCGACGGACTGAAAGCCATCGAGCACTCCTACCGTGATTGGAAAAAATGTTGCCAATATAATCAAAATAATCTTTGGTGTCATCTCATATCCGAACCACAATACCAGGAGCGGCGCAATCGCAACAGTCGGCACTGTCTGAGTGATTACGACGATGGGATAAAATGCTTTCCGAATCAGTTTAAACCGGTCCATAAGCATTGCTGCCAGTACTCCGACACTAATTCCCGCACACAAACCAATCACCGCCTCTTTAAGCGTTATCATGGAGTTTTCCCAAAGCAGGGCTCTATCATCTACAAATGCCATAACCACTTTGGTTGGAGCCGGCAACATAAAGGATGGTACCAGCTCATAAAAACTGCAAATCTGCCATATCAGCAGTAGCACCAGCACCGCTATGATGGCCGGCAGTTTATTTGTGATGTTTTGAAACTTTTTTCTCAATCGTAAGTACATCTCCTTCCGGCTTGTACGTAACCTTGATATAAGCCGCTACCGATGGAGCTCCCGCCTTGATGGCAATATGCTGACACTCTTTTACGATATCCATAAGTTCATCATAATCACCTTCAATTGCAGTTTCAAAAGGTCCTACGTAACAGTTAAGTCCCGTACTTTTAATATACGCAATTACCTCATCTACAATACGGATTAACTCCTCGTCATTGGTTGCCTCCGGCAAAGTTTGAATTGCTACACTTGCATTCATTTTTCTTCCTCCTTTTTTTAGTATTAAGTATCCTGATTTCACGCCTGGAAGTTTTAGCACATTCCGCCAAAGATTACATCAGCGACAATTTCACACCGTCGCGAAGTGTTCTTTGCGGATCGTATTTAACCGTACGGGATAGTTTTCAAAAACAGTCCCATACAATTAAAAAAGTCCGCGCTTTCCAGCACGGACTCATACTTTTACTAAACAATATACAGAGAACCTGTAGTTTCCCTATATGCTTCAAAGTTTTCCTACGCTGGCATTACCCAGATCAGGTCAAGGGTCATAAGCTTATGCTTAAATCTCAGCCAACATGGCTCCCCTACTCATTGAGATATGGTACACAATTTTATTTTCGTTGTCAACACCTATTTTTTACGATAGTTCTCGTTTCCAAACTCTCTTAAGATCATGACAATAGCGCAGACTCCAGCCATTCCATCCGCAACCATTCCGGAATACATAACTCCGTCAATGCCGACAAACAAAGGCAATAACAGTAACAATGGAAGCAGGAAAATAATCTGTCTGGTCAGGGAAAGAAATACACCGTAAATCGGTTTTCCGATAGCGGTAAAGAAATTTGATGAAATCGGCTGCAGACAGTTCCAGAATGTAAAGAACAAAAACACTCTGAAATAACGAACCGCAAACTGATAATACATCGGACTTCCATTACCAAACATGGAAATAATCTGTCTCGGTATCAACTGGAACATCAAAAATGCAATAATCGCAATCACAAACCCGGCCTTTATCGCAGTTGTATACGCCTTTTTCACACGCTCGTACTTACCGGCTCCGTAGTTGAAGCTTACGATTGGCTGAAGTCCCTGAGAGATACCAATGATAAGAGACATAAATATCATATTTACCTTCGCGATGATTCCGGAGCAGGCAATCGGAATTGCCTCACCGTACACAGATGCTCCACCATAGTATTTGAGCGTTTTGTTCATTACAATCTGAACCACCATCATCGCAATCTGATTGCTGCAAGGTGCCATTCCAAGCGACATAACACGCCTGATATATTCTCCCTTCGGTTTTAAATGCTTGCCGCGAAGCTTAATTGTTTTACAATGCGACAAATAATAAATCACAAGCGTAGTAGAAATTACCTGTCCAATTACGGTTGCCGTTGCAGCTCCGGTCATTCCCCATTTGAAAACCAATACAAACAGAGCATCTAAAAACACATTAATAACTGCACCGGTAAAGTTACAAATCATAGACACCGTCGGTCTTCCATCTGCACGAATGAGATGTCCTCCACCCGAGATTATAATTAACAACGGGAATCCAAATGCTGTGATTCTCGTATATTCCTTTGCATAAGGAAGTACGTCCTTCGGCGCTCCAAAAAACTGTAACAACGGCTCCAGAAACAGAATGGAAACAGTCGCAAGCAACACCCCGAGAGTAACAAGCATAAAAATGGAATTGCCCATAAAAAATGCTGCTTTTTCCTTTTCCTCAGGATTCTTCTCACCTTGTCCCATTGCAATATTAAATGCCGCTGCTCCGCCAATACCAAAAAGCAATGCAATAGCTATGCAGGCAATGGATAAAGGAAATGCGATATTGGTCGCCGCATTTCCTAACTCACCAACACCGTGACCGATAAAAATCTGGTCGACGATGTTGTAGAGAGAACTTACCAGCATAGCTATAATACTCGGTATGGCAAATTTTCTTAAAAGGTCTCCTACTTTAGCTGTTCCAAGAGGATTCTTTTCATTCATTTGCACATTCATTCCTTTTCTATTTTGCTACAATGTTTACAATACGTCCCGGTACATAGATTTCTTTGATAATATTTCCGGTAAGTTTGTCGCCTAAAGCAGCTTTTCCTGCTGCAATTGCATCTTCTTTGGATACATCGGCAGCGACAGTAATTGTAGTTTTCATTTTTCCGTTCAGCTGAACTGCAATTTCGATTTCATCATCTTTCATTGCCTCTTCATCATAATCCGGCCAGGTCTGATTGAAAATTCCATCTTCATGTCCAAGTGCTTCCCATAATTCACTTGCCATATGAGGTGCAAATGGTGCAAGCAGTACAACCGCAGTTTCCAGCGTAGTCTTATCGATTCCGCCCTGTTTCTTAGCGATATCCTGGAATTTGTTTGTGTATTCCATAAATCCGCTGATTACGGTATTCAGGCTGAAGCTTTCCAATCTCTGTGTAATGTCGTGAACCATTCTATGACGAAGCTTCAACATGTCTTTTGTTTCTGATACATTTGCTTCCTTGCTGTCCATAACAAGATTCCAGAAACGGTTCAGGAAACGGTATACACCGTCAATTCCTCTGTCGTCCCATTCAGAATCCAGTTCCGGTGGTCCAACAAACAGTTCATACATTCTAAGTGAATCACAACCGTAATCTCTTACCAAATCGTCCGGTGAAACTACATTTCCTTTGGATTTACTCATCTTAATACCGTTCTTACCGGTAATCATACCCTGATTAAACAATTTGATAAACGGCTCGTCAAAGTCAACAACTCCGATATCATTTAAGAATTTGGTATAGAAACGTGAATATAATAAATGCAATACTGCATGTTCTACACCACCGATATACATATCTACCGGAAGATACTTCTGTGCTTTCTCTTTTGATACAAGTTCTTCTTTGTTTTTGTTGTCCACATAGCGTAAGAAATACCAGGAAGATCCAGCCCACTGTGGCATGGTGTTGGTTTCTCTCTTAGCCGGTTTGCCACAGCAAGGACAAGTGGTATTTACCCATTCATCAATTGCTGCAAGTGGAGACTCTCCGGTACCGGTTGGCTGATAAGAATCCACCTTTGGAAGAAGTAACGGAAGTTCTTCCTCAGGTACAGGAACCGCACCACAATCCGGACAATGCACGATTGGAATCGGCTCTCCCCAATAACGCTGTCTTGAGAATACCCAATCACGGAGTTTGTAATTGGTGGTCTTGCGTCCAATACCTTTTTTCTCAATCATCATTGGAGCTTCTTTCTTCAATACGGAAGACTCCATTCCATTCCATTCACCGGAGTTAATCATAGTTCCGGCTGCCTCTGTGTAGGCTTCTGTCATATTTTCAATCTGCTGACCGTCTTTCGCGATTACCTGGATAATCGGAATGTTAAATTTGGTAGCAAATTCAAAGTCTCTGTCGTCATGAGCAGGTACACACATAATCGCTCCGGTACCGTAATCTGCCAATACATAGTCAGATAACCAGATTGGCACTTTCGCTCCGTTTAACGGGTTAATTGCATAAGTTCCGGTAAATACACCGGTCTTTTCTTTATCCTGAAGACGGTCTACATTTGATTTCATAGAAGCTTCGTAAATGTATTTTTCAACAGCTTCCCTGCATTCCTCTGTTGCAAGTTCTTTTGCAAGCGCATGCTCAGGAGCAAGAACCATAAAGGTCGCACCATGAAGAGTATCCGGTCTGGTTGTATATACGGTAATCTTGTCTTCTCTTCCTTCTACCGGGAAGTCAACCTCTGCACCGTAGGATTTGCCAATCCAGTCTGTCTGCATCTTCTTAACCTTCTCCGGCCAATCCAGCTTATCCAAATCATCCAGAAGACGATCTGCATATTTGGTAATACGAAGCATCCACTGTTTCAGGTTTTTCTTGGTAACATCAGCACCACAGCGCTCACACTTACCATTTACTACTTCCTCATTTGCAAGTCCTGTTTTGCAGGAAGGACACCAGTTGATTGGCATCTCTTTCTGATAAGCAAGTCCTTCTTTAAACATTTTCACAAAAATCCACTGGGTCCATTTATAGAACTCAGGGTCTGTTGTATTAACTTCCATATCCCAATCGTATACGGCTGCAATTTCTTTAATCTGACGTTTGATGTTCTTAACGTTCTCAGCCGTAGATTTCGCAGGATGTACTCCCATCTTGATTGCATAGTTTTCTGCCGGGAGACCAAATGCATCCCATCCCATTGGATGAATAATATAATATCCCTTTAACATTTTGTAGCGACTCCAAACATCGCTGATTACGTAACCTCTCCAATGTCCTACATGAAGTCCGTTACCGGATGGATATGGGAACATATCCAGGCAATAATATTTTTCTTTTTTTCCATCGTTGACATTTACCGGGTTCTTCTCCCAGTTTTCACGCCATTTCTTTTCAATCACTTTGTGATTATAAGGTACTGACATCTCTATTCCTCCTATATTTCAAAGGCGAAAGACTGATCTTTCGTCTAGTTATCTGTTGGATCCGGCGATCCGTTTGGCGCAGGTGATACGGTTGGCGTATCCTCCAATACTGTGAATACTGCTGTCTGAATCGTCGTATTTCCTACTTTATCCTTAACCGTATACGTTACGGCAAATGACTTTGTTTCTTCGATATATGCACCCACCGAAACTTTAATATCTCCCTGGTGCAAATTGCTGTAGTTATCTTTCACGGAAATGCCCTGTAACACAAATTCACGGGAAAGCGTATTATTCACAACATTCTTTTGTGCAATGGTCTGATTCTTAACTCCATACAACACCGGTGCCTGTGTATCCATATATATCGTAGCAACTTTCTTTGCTTTGGTATGATTGGAAGTCGTTACACTATACGTTGCCTGGAACCTTCGAAGTCCCTTTGGCATAGTTGCTGTAGTCGTCTCCTTTAATACTGTTTGGATAACTGATTTCTTTAATTTCTTACCATGCCAGGTTGCTGAAACGTTCTTCAAAAGGAACGCTTTGTTTAGGGAAATGGCTTTGCCGCTTGCATCCTTACCGCTAAGCGTCATATCTGCCACTCCTTTAATTACAGGTGGTGTAGTATCTACAACTTTAACTTTTATAGTCTTTGAGGCGGTACGTCCCATTTCATCGGTAAATTCGTACCGAACCTTATACGTTCCTGCCTTTTTGGTATTTATTTTCTTAACGGTTTTACCTTTGTAGGTAATCGTAATCTCTATACGTGAAGTAGAATCCTCTCCTGCAGAATTCTTTGCTTTCACACCTTTTCTGACATCAAATTTCTTACCGTACTTAACCTTCTTGTCGGACGCTCCTTTAATCTTTGGTTTTGTTTTGATATAAGGATTCCCCTTACTCCATGCATCCGTAGGATCATACCCCATTTTCTTATAAGAAGGTACCTTTATCATCTTCGGTCTTCCAAGCGGTCCGGGGTTGGAAGAATTATAAACCACTACCGTTGTTCCCAAAGAGCAATTATCATATATCCATTTGGCATCTCTGGTGCAAAGTCTCACACAACCATGCGAACAACGCGTTCCAAGGTTGTTAAACTGCTGATACGACAATGTCGCCGGACTCTGACTGTAATACCAGACCGAATGGAACAAAACTCCTCCGGTAATTCTTGTGCAATACTGTCCATAACAAGGTCCCATCAAAACATGCCAGCGATATTTGGCCGGTGTATGAAAGGTACCTACCGGTGTCGCATTCCCCGGAGAACAAAGCATCGCTTTGATCGGCTTTGTATATTTGCCTTTCTTGTCTTTTTCATAAACCGTAACGGTACAACGTTCTTTATTAACTTTAATCAAATATGGATGTTTGTCTGCTGCACTTACGCTTCTTCCACACGTAAACATAACTCCAAGCATCAATATTAAAAATAACCCTAATACTTTACTGTTTACCAGTACTTTAGATTTCATCTTTTGCACACCCTTCTCCTTCTTTTCCACTAACTGCTATCTTACCAAGTACAAATCCCTGTGTCAATTAGTATTGCGCGGTTTATTCATAAATAATCTCTCGCAAAAACAACCCTTTTACATCAAGCGCCTCCCCCGCAAGTTCTCTCTTGCCTTCTTCGAAAATGTGATCGATAGCGTCTGCGTTTTTCTCCCCAAGTCCAATTGCCAAAAGGGTACCGGCAAGAATTCGCACCATATGCGGCCAGAAATCATCTGCGGTGAATACCATTTTAAAACCCCCTTCTTCCTGCTCAAAACGGATGTCAAACATATTACGCTCGGTTGATTTTTTCATACGCTTATTGTCGGAATATCCTTTGAAATCATGCTTTCCAAGAAGCTTCTTTGCTGCTTCTTCCATACGCGCCAGCTCCGGTTTGCCAAAACAATAATATCGATATTTGCGTGAAAAAACAGAGGCGTATTCTCCCGTTTCCACACGGTATTCATAAACAAATTTTTTGGCGGAAAATGCGCTATGAAAACGCTCCGGCACTTCATCCACCTGGCGGATGGCTATATCTCTTGGCAAATAACGGTTCAGGTAGTGCTTGATTTCATACATTTTCTTTGTACTGTTGGTACCAAAGTTTGCAATCTGCATAATAGCATGTGCCCCCGGCTCTGTTCTTGCGCCCCCAATCAGCGATATTTCCTCTCCTTCTTCCATACGTGAGAGTACTTCTTCAATCTTTTCCTGAATGCTGACAGTATTTTTTCTGGACGGTTGTTTTTGCCATCCATCATATCTTCCACCATCGTATTCTATTACTAAACGAATATTTTTCATCGAAATCCTCCATATCACCCCGTCGATAATCAATCGCGAGGCTTGTGTTCTTATCAGGTTACATATCTGTCCGATAACCGGATACCCTTGCAATTATATCATATTTGCAAAAAAAAACCCATTGAATTATAATAGTTTCATCAATAAAAGTGCAGTAAATGTGCTTTGGAACGGAGGTATCCTATGAGTTCTGACAACAATAGCAAACGTCGCAAACTACATCCCTTTGACCAGAGTCTGAATTTTGATGCCTCTATGTATGACAATTTACCTTACAAACGGGACATCACTCTTTGCAATGCAGACACCGTAGCTTTGTGGAGCGGTAATATTTTTAAGTTCTTCCGCTGTACGGAAGCAGAACCGATTCTTTTGGATGATGTAGATGCAAGGGCGCGTGAAAAAATAACCGAGTTTATGCAAAAGGAAGAACTCCGAAAGGCAGAGGAAGCTGCGAAACTCCAAGCCAAAGCAGAACCGGAAGCTGCGGAGGGCGAAGAAATAGAAGCTGCCGTTCCTGACGAAGAAGATGCGGGAGCTGACCTCGCAGAAGGAAGCGATGAAGATGATATTATCGATGCTTCCATGTATACGGATGACGAACCGTCAGAAAACTAATCCTGACGGTTTTTCACTATATAAATATAATAATCTAAAGAAATGAGGTATCCATCATGAAACTTTGGGGAGGACGTTTTACCAAAGAAACCAATCAATTAGTACATAATTTCAATGCATCTTTATCCTTTGATCAAAAGTTTTACAAACAGGACATTGAAGGAAGTATTGCTCACGTAACAATGTTAGAAAAACAGGGGATTCTTACAGAAGATGAGAAAGATCAGATTATTGCAGGTCTTTCCGGTATTATGGAAGACATCTCCAACGGATCTCTTTCATTTGATGATGAAGCAGAAGATATTCACAGTTTTGTGGAGGCACATCTGATTGAACGAATCGGTGATGCCGGCAAGAAGCTTCATACCGGCCGAAGCCGTAATGATCAGGTTGCACTTGATATGAAACTTTATACCAGAGATGAAATTGAAGAGATAGACGGATTATTAAAAACACTTTTAACAAATCTCTATAACATTATGAAGGACAATACCAAGACCTATATGCCCGGTTTTACACATTTGCAGAAAGCACAGCCGGTAACATTGGCACATCACATCGGTGCTTACTTTGAAATGTTTAAAAGAGACCGTTCCCGTCTTTCTGATACGAAGAAAAGACTCAATCTTTGCCCTCTCGGCTCCGGCGCTCTTGCAGGTACGACATATCCTTTAGACCGCGCATACAGTGCTTCTCTTCTTGGCTTTGACGGTGCTACACTAAACAGTATGGATTCTGTTTCCGACAGAGATTATCTGATTGAGCTTTTATCAGATCTCTCCATTATTATGATGCACTTAAGTCGTTTCTGCGAGGAAATCATTGTATGGAATTCAAATGAATATCAATTCGTGGAAATTGATGATTCCTACAGTACCGGAAGCAGCATTATGCCACAAAAGAAAAATCCGGACATCGCAGAACTGGTTCGCGGCAAGACCGGACGTGTTTATGGTTCATTGATGTCTCTCCTTACTACAATGAAAGGAATTCCACTTGCATACAACAAAGATATGCAGGAAGATAAAGAATGGGCATTCGATTCCATCGATACCGTAAAAGGTTGCATTGCTTTATTCACGGGAATGATTTCTACGATGAGTTTCCGTAAAGATGTTATGGAAAAAAGCGCCATGAACGGCTTCACCAATGCAACGGACGCTGCAGATTATCTCGTAAACCATGGGGTACCATTCAGAGACGCCCACGGAATCGTAGGTCAGCTGGTACTCTTCTGCATCGATAACAACAAATCCCTGCTCGATATGACACTGGAGGAATACAAAGCAATCAGTCCGGTATTCGAAAATGATATCTACGAGGCAATCAGCCTTGAAACATGCGTAAGCAAACGAAATACCATCGGTGCACCGGGAACAGAAGCAATGAACGAAGTGCTCAAATTACACGAAGCTTACCTTGCAGAATAAATCAATAACCAAACAATAAAAGAACTTCAAAAACGTTCCTACCAATCAAAGAACTTCGAACATAAACTTAAAGGACTTCGAACATAAACAGTTCGAAGTCCTTTTTTTGGAGTCAGGATAAGCATCCTAACTTACGCATCCTCGCGGAGCGTTTAACTCAGTCGGAGCTTGTACCCCGACTGAGTATAGTTTGTCATAACCCCCACCTACGCTAACGCTTAGATGTGGGGGATTTCTCCGACTGAGTTAAATTCTTTTTTAATTTCTTTGACAAGTCGGGAAATCGGCAATCCAACCACATTATAATAGTCGCCTACAATCCCTTCCACATAAGGTGCAAATACGCCCTGGATACCATAACTTCCTGCTTTATCCAAAGGATCTTTTGTCTTCACATAAGCAACAATCTCTTCTCTGGTCATAGGAAGAATTTTGACCTTGGTACATTCATGAAAATGAACGGTTTGCTTTTTGCCTTCCTTTTGCAAACAGAACGCAACTCCGGTATATACTTCGTGTGTTCTGCCGGACAGGCTTTTAAGCATCCGGATTGCATCTTCTTCATCTGCCGGTTTTCCAAGAATCTTACCATCTAAAGTGACGATTGTATCCGCCCCTATAATAATATAATCAGAATTTAATTTGTTGGATTTTTGCTGTTCCAGCATTTTTTCAACGCTTTTTGCTTTCATTACAGCAAGTTCTTCTACCACTTCGTTCGGAATAGAGCTCTTTGGATTCTCCTCTTCCTCACTGACACAGATATCAAAGCGGTAGCCTGCCTGTGAAAGCAATTCTTTTCTTCTTGGTGATGCAGAAGCAAGGATAATTCTAAAGTTTTCTTGCAAGACCTGTTGCTTACTCATATCACGATTCCATGCACTTCGGAGCAGCTGTGGCGTATCTTCCAGATGCGCACAATCATTAAAACTTTCCAGAAACCATCTGTCACTCTCTTCATCGTACAACACCTTGGTGATACTCGTATTTTCCAAATGTCTTCCAAAGTCCACACGTCTTTTGGCGTCGGTAGCAAATTTATGTGCCAGATAGCAACGCAACGCCATACCATGCATTACAATCATATTGTGTCTGGTGGTACCCTTTTTTACAATACGAAGAATCGCTCTCTCTACACGCTCTGCCACCTGATAACTATTTTCTCCGTTTGGGAATTGCATATCCTCCTCATAGATTTGATGCGTGTCCCAATAATGTCCGAGGAATTCCGCTGATACCGCATCCGGCTGTCCCGTCAGATCTCCAAAATCCAACTCCTGAAAATCCGGATCAATCTGATGTTTTAAATCTAAGCCATTCCGGATTGTCTGCATCTGCTCATAGGCAATATCTGCAGTCTCAACAGCACGAATTAAATCGCTGGAATAGAGGGCATCGATTGGATATTTTGCCATTCTTTTTCCAAGAAGTCGTGCCTGTTCGCGTCCTTCTTCCGAAAGCGGAACATTGACGTTACAGTCACTACTGTTTTGTCTGCCATGTCTGATCAGATAAAATGTAATCATATCTATCCACCTTTATCCTATTTTACAAATGCCTGTTTTAAGTCTTCACGCATATCAATCACTGCCTGGCGGGAAGCATCTGCATAGTTTTCCGGTGCAAAACGACTGTATTTCTCATTCTGATATGCAGCAATAATTCCTCTGGAAGAGTTTACGATTGCGCCAAGTCCGTCTTCATTGAAATAAGGCGCCAGGTCCTTCGCTTTACCACCCTGTGCACCATATCCCGGCACGAGAATATACTGCTTTGGCATAATCTTACGAAGAACTTCCCCCATCTTAGGGTAAGTAGCTCCGATTACACAACCAATGTAGCTGTAGTCGCCACCCATGCAGTCATCGCCCCACTCAGCAACTTTTCTTGCCACCCACTCATACAATGGTTTGCCGTCAATCAAACGGTCCTGGAATTCTCCACTGGATGGGTTGGAGGTCTTAACTAAGATAAACATACCCTTTTTCTCTTCTTTACAAACATCTGCAAATGGCTTGATTCCATCTGTACCAAGGTAAGGATTTACGGTAATAAAGTCCTCATCGAACCCTTTACAAATATTATTTCCTATTTTAACTTTTCCAATATGCCCGGTAGCATACGCAGCCGAGGTGGATCCGATGTCTCCACGTTTAATATCACCAATTACGACAATTCCTTTTTCCTTACAGTAATCTACGGTCTTTTTAAATGCTACCATTCCCGGAATTCCGAATTGCTCATACATAGCTACCTGTGGTTTTACCGCAGGAATCAGATCGCAAGTAGCATCTACAATTCCTTTGTTAAACTGCCAGATTGCTTCTGCTGCACCCTCTAATGTTTCTCCATATTCCGAAAATGCAGCATTTAAAATGTGCTGTGGTACATGCGAAAGCATAGGGTCAAGTCCTACCACGATTGGTGCGTCTTTTTCTTTGATGTTTGCAATTAATTTGTTAATCATAGTCTTCCTCCAAATGTTTATTTTAAATTTAATTATTTACAAGGTGCTGTTTTTCGTAGCTTGAAGCATTTTAATTCTCTGCTTTATAAACCACGTTTCCATCTACCATAGTGAGTAGTATTTTTCCCGAAACCGTTTTTTGATCAAACGGCGTATTATGTCCCATAGATGCAAATTTGGAAGCATCAATACGATATTCCTCATCGATATCTGCGATAACAATATCCGCTTTTCTGCCAACCTCCAATGTTCCACCATCTGTATGAGCAATTCTTGCCGGATTATAACTTAGTTTCTCTACCAATTGGCTCATTGTAAGTACTCCAGTCTTAACCAGCTTTGTAACGCTAAGCGCAAATGCTGTCTCCAGACCTACGATTCCAAATGGCGCATCCTTCATTGACTTCTCTTTTTCTTCTTTGCTATGTGGTGCATGGTCCGTTGCAATTACGTCCATAATTCCATCCTTAAGCCCCTGTTTTAATGCTTCCACGTCCGCTCTGCTACGAAGCGGTGGATTCATCTTATAGTTGGCATCATCACAAGGAATTTCATCATCGCTCATTGCAAAATGATGCGGACACACTTCACCGGTCACCTTAAGCCCCTGCTCTTTTGCCCACTTTACAAATTCGACACTATCCTTTGTAGAACAATGGCACAAATGAAGCTGTGCACCGGTTTCTTTGGCGAGCAGAATATCACGGATTGCAATAATATCCTCCACGGCATTGGAAATTCCCTCAAGACCGAGTTCTCTGGACTTATCCCCCAGATTCATGACGCCTTTTCCCACCAGACTCTTGTCTTCACAGTGAGCAAATATTGGAACGCCAATCCTTGCTGCAATATCCATTGCCTCCTTATAAAGGCGAGTATCCATAACAGACTTTCCGTCCTCACTGAGTGCGCCTGCGCCTTTTTCCACCATTGCCTCTATATCAGAAAGCACATCTCCGTTCTGCCCCTTTGTGATTGCACCGATTGGAACGATGCGTACACACGCCTCTTCTTTTGCTTTGTTCAAAAGAAATTCTATCATATCTGCAGAATCAATGACCGGCTTGGTGTTTGGCATCGGACAGATTGTTGTAAAACCGCCGCGCGCAGCCGCCATAGCGCCAGTCTTAATTGTCTCTTTATATTCAAATCCCGGTTCTCTCAAATGTACATGCAAATCTGTAAATCCAGGCATTACGTACTTTCCCTGTGCTAAAATCACATCATCTGCCTCACATTTGATATGCTTACCTACTCCGGTAATCACTCCATCCTCTACCAGAATATCCATAACTCCGTCGATTCCGGTCGCCGGATCTACTACATGACCATCTTTAATAAGTATTTTCACTGTCATTCTCCTTTCCGTACTTACTATTGTAACAAGTTTGGATTTGTTTTTCCATTGCAAAATCATCTATAATCCTTTATAACGATTTGTGCGCTCTCCCGACCGTTATATTCATTCACATTCATCTGATATAACAAATCCAGGGTGTATTTTGTATCTCCATAGGTATAACCGGTCAACAAACGCTCCAGAACCTCTCCCCCATACTTTTCTTTCATATAAGCATTAAATCTGTCTGCTTCATTGAAAATCAGGGCTGTAACCGCCGAATGTCCATTCTCTTGCAAAAGCTTCAATCTGATACTTTTGTTTTCTTCTCCCATATAGAAGATTTGCATAATTCTTGCACCTCTGACTGCAAACAACGGACTGCTGTTTCCGGTTCCGTAAGGCTCCAGTAATGCCAGTTCCTTTGCCAGTCCGATTTCAACATTTTCAATTGGCAGCTGCATATCAAAACGGATTTTCTCAGTCAGATCATCTTCTGAAAGTTCACAGTGTTCATTTAAGAAAATACGTAACGGTTCTATATTCTCTTCTTTCATGGAAAGACCTGCTGCCTGACTGTGTCCGCCAAACTTCGTAAACAGTTCCTTGCACTGACTCAAATGAACAAACATATCGTATTCCGGTATGGAACGCGCTGAGCCTTTCACGCCTTCCTCCCCTTTTGTAAGTACAATTACCGGACGGTAATAGCGCTCCCTGATGCGCCCTGCCACAATCCCTGCCAGACTCTCGTGACATTCCGGTAAATAAACAACCAGTACGCGATCTTGTTCCTCACCTTTTGCCTCCAGCATTGCGTATGCCTCGTCCGTTGCAAGCAGAGTCAGGTCTTTTCGCTCCCTGTTAAGCGTGGCAAGTTTCACCGCCTTGTTGTAAGCCGTATTATAATCCTGCTCAACCAACAACTCCAGAGCCTCCGTAGCCGTACGTAAACGTCCGGAAGCATTAATACATGGTCCCAGTACAAAACCTACGTGATACACACTGATTTCCACGTCTTCAAGGTTGTTTGCTGCAATAAGCGCCTTGATTCCGATATTCTGCGTTGTACATGCTTCTTTTAAACCAAATTTCACAAGACTACGATTCTCATCAAGCAGTGGCATAACATCACAAATCGTTGCAAATGCAGCATGGATCAGATAATTTCTTTCGAACGCCTTTTTCCCAAAACGCTCACCCAGTATCTGAATAACTTTATAGGCAACCATTGCCCCACAGATTTCCCGGAACGGATATTCACTGTCTTCACGTTTGGGATCTACCACCGCCATAGCCGGAGGTAACGGTTCATTAATCGGTATTTCATGATGGTCTGTTACCAGTATGGTAAGTCCATTTTCTACACCAAAAGTAATCTCCTTTGATGCGGCAATTCCGTTGTCACACGTCACAATCGTATCAATATTCTCTTCCAAGGCCTCTTTAATCAGGTTAATATTCAGACCGTAACCATCCTTTAAACGTTCCGGTATACGATAATCTACCACACCGCCAAGACGTTTGATGCCATCCACCAGTATAAAAGTGGACATAATGCCATCCACATCGTAATCCCCGATTACGCGGATAGACTTTCCCGCCTCCATCTTTTCTTTCAAAATATCACAAAGCAAATCCATGTCTTTTAACATATGGGGATCGTTCAAATCATCCATTTGCGGTCTTATGTACTTTGCCATATCGTTTGCACTGCGAACGCCTCGGTTCAAAGCAAGTCTTGCAATAATGGGACTTACGCCAAAATTTCTTCCGATGCTTTCATAATTTGCAAAAACTCTGTGCTCCAGCCATTTTCTGTTACTCAAATTAATGTACCTCTTATACTCTTTCTTCTTAAATTACGACTGTGGTCAAGACTCGCTCGCGAGTCTTGCGCGCCGGATTCGGGTCTGCTTCAGCAGACAAATTCCTGTCCGAATCCGTGCGCATCCTCGCGGAGCGTTTAACTCAGTCGGAGCTTGTACCCCGACTGAGTATAGTTTGTCATA
>JAILQS010000096.1 GCA_024698865.1 Lachnospiraceae bacterium | reverse complement strand
ACTGTCAGCGCTGTTAGAATGCTTAGCAATCTATCGCCACGTTTTATTGTTAGTGTAGAAAAATTCAGCAAGTAGTTTGACGGCAAAATATTTTATTGCAATAAAGTGTTCCGCATTATATAATATAGTAAGAAAAATTTGCACAAATGGAGGTTGTACATGGAGTTTCAAGATTTTAGAGTTGATGATACCATTGAATTAGAAATCAAATTCAAATCTGATACTATGTCTATCAATACTACCGTCGCTGAAATCTGGGAAGACTATATGCTCATTCCTCCGATTATGAAAGATGGTAAGATTGTCGGGTTTAACGATGAAGGTTGCAGCGTGAATCTTGTTGTAAATGACCCCGATGCCAAGCGAACTCTGGTATGGAAATCTATTGACATCCGTCCGGTTCGCCTGAAAGGTACCGTTTACCATGCACTGCAGTTTAGCGGTAGCGCCAGTCCCTATAACCGTAGAAAGAGTTTTCGCCTGTATATCGGTGAAGAAATGCAGATTAAAGTTCGCAAAGACAACGTCATTCAACATATTGACGTTCTCGTGAAAGATATCAGCGAAGGTGGTGTCGGTTTCCTTTGTTCCGATGAATTCAACATTTCGAAGACTTTGACACTTCGCTTACAGGATAAGAACTTTTCTCTGGATTTACCGGCCAAGATTGTACGACGCGAAGCTTCCCAAAGAGGTAATACCTTTCTATACGGAGCTGCTTTCCAATCCCCGAACAAGCTTTTGAACAAATGGATTGCAAAGAAACAGAATGAAGACCTGAAAAAGAAAAACGGAAGATAGTATCTGTTATTATAGAATACAAAATCCCCGTCTTACCGCATATCCGGTAAGACGGGGACTTTTTTTCGAAATATGTGACACAAGGCAACCCGCTGCCAGGAAGGCATCTGATTGGTTGCCTTTTTCACTTCACGATTACTTTACAACGTGCCTTTTTGCCATTGTTAGTTTTTACCGTGATATAGGTTTTACCTTTCTTCTTCGCTCTTACAACACCTTTCTTCACTGTCGCAATCTTCTTGTTCCCCGTGATCCATTTGAGCGTATAGACCGCCTTCTTCGGAGTTACGGTTGCTTTCAGTTTATATTTCTTGCCTCTTTTCAAACGAATGGTCTTTTTGTTCAATTGCACCTTTGTCGGAACAATTTTCTTCTTAGGTGTTGGTGTCGGCTTTGGAGTCGCTGTCGGTGTCGGCGTTATCTGAACTTCTTCTTTCACCGTAACGACGCATGTATACGTATCGCCAAACAACTCCACACAGACTGTAGTCGTTCCTTCTCCCACTGCATCAATCATTCCATTTGCAGATACACGGCAAACAGACTCATCTTCCGCGCGATAATTTGCTTTCTCTGAAAAATCTCTGGTGTCATTTACAATACGTAACGCATAGGATTCTTCCGGCTGCAATGTTAATCGTGTCTCATTCAATCTCATTTTCGAATAAACCGGGGTAATATCTGTTATACCCACATAGTCACCGGATACATTCTGCTCCCCTTGCAGTTCCACCACAAACGAACTTGCCGGCACATATACATACAGTTCCAAAAGTTCCGCCAGCGTATAGGATGTATAACGGTACTTTCCGTCTACGCCCTTAATCCAGATTCTCATATTACCTTCAAAATCACTGTATTCATCAAAGCTGACACGAAGTCCTTTCGCATCTGCAAATTCTTCCTCTTTATATCCAATCAGACATCCATTCTTGGCCGATTCCTCCTCAAAGTTCAATTCGGGATAATCGGCACCCGCTCCTGTCACATCGGCAACATACATCCGGAAATCCACATAGTATTCTCTGTTTTCATATGTGATAATTCCCATGTAATCTCCGCTCTGCGCTTTCGTCACATTCGCTAATGACAAGGTAGCTCCATTTCCTGTCCGGTGATAATAGTCACCCGTTTTCCGATACCATACACACGTACAGTCCGAACCTATCGAACTTTCCACCGGCACATTTACATTCTCTCCTACCATGGAAATGAATTCTTTGTCTCTGACAAAAAACTCCGGTGTTGTCTTGTAAGGATATACTTCAAACAGCTGTGTTTTTAGAACACCGCCGTTTTTAGCTTCACACAAATACGTTCCCATATCATTGTTTGAAACATTGTTTAATACAAGTTTTGCGCCGGTTTGTTCCTGCAACAGTTCATAGGTATCGTTTTTAAAACGATACCATCTGTATGTAGTATCGTTTGTGACACTATACGCACCAGAAGTCAGTGTTATGCTGTCACCCAGGTGACATCCTATGTGTTCCTCTCTTTCATATACGTAAACCGCACTGTCCATTCTTCCTTTTTCAAGTAAAACAAACGACAGTTCCTGCGTCTGCCCTGCAAATGTCGTTTTCAAAACGTAATTGCATATGTTTTCAAGTTTTTCAATCTCTAATGTACTTGTCTTTTCATTTGCAAGAAGCGTTCTCTCTCCGGTATGTGCATCTTCTTTGTACCAACAAAATTCGGGCTCCTCTTCATCCTCGTATGAATTCATAATATTTATGTCAGCCTCAAGACTCAGAAACTCTCCGATTGCAACACTGCGATATACTCTACCCGTCACTTCATCTCCGTTTAGGTTATCCGTATACAATGTAAAATCCGGTTGTCTCAACAACATAACCTCCAGCCAACGCATTTCTCCGTTCGCACTTACCGCACAACCATAGGCTCCAAAGTCTTCATTTGATTTGGGCGTAATCTCGATATGCTTGTTATCACCACCCGGTATCAACTCCCATGTGCCATTATTTTTCCGGTGATACCAGGCATATTCCACTTCCGGTTCACCTGTCATTTGTTCAAATGCATTTTCATCCCCATCATCGTTTTGACTGCACACAATTCCAAGTTCCATGCTTTCACCTAGAAAAATACGCTCCACGTCACCATTTTCGTAACCGTTTTCAAACTCTGCCTCGAAATCTCCGGTGTATTCCACTTCATAAACCAATACTCTCTCCACGCTTTGTGTTCGTACATGGCATCTGAAATAAACCGACTTTGGCAAATAACATTCAAACGTCGTACCGGCAGACGTCACAATCTGTTTTCTGAAATAGTCCTCTGCCGTGATTCCAAGAACAGAAGAATTCTGCCCTTCAATTTCTGTAAATTCACCAAGCAGATCTTCCGACTGCTCCCACGTATATGTAATGGATTCTTTGGAATAGGCAACCGCCCCGAGTGTAAGCGCCTTACCCTTTACCGCATTCACCCAGGTATCTGTTTCACATTCCGTTCCGGCTGCACACGCAAACAGCGGTTCCTCTTTTGCCACCAATGTTACCGTCGCCCTGGCACTATACTCGTCTCCACCAATACTGCCTTTTGCTATGCGAAGATCCTTTGCTATGCAAAGTTCCTTTGCTATGCAAAGATACTCTCCAAAGTCACTGTCCTTCACCTCATTTATAGGGAAAATATTCGTAGTATTTTCCTCAAGGCAAATATAGTCACCTCTTCCCGTCTTTTTATACCAGCTGTAGCCTATATTCTGCTCTCCGCTGTTTAAAGCCGGAGTATCTGTAAAAGACGCTGCATTCTCATCTATTGCTGTTACTGCCAACATGGAAATATAAGCATTCGCACCTTTTGTTGCCTCTATAACACCGTCTTGCTCATTCGTGCATACCAGATGCATATTTCCTTGTGGAACCAGTTTGAAACGTGACCAGCTTACGGAATCTTTTTCGCGTGCAACACAAGTGTATTCACCACCCTGCTCTCTTTGTTTTTCAGACAGTTCATAAGAAGTGTTATCTGCAAATGGAATCTTTTTTCCATTCAAAAACCAAACAAATTCTACATCTGCAAGATTATCAAACCCGTTAATATCTGCAGTTAACATTTGCGGTATATATTCTTCCCTGTAAATATCCACCTGTTTTTCCTTTGCCGGCAATACATAAAATGTCACATCCAGCTGCTCGTCTTCCTGTAAAATCATCGTATCTGTTGTACTATTTACAGCTCCTGCTTCCACACTGACTTTACAAATATATTTGCCGTAAACACCTTCCACCGTCGGCAAATCACTCAGTTTCAGAAGGCGTTTACTACACTCTAATTTATTCTCTATGTAATCGTTTGTCTCATTATTATAAGATTCCTTGTACCAGGTATAGGAAATCTTTCTATTCCAATAGTCTTTGGCAGACACACAAAGTTCTGCTTTCTGCAAGTCGTTTTGTGCATCCACTCGTATTGTCTCACGTCCATATTCCGCCTCTGCGCTAAGTGCTTCCTCTTTTACAAGTTCAAATTCTACTACTTTTTCTTCCTCATCTGCCACCTGCACATAGCAATCGTATAATCCAAAATCATCCGTTTTCAGTTCCGTCAAAGATAATACCGGGGCTGTACACGCCAGTAATTCTCCTTTTGAATCATCCGGATTTGGCGATACCTCCGGATCCGGCGATACTTCTGGAGCTTCCGGGGCAATCAAAGACTGTGATGCTCTTTTATACCACGCATAGGTTACCTGTTTTGTTTCATTCATTCTCGAAGTATCCACATGCACAATAAATTCTGCATCCTGCCCCGGACGGGCATAGACAATTTCCTCGGATACCGCATACACAATACTTTCCGTATCCAAGGCGTGCGCCTGTTTTGTATTCCATTCACTGCCGTACCATATGCTTTCTACAATAAGCATAGATATCAGTAATACCGTCCACATTTTTTCAAATCTTTGTTGCCTGTTCATAATACCAACCTGTCCTATCTGTCATTTCCGGCCGAGATAAACAATAACCCCATGCCCTAGAGCATGAGGTTATTATATAAAAAATTAATACTTTCCTGTGTCACCGGAGTATTCAAATGTATTCTGCTCTATAGCATATATCGGCTCATCCGGCTCATCTCCTAAGTCTATCGTAAGCTCCTCTTCGAAGCCTCCACCATATTGTTTCTTTAACTTGAATCTGCCAATCAACATACGAAGATTTTCTGCCTGTGCAGACAGTTCTTCACTGGCAGCCGCACACTGCTCGCTTGTTGCCGAGTTGGTCTGTACCACCTGCGATACCTGTGAAACTGCCTGATCCACCTGCGCAATGGCAGTTGCCTGCTCATTAGAGGCAATGGCGATACGGTCAACAATTGTAACAATATCTTCTACCGACTTCACAATCTGTTCCAAAGCATCCTTTGTCTCAGCGGCCAATTTGGAACCGTTGGAAATTTTTGCAATGGAATCCTCGATAAGTTCTGCAGTTTCACTCGCTGCAGTTGCACTCTTTCCTGCAAGATTTCTGACCTCATCCGCCACAACTGCAAATCCCTTGCCATGGCTTCCTGCCCTTGCGGCCTCTACCGCCGCATTCAAAGCAAGGATATTAGTCTGGAATGCAATATCATCTATCACTTTAATAATCTTATAGATATCCTCAGAAGACCGATTGATATCTTCCATCGCTTCCATCATTTCATTCATCTGTTTTGAACCGCTGACTGCCTGTCCTTTCGCTGAATTCACGAGTTCGCTTGCAGTTCCTGCATCCGACGCATTGACTCTTGTCTTTTCTGCTATATCTACAATAGAAGCGGATACCTGTTCAATGGCACTCGCCTGTTCGGTTGAACCCTGTGCCAACGACTGACTGGCAGATGCCACCTGATCCGCACCAACAAACACCTGGTTTGCCGATTCATTGATATTACCCAAAACATAATTGTCCTGTTTTAACAGTTTCTTTAAGGAATTACCTAAAGCATCACGATCTGAATTAGGTGTGATATCTACGGTCAAATCGCCTTCTGTCATTCTGGCAGCAACTTCCGCCTGATGTTTGATGTTGTCCACCATAATCTTGAATTTGCCGATTAAGTCTCCAAAATCATCTTTGTATACCTGTTTGCACTCCACATCTACATCGCCTTCCGCAATGCGTTCTGCCATTTCATTCAAAGCCTTGAACTGTCGGTCTGTAAAATTTGAGATCATAATAATCATCTGGCCATATCCCAACATAAGGAATAACCCTAATACACCAAACAGAATCAAATGAAACTTAAAACGTCCCTTTCCGCTGGTAAGTTCTTCACTGACTACATCATTCATGCGTTCGGACAATGCTTCAAATTGTTCTTTGACTGCAGACTCAATACTTTGTGCCTCTTCGCTTTTTAACGTCTGCACCCCTTCACTGTAACTACTGCTGCGAAACAGATTCAAAACGCTTGCAGATACCGTATTGTATTTATCAAGTTCTGCAAAAAAGGAATCTCTCAAATCAATAATCTCACCGTTCTTAAATGAAAGCGTTCCAAATGCATCTTTAAGTTCCGAATTCTTGGACTGGCACTGCTCTATTTCCGAAAGTTTTTCTTCTAAAGCTGCCTGGTCAACATTGGTACCTGCTCCTGCAATCTCCGATGCTTCACCTAAAAGCGCTATGGATTGTTGATAATTCGCATACATAACAGCAATTTCTTTGGACCCTTCTCCAAATGTATTATAGCGATCGCGTCCTGTCGCAAAAAGATTCCACATATTTGATAATGCATAAATCAATAAGAGTATCGTCAAAAAATTCAATGGAATAATGCCTACAATAATCTTGTATTTTGTCTTAAAATCATAATATTTTCGCATATAAACCCCTTTTTCCCGTTATTCAACGTAAACACCCGTTAGCAGTTACTCTTCTTCTGTCTGTGTTTCTTTCTCCATCAGCTCCTCTATATCTTCTTCGTCCAATAGCATCTCCGGGTCAATCAGAAGCTTCACGTCTTCTCCAATCTTACCAATACCATAAATATATTTGTTCTCTTTACTGTGCTTTCCTACTTTAGGTGGTGGCACAATATTCTGATCTTCGATGGTAACCACATCCGCTATAGTATCTACTATAACCCCCACAACAAAGCGGTTAACCTCAATTACAATAATACATGTCCTGTCATTGTAAGGAACCGGTTCTTTCCCAAAACGTATTCTTACATCAATCACCGGTATAATCTTACCCCTAAGATTAATGAGACCCCTAATATAATCCTCAGTCTTTGGAACCTCGGTTATCGGTTGTATCCCAATGATTTCATTTACATAATTAATTCCGATTCCATAGTACTCATTGCCAAGCCTGAAACTCATATACTTGCCTTTTTGAGTGTCTTCATCCATAAATTCGTCGTATACTGTATCTGCCATAAGCCCTCCTTTTTTTGTGAAAATAGAACTCAAAAAAAACACTTCACGATAAGACAATTTTAAGTTAATTTTCACTTTTTGTCAACAAATCGGAAGTATTTTCTGTATATTTCGATATTTATTTGTTTTTTTGTGTCGATTCATAAATCCACTTTGCAACACCGTCTTCTTCATTACTATCAATTACATAGTCTGCCTGCTCCTTTACTGTAGCATTGGCATTTTCTACCGCGCACGTAATATCACATGCTTCAAACAAGGAAAGATCGTTCAAATTATCCCCAAATCCTATCAGCGTATCCGCGCCAGTATACTCGCGTAAAAATGAGGCTCCGTTTTTCTTCGATGCCTTATGGCTGAACACTTCCAGATACCAGCGATTCTCCTCGTAGATATCCTGATATAAGGTGGCATCCAATCCCGGTTCCTGTTTGATTAACGCAAAAACAGGTTCTAACTTTTCTTTCTGATGATTCATGGAAATGTATACTGCGTTTTTGTCCGCCGCCTCGTTAAGAGTTCGCACCTGTCGGAATTGCTTATTGTATTTTTCTTTTCTTTCCCGGTAAAATTTCTGCATTGATTCCGTGGCAAGTTTCTCGTAATAGGTACACATCCGGTTGTTTTCTACCGTATATAAAAAACCGTAGATTCCATATTGATGCATCCAGCCGCAAAGTTTTTCCACAAGGGTAGGAGCTATGCTTTCTATCTTCACATATTCCTTCTTTTCCAAATCGTAAATCAGTGCACCATTCATCAAAATAACCGGCCAATTTACGTTTACATCCTGAAGAATTTTCTCCACGGTGGCATGAGTACGCGCAGTAGCAACCGTAAAGCCGGTTCCGTTTTTTATGCATTCATTTAATAAGCAGGCAGAGGTTTTTGTAACCTCTACCTGCCTGTTTAACAGTGTTCCATCTAAATCTGTAATATATAGCGTATCTTTTCTCATGATGTCTTCTCTTTCTATGGCGCATTTAACACAACGGATATTGCAAAGGATACTTTCTTCTTTGTTCCATCTGCTGCAATCGCCTTAATCCTTGTAGTTCCTTTTACACCCATAAAGGTGACCAACCCGTTTTCATCGACGGTAGCTACCTTTCGATTCGTGGACTGCCACGTCACCTCACGCATTGCTGTTTCCGGCAAAACAGAAGCACTCAGCTGTATCGTTGTTCCCTCCGGCATCTGGGATAATGCATAAGTAACGGAAGTTCCACCAACTTCATTTCCACCCATTCTCATAGAAACTGCTGTTGCTGCCGGGTATATCGTAATTGTCGTCCTTTGCACCACTCCGGATTCATCCTTCGCTTTTGCAAGAATATCTACCGTCGTTCTCTCGGTAAGTTTGCGGGCTGTTACTTTACCCGTCGTAGATACAATCGCTTTCTCTGTATCCGCACTTACCCAGTCAATTCCTTTTGTTGCCGCATCAGTAGGAAGCACTGCTGCCGTTAACTGTGTAGACTTTCCTGCTGCCACCGACGTGATGCCCGTAACACTAATACTTTGTACAAATGTATATACTCGAATCGTTACCGAACCCGACTTACCACTTCCATCAACACTGGTTGCGGTAATACGTGCCGTTCCTTTCTGCCCCTGTGTAGTAACCAGACCATTTTCATCGACGGTTGCCACTCTTGTATTAGAGCTCTTCCAGATAACTCCATGATAAGAGGTTTCCGGAAGAAGTGCAGCCGATAACTGTATTTCTTCGTTGTCATTCACCGTATCTACACCTATTTTGGTTCCATTTACTCTTTCACTTCCGTGATAAATGGAAACACTGGTTACTGCCGGTACGATATGAATACGCTTTGTGGCAAATACACCACTACCATCTTTTGCAGTCGCTGTTACCGTTACGGTTCTTTCGCGAATCAGATTCTTGGATGCAGACACTCTGCCATCTTCTGAAACGGAGGCATATGCTTCCTGATCTACGGACCAGACAACTCCCTTTGACGTTGCATTCGACGGAGCGTATGCGGTCGTTAACTGCAATACCTTACCAATACCGATACTTATCTCATCCTGTACATTCTCTGTTGTCTCCAAAGGCCCAAGTATCGTAAGCTCATGCATCATATTGGCACAGTTGATATATACTGCGGCACTTCGGCTTGTGCCATCGTTAACTTTTGCAGTTATCTTCGCTGTTCCACGAATTCCTCTCGCCGTTACGAGACCATTTTCGTCAACACCGGCAACCTCATCGTTAGATGTAGACCAGACTACTTCCTGGCTTGCTTCGTCGGACTCTACCAGCGCCTCCAACTGCCTTGTCAAATCCAGATTATCAAAGTTAGGATTGATATCAATTCCAAGTTTTTGCTTTGTAACGTTAGTATCCACCGGCACTCCGTTTTCATCCGGAAGATATGCATGAATTTCTACACTATCTGCAACCGGATTAATTTGAAATGTTTTCTCTGCCGAAATTCCTGACCTGTCTCTGGCAGTAGCTACTACCGTTACTTCTATCGTATGACGAACTTCTCTCGTCTTAGCAATACATTTCGTACTGTCTGTCGGATCTTGTGCCAAATACACCAGATTTGGATCCACATCCGGATCTCCCTCTACATACCAGGTCCAGTCCATCTGTTTGGAAGAAACATCTTCCGGTAAAACCTCCGCATCCAGGTACAACCATCGACCTCCTGCCACCTGGCCATTACCTGTAATCTCTATTTCACTGACATATGCAGTTGCTACAACCGTTGTAGACACGAACTTTCCGGAACCATCCGTTGCCGTCGCCGTAATTTGCGCACTGCCTTTTTTACCATGCGTTGTTACATTTCCGTCTTCATCTACGGTTGCTACCGCACTGTTGTCCGTAGACCATACAACTTCCTGTCTGGACTCCTCCGGATCGCATACTGCTTCTAACCGGAACCCATCATCCATATCGTGTGTATTCGTATGGATTTTTTTATTGGAAACCACTTCTCCGTCTTTCAAAATCTTAATACTCGTAACAGACGGAGTAATCGTTACATCCTTTGTCGCTACAAATCCGCTACCATCCTGGCACAAAGCCCGAATTTGCACAACCGTCGTCTCTGAAACCTTACCGGCAACCAGTTTACCGTTTGTAATTGTTGCATTTTCAGATTTTTCACCGGTATCCGGGTCCACTACTTCCCACTTCACAGACTTATCTGTGGCATTTTCCGGACTGGCAACGGTAGTATAGAATTTGTTTTTTCCGCCTCCGATGTAATCATCGCCCTCGATTTGCATATCTTCCACCATCGTAATCGCATTGATGACAACCGAACCCCATTTACTGGAGCCATCTGCTGCCACAGCTGTAATGGTAGCTGTTCCGTTTACTCCGGTCACATTTAGAATACAGTCCTGTCCTGAAACTTCCATATCTAAAACCTCTGGATTACTGCAAGACCAGTTTACTCGCTGATAGGAAGTATCCGGTGTATTGGTACTCGTCAAGGTGATTGACTCACCAAAAGAAGCGTTTGTTCCCATCGGAAGCTGTTGACCGTTAACTTCTTCTCCATCTTTAAGAATAGATACGTGCGTAACAATTGGCGTTACCTGTATCGTTCGACTCGCAGTTGCTCCGCTGCCATCTGCTGCCGTTGCACTGATTACCGCTGTTCCCGGATTCTTAGCTGTTACTTTTCCGGATGAAACCGATGCCACCGCCGGATTCGAAGATTCCCACTTCAAAGCCTTTCTACTGGCATTCTCCGGTAAGACGGTTGCCTCAATCGTAATCTGTTTGGTAACCGCAAGCACCTGTGCACCCTGACTAAGCGTCACGGAAGAAACCGGAATTGTTTCCAGCGCCTCTATATACCATACAGACTGATTTACTCCTACGGTCAGCAAACAAACTGCTGCCACGGTAAACAATATTAACTTCGTCCAATCTTTCCACGTTTTTATCCTCATGTATATCAACCTTCCTCCAAAATTATGAAGTATTATTTATCATTTATAATTACATGGCTCTATATATTATATCGACACAAAGTTCTAAATATTTAGCAGTGCCGTTTGCATATGATAAGAAGTAATTACATACTATGTGCAATTATATTATCCTACAAGTGTAGTGATTTGTCGCTTTATTTTCTTATCTTTTTTATGACTATTTTTCTTTATTATTTTCATTCGGTATCTGTCTGCCCTCTGTATTTATCGTATAATGGTCCCGGTAAATCAAATCCGACATTTTTACAAACTCGTATCCCTTCTCCTTTAATGCGCGTATCATTGGTTCCAGTGCTTCTTTTGTATACTTCGCACCATTGTGGCAAAGGATAATGGAACCGCTTCCAAGATGCTTATGGTCTACTACTGTATGAATTATGGCATCCTTTCCATAGTCTTTCCAGTCCAGCGAATCCACATCCCATTGAATCACCTGATAACCGCAGGCATTGGCAGTCTCTACAAGCGTATTGTCGTAATCTCCGTAAGGCGGTCTGAAAACCTTCATCTCCACTCCCGTTAGCTTCTTTACTTTCTCATGTACAGACATCAGTTCCTCTTTGTCCTCTTGTGCTGACAGTGTCGACATCTGCTTGTGATTTTCGCTGTGATTACCCAGCTCATGACCTTCCTTTGCAATCGCTTTCACATCTTCCGGAAAACTTTCCACCCATCCTCCGGTCATAAAAAAAGTTACCTTCACACCATTTCGCTTCAATATATCCAGTAACGTCTTTGTATCCTCGTTCCCCCACGCAGCATCAAAAGACAGGGCGATTTGCTTCTCTTTCGTTTCCACACAATAAATGGGAAGCTTTCTGCTTCCCACCGTATTACTTACGTATTCTGTTTTCGACTGCACCACCCATACAACAGACAAAAGCAGGCAAAGCGCGAAAAGGCAACCGGCACGAAGTTTTGTTTCTACATTGATTCGTTTCATTCTCTTCTTCACTATAGGCTAGTTACCAAAATATATGTATGGATAGCTTTTCTTTATTCCGAAAATTCACCGTAGTCAGCCTGATATCGTTCATTAATCCAATCGACAGCGTTGTCTATACCTGCCTCATCAAACGTGAATTCCGTTTGCGTTATCTTATCCTGCTCGGTATGATCAAAAGAAAACGGTTCCGGCCAGACATATGCCACCAGAACGACTTCCTCTTCTGATTTTTCTGATTTCTCTACTTTATATCGCATTCCATTCAGGCTTCCGGTAAATGCAGATTTCTTAAAAAAAGCCAACGGCATAAATTTATCTTTTTGCACCGGTTTTACCATTCTCATATTTGTTTACTCTCCTTGCTCTACTTCCTTCAACTGATGAATCATCTCATCCAAAATGTCTTTGTACATCAGAATAAGGCGTGCGTCAATATAGCAAAATTTATTCGCCAGAAACTCAACTGCTTTATAGATGAAGCAACCGGTGATTGCCACCAATGCAATCGTCAGAATCAGTGGTTCAATCCCCTGCAAAAGCAAAAAAATGATTGCAAAGAAATAAAAAATCACCGCAAATATAAACTGCTTATCAATCTTAACCGCTAACTGTAACGTATCCATCAGCTTATCATGTCGTCTTTCCAGATTCGCACGGTCACAGTCTCCTAACACATGATATAAATCATGAAATACATTCTCGGTATCCTCCCGGTTTGGATCCAGTTTCCCTGTTATCAATCTCTGATAGGATATAAAATATTGATTATATCGGTTTCTTCCAAATTCTTTGCGAAGAAACTTGCGAAAAACATTCGGCATATAGCAGTTCTCCTTCCCGGGATTCATTATATTTATTATTAACATTTTGTTCACATTCTATCCATATTGTGCTCATATCTGTCTCATATAATGTAAACATATTAAAACTCAATAATTCATTCATGTCAACTGTTTTGACATACTTTTCATTTGACATACAGATATTTTTTTCATAAATAAAGCCTAGTAGCAACTCCCCCCTCTACTAGGCTTTTCCTCTGCAATTCTTTCGGTCAAATCAATTCACTTTTAACCTTCTCGATAATTTCCTGTGCCTCTTCATAACGGAATCCCTGTATCAGATCATAGGCATTTTCAAGCATTTCTCTCTTATCCTCCAGATTTGAACGCAGCACTTCCTCCATAATACGATTGATTTCGTCAAACTCAAATCGTTTGATATGATGAATTGCCTTTTCCAACTGCTCACTGAGCTCTGCGTTGGACAGTGTGACTGTATTTTCTTTTGGTTTCTTTTCCTCTTTCTCACTTTTTTCAAAGCTGTTAAGTGCCTCCTGCAAAGTACTTCGGAAAGTCTCAATCTCTGTGATAAATTCCTTTGCATGCTCTTCAATGTACACACTGTTGTTATCCTTAGCCGCCTGCTCCATTTCCTTGGCGCGTTCAGACAATACGGTAACTCCTGTATTCAAAAGAATTCCCTTCAGACTGTGGAAATTGATCTGCAAATCGGAAGGCGACAGCATTTCATATCCTGCCTTAACAAAATCAATCTGTTCCTGTACGTTCGTACAGCATGCCCGCAAAATGTGTACATAGTTCCGGATGGAGCCTGCAATATAAGATAATCCAAGGTCTATGTCCAGATATTTCACTTTGGACAACGCCTCTTTTAATTGCGACAGATGTTCTCCCTCATCCTCTTCTTCGCCGGTCTTTCCAACTTCAGAAGATTCAAACAGGATATGGTCCTTTGGAAGTATCTTACGCAGTGTATCACTCAGTTCCCTAAGTTCCATTGGTTTACTCATGACAAGATCTGCACCTGCGTCCTCAAATTCCTTACGAATTGCCTCATTAACATTTGCCGAAAGTGCAATAATATATGGATTATTCACACCTTTATCATACTTACGGATTATCTTCGTAGCCTCCACACCATTCATGCCCGGCATCAGGTAATCCATAAAGATAATATCGTAATCATTATCTTTATATTTTTGAATACCCAGTTTTACCTGGGAAACACACTCTTCCTGAATGTTATATTGTTGCAGCATATTGCTTACAATCATAAGATTCACTTCGTTATCGTCAATAACCAGCGCCCGGATACCTGTTGTCTTGAAAATAAGACTGTCTTTTCGACCATTTTTCCGATTCTCACCCATTTTCACTTCATTGAAAATGCTTGCAAAATTCGATACCGATAACGGTTCATATATGACTCTGTCTGCATAATTCACAATACCAAGATTCTTGTTGGAGCCATTTACAATAACTACCTTCAGACACGGATTGGAAAATTCCTTCTTTAACCAATAGTCGGCATTTGTCGATTCCGGATCTATAATCAAATGTGTACACTCATCGCCAACATCCCCGTCTCCGGCAAATACTATACTTTCAATTCCCAGGTCGTTGCAGCATTCTTTGATATATTTCTTACGAATACTGTTCTCTGTATAGCAGACCACTTTACATTTTTCCGGCTCCGTAACACTGGCAAACGCTTTTCCTGAATTCGCCTCTGTATTTAGGTTGAAGAAAAAATTACTTCCCACACCCTTCTTACTTTCACACATTAATTCTCCACCCATTGCACGCACAAATTCCTGGCAAAGAGCAAGACCAATACCGATTCCCTCAATTTTGCTTTCTGAAAGAAGCTCTGATGTTTCGCCAAATACAGCCGCCCGTTTCTCGTCGCTCATACCGACACCGGTATCGGATACCTGATAGTGAATGATCAGATTGCCATTCTTCGCTCTATGCTCCAGAATGCTAAGCTTGATATACCCCTGTGTGGTGTAGTTAAGTGCGTTGTTTAACAAATGTTTTAATACGCGTATTAGTTTTTCTCTGTCACCGACCAGTTTACGAGGAATCTGCGGTTCCACCTTAATCAGAAATTCCAGCCCTTTCTCCCTCGCTTTACCATAAACCAACGGACAGATTTCGTCCAACACATCACGAACAGCAAACTCCACATTTTCTAATTCAAAGTTATTATTTCCTATTTTGGTGAAGTCCGTAATCTCAAAAATGAGATTCTTAAGCCCGCGATAAGCATCTCGAATATTTTTAAGATGTCCGACGTCACTTTCAGATAAATTATTGCTGAGAGATAACAATTCCAGCGAACCACTGATTGCATTCAACGGTGTATTCAGTTCATGCGAAATCGCAATCAGCATATTACTCCTGAGTTTCGTTAATTGTTCATATTCCATCTGAACGCGTTTATCCGCAGTAATATTGCTCTCATAGCAAAAGACGCCTCTCTTCTCTCCATTGTATACAAAGTCGTCCACATATTTTTTGAACCACTGCTTTTCTCCATCTTCCCCCTCTACCTCAACAATCGTCTCATAAGGTTTCTCCTTGTATTCATCCAACAGACTCTGATACTTTTGCGGTGTACATACGTCAATCAGTTTCTTACCTACGACATCCGTTTCGGTCCACTCATTAGTATCCTTGGTAATCTCTCTGGAACAAATCTGAATTCGCAAATCATTATCGAGATAAACCACTGTAGCTGAAGTCAAATCCATAAGCTGATTGTTCAGCGTACGATATATATCTGTCGTCTCTTTGTATTCCTCGGATAGAGAATCAATCTTATGTATGTATTTATAGATCTTAATTCGAAGAATGTATCCGACTACGAGCATCACAAAAAAGAACCCGAAATAGCCTGCAATTTCGTATCCGTTACCTCCCTTGATAGAAAAAATTGCACGCACCAGGACGATTAATAACAAACCTATGTAAATATAATGAACACTCCACAAATTTAATGATCTCTCTCTTTTCATAAGTTTCTCCCTGTTTATCAAATAAATCTCAAATATAAAATGTATTATCTGAATTATACCACAAATCACCCTATTTGTGTTTCACTTTTTGCCTTTTATAACGAAAGCAATGGTGTTATAATAAGTACAGATTATAACATACTATGGAGGTCAATTATGAATAAAGTTACCATTATGGATCATCCATTGATCCAACACAAGATTGGCATCATGCGTGTCAAAACCACATCCACAAAAGAGTTTAGAGATCTTGTAGCCGAAGTTGCAATGTTGATTTGTTATGAAGCTACCCGCAATCTTCCGTTAGCGGATATCGAAATCGAGACTCCTTTAACCAAAACTACAGCGAAAGAAATTGCCGGAAAGAAACTTTGTGTTGTTCCTATTCTTAGAGCAGGTTTACATATGGCAGACGGAATCCTCAATCTGATTCCAAATGCTAAAGTAGGTCACATTGGTATGTATCGTAACGAAGAAACTCTAGAGCCTGTAGAATACTTCTGCAAACTCCCAAAAGACGCCGCAGAGCGTGAGATTTTTGTCGTTGATCCAATGTGTGCAACCGGTGGTTCTGCTGCCGCAGCAATTAATCAGTTGAAAAAACGCGGCATTACAAAGATTCATTTCTTATGCCTCATCGCTGCACCGGAAGGAATTGAAGCTTTACAGAAAGCTCATCCGGATGTAGACATTTACGTTGGTGCTATGGATGAACGTCTCAATGAGAATGGATACATCCTTCCGGGTCTTGGAGATGCCGGAGACCGTATCTACGGAACCAAATAATATAATTTTCTACAACAGATTGCATTCGCATAACCACAAAGGGTTGCCTCACAACAAACTGTGAGGCAACCCTTTTTCCGTATATAATATACGACCATGCTAGGTTTTAATTCAAGACTCGCTTGCGAGTCTTGTGCGCCGGATGCGGTCTGCTTTAGCAGACATATTTCATAACCGAATCCGTGCGCATCCTCGCGGAGCGTTTAACTCATTTGGAGTTCAAGCTCCAAATGAGTTAAAATATGAATTTGTAAATGGTCCGTATATAGAATATACGACCATACTAAAATACCTTAAAATATAAACTTGTAAATGGTCGTATATTCGTATTTTTCTCCAGCTTTCAAAATACAGCTTGGGAAATTGTCATGGTTTACAGAGTCCGGATAGAACTGTGTTTCGAAACAGCATGCTGCGTTACGTGGATATTTTACGCCGCCCTTTCCTGCATCTCCGTCCAGGAAGTTTCCTGTATAGATCTGAAGTCCAGGAAGATCTGTGTAAACTTCCATCTTAACGCCGCCTTTTTTGTCTTCCAGGCTTGCAGCAAGCTCTACGTCTTTGCCGGATACATTTAAGCACCAGTTATGGTCGTATCCGCCGGCATCCAGTAACGGCTGATAATCCGCTTTGATATCCTGTCCGATTGGCTTAGGTGTTCTAAAGTCCATTGGAGTTCCGGTTACATCTACAATTTCTCCTGTAGGGATGCTTGCAGCATCTGTAAGAGTGAAAGCATCTGCGTTCAGATAGAGAACCTGATCCAAAATAGTTCCGGAATCATGTCCTGCAAGATTGAAATATGCATGATCTGTAATACTTACCGGAGTATCTTTATCTCCTACTGCCAATGTTTCAAATACAACTTCATTATCATTTGTTAATGTAAATGTAATTGTCAAATCTAATTTGCCAGGGAATCCCTGTTCCATGTCCGGGCTAAGTCTTGAGAATTCAATACTTGGTCCATCCGGTGTTTCGTTGGTCTCTACTTCATACATCATATTGTTGTATGGGCTGAAACCACTGTGAAGACAGTTCTCACCATCATTTTTATCTAACTTATATTCAACACCGTTTAAAGTAAATGCAGCACCACCGATACGGTTGCAGTATCTTCCTACTACAGATCCAAAATAAGTTCCATCACCGGTATAGTCCTGTACGGTTTCACGTCCACAAACCACATCAATCTTTTTGTCTCCCTTTGGAATAAGAAGACTTGTCATAATTGCTCCGAAGTCAAGAAACGTTACTTCCATTCCGTTTTTGTTTGTTAAGGTATATGCGGTTACCTTTTCCCCGTTGTTGGTTTTTCCAAATTCTTTGCTAGTAATACTCACGTTACTTCCTCCTTAAATATATTTTCTTTTGATTTGGGATAACCAAAATAGTATCCCTGATAATAATCCACTTCCGAGAAAATAAGGAAATTTAACTGTTCCTTGTTTTCTATGCCGGAAATGATTACTTTCTTCTTTAAACTATGAATCAGGTCCACAAGCGCATTAAGGAGCGCCGGATTGAATTCTTCATTTCCGTAGTTCTTCATATAATCTTCGTTGATCTTGACATAATCAAAGTCCAATTCTTTCAGACTTTGCAACGAAAACGCATCTGAACCAAAATCCTCAAGTGCTATTTTGAAGCCCAATTGCTTTAAAGACTGAATCACTGTGGAGAATAACTCTCTATCCTCCTTTGCCACAACTTCCCTAAGTTCCAAAACAATGCACTCAGGATCCACTTGTGTCTCCTTAATCAAGCGTTTGGTAACTTCCAAAAAGTCTGGCTGTAAGAACTGATATGTAAATACATTAATATGCATCCGTATCCGTTGTTCCGAATCATCATTCAGTTCTTTGCATTTCATAAATGCCTCTTTAAATATATATTCTCCCAATGGTCCAAGTAATTCGATATACTCGGATACCGGAATGATTTTGAGCGGATTCACATAAAACTCTCCATCATGACTCCATCGGATAAAAGCCTCATAAGCCGCCGGTCTCAATGTACTGTGATCCACAATCGGCTGATAAAATACAGAATAATTCATGCGTTCTGCATCCGTAGCATCACTAAGAATCTGTTCTGTCTGTTTCCGCAACTTATCCCAATTCTTTTCTTCGTGGTTCACGTTATTGGTAACCGTCACTCTTGCCATTCGATAAATGTACTGGCTACGGGTAGAATACTCCATCGTCGTATCCTCCACATAAACCTCACCGCCACTGCGATTTCTGATGTAATAACCACATACCGGAACAGCTTTACTGTCTTCCTTGAGTGCCTGTTTCCAGTCGTCGTAGTTTGTCCGGCTCTTCTCGGCAATCAGGCTCTTCCAGCGGATTCCACGACGCATCAGTTCATGTGCATCATATCCCAGTCTGGAAATATTCGGGCTGATATATTCGATACTCTCACCGGCATTCTCCCTAAGAACAATTACAATATCGGAAGTTCTCTCTATTGCCTTTTCGAGAACACTGTTCTTACGCAATATACTTTCTATCATATCTTCACGATTGTTGGAATCCATCAATAATGAATACATTGCCAGCATTCCCACACAGGTTCCGTTCGTGTTAATAATCGGGATACGTGTCGCTTTGGCAAAGCCATCGCGATTACTGCCAAATACCTGTTGGATTGTTGAAAACTGCGGCAGTTGTTCTTCCAATACTTTTTTCTCAGCTTCCTGCGCTGTGCTGATTGCCGCCTGTATTCTACCGTCTTTCGCGTTAATATCCACGTCCTGACGTAGTTGCAGATTCGTACCAAGCGTATTTAGCGACTTATCTTTCCAGATGAGCCCCGGAATAAATGGATTCTTTGGATTCGCAAATATACTCTTATACGAATGTTCAAATATACAAAGAATCAGGTGTTCCTGTGATACACAAATCACATTCACCTGAATATCAAACAGAACTTCCTTCCCTTTGACGATGATTGGTCGTTCAAAAAAAGTCTCGCTTCCATTCTCTAACAGTTCATCTTTGATCTTCTTTCGTTCCGCACTTTTGAAGAAAACCTTCACATCTTTTGAATTGTCCCCCAGAATCTCAATTGCGCATGGATTCATTGCAACAACCTTGGATGTTTCATATACATAGGCAATAATCGGGACTTCAAAACACTCAATCATTTCTTTTACATAATGCTTCATTACAGCCTTCATTGCGATCCCCCTCCGTTCATACCATCTGCTATCAATTATATCCAAAAAACGTCATTTTTTCAAGGATAAACACTTGAATTTGACTGTTTTTTTATTTTTCTTTTTTAATTTCTCTGACAAAATATATCAAGTTGTCGAATTAGTCATAATTTGGCATTGCAAAACTCACAGGAAGTTTCTTTTGCATAACAATATGCGCAAGGATTCTCCGATACCGTATATTTTTCTCCTTCAAACGCCAGAAAGATTCCTCCGCAGCTCTTTGCCGGCGAAAGCATTCCGTTTCCAATCGTCACCCCGATTTGTTCACTGTCCAGCTGTTTTGCAATATCCAAAAGTGCCCGGACTTCCATCCCATAAAACCCCGGACCAATCTGGTCTGAAACAAACAACTTTTCTTCCTTCCCAAAATAATTTTTTGTTTCTTTTTGCAGTAGTTCTCTTGCGCCGTCCAACAGCGCGATTTCCCACATATCCAAATATACGGCTAACGTATCACGTCGCAGTTTATCCGCTTCCTTTCCCTCTTCCCCTCCGGCAATAGTCATCACATATACCGCTGCTCCAAGTATCTTTGGCAGATGGTTTGTTGCGTTCATTTGTTTGTATGGAAGAACCGGAAAATGATAGGTATAATCTCCAATCTCCAACGCATATGACGAAAAGGAACCGTCCAGTTGTTCTCTCGTTAAAGATATTTCATCTTTTTCAAAATATCCAACCAGAATCTCTATATTTTTATCCAGACAGGCACGCTTTAGCTCATTGCACTTTGTAGCGTCCGCGCCGTCCATTTTCAAGTAATATTCTCCGGCAATGTATTGATATCGTGTACCCGGCAGGTGTAATTTCTTAATAACCATAGCTGTCTCCATCTGATACAATCACAAAAAGCCTGCAAACGCAGGCTCTTCGTAATCAAAACGTTTCTAACAATATAACTATTTCCAGATATACATCACAATGATCTAATCTTAGAAAAAAGGTACACTGTAGATTCCCATTGATATGGATTATTTTTTAATAACATTTGCAGCCTGAGGTCCCTTAGCTCCCTCTACTACATCAAACTCTACTTCCTGTCCTTCATCGAGAGACTTAAAGCCCTCCATGTTAAGTCCTGAGTAGGGTACGAATACATCGTTTCCTTCTTCGTCAGAAATAAATCCATAACCTTTCTGATTGTTAAACCATTTTACTGTACCTTTCATTTCATTCTCCTCCAAAAAATATCTTAATGATACTGTATATAGTGCACTTATCTGTATTGCTGACTGTATAAAAACACCCCAACTCTGCACATCAGCCTCATCAAGTATAATTTTACCATTACCAGATTGTTTGTGTCAAATATATTTTTGAATTATCAGAAAATAGAAACGAAATGTTCAAATATCGTGAGTTTTAATTTTTTGTTAGGTTTCATTTTGTTGCTTTATGCTACAGTGCGTGGCATATATTATGTTTTTATTTATCCTCTTGCTATAATTTCATTGGTAAAATATTCATTTTTCTACATAGGAGTATCTGGTATGTCAAATTCATACATTCAAAAGAAGATTCGTGAATTGCGGGAATCTCATAAATATAAACAACAGGATGTCAGCGACTATCTGCATATTACAAGGCAGGCCTACACCAATTATGAAACCGGACACAGGACACCGGACACGGACACACTTTTAAAGATTGCAAAATTCTATCATATTAATATTTCAGAGTTGTTGGTTGAGCCCGGCTCCGTTTCCACACTATGTGTAAATGAAACAACAAACTTTGAAAGCGACAAACATCCGGAAGAAAACGAAATTACGCTACATATTCTGCAAAAAATAAGCGCACTTTCTTCCAAACAGCAGTTGGAAATACTGGATATCATCAATGATTATATCAACAAAGAAAATTAATAAAACAGGATTTGAACCACAAAAGCGGTTCAAATCCTGTTTTTATTTTAAGAAAATAGTTCCCGTAAGATGAAAACAATTTTACTCTTCCGTAGTTTCTTCTACCGGTACACTAATCTTAATGCCCAATTCTTCTAACTGTTTCTCATCTACGATGTTCGGTGCATCTGTTAACAGGCAGGATGCATCTTTAATCTTAGGAAATGCGATTACGTCACGAATACTATCCTCTCCTGCCATAAGCATAATCATACGGTCAAGGCCATAGGCAAGTCCTGCGTGTGGTGGTACACCATATTTGAATGCATTTAACAGGAAACCAAACTGTTCCCATGCAGCTTCATTTGTAAAGCCAAGTACTTCAAACATTTTTTCCTGAATATCGTTCTGATGGATACGGATAGAACCTCCACCAAGCTCCGTTCCATTCAGTACAATATCGTATGCTTTTGCACGTACTGCTCCCGGATCACTGTCAATCTTATCCCAGTCTTCTTCCATTGGCATTGTGAACGGATGATGCATTGCCATAAAGCGTTCTTCTTCATCTGACCACTCAAGAAGTGGGAACTCGGTTACCCACAGGAACTTGAATTCATTTTTATCCAACAGCTCCATCTGTTTGGCAAGTTCCAGACGAAGTGCACCAAGTACGTCATATACAATCTTGTTACGGTCTGCAGCAAATAATAACAAGTCACCCGGTTTACCATCCATGGCAGCTACAAGTGCATCCATTTCTTCCTCTTTCATGAATTTGGCGAAAGAAGATTTGTAGCTTCCATCTTCATTAATTGCAATATATGCAAGACCTTTTGCACCGTATCCCTTGGCAAAAGTAACGAGTGCATCAATTTTCTTACGTGGCATTCCACCCTGGCCTTTCGCGTTAATACCGCGGACGGTGCCACCATTTTCAATAGCACCTTTAAATACGACAAAGTCACAATCTTTGACAATGTCCGTTACATTCTGTAATTCCATACCGAAACGGATATCCGGCTTATCGGAACCGAAACGATCCATCGCTTCCTGCCATGGCATTCTCTGAAGCGGTAACTGGATATCAACATCGAGCACTTCTTTAAATACGCGCTGTAACAGTCTCTCATTTACATCCAATACATCATCGATGTCTACGAAAGAAAGCTCCATGTCGATCTGTGTAAATTCCGGCTGACGGTCTGCACGAAGGTCCTCGTCACGGAAGCATTTTGCAACCTGGAAATATCTATCATAGCCGGCACACATAAGCATCTGTTTAAATAACTGCGGTGACTGTGGCAAGGCATAGAAGTTACCCGGATGAACGCGGCTTGGTACAAGATAGTCTCTTGCGCCTTCCGGTGTACTCTTGGTAAGGATTGGTGTTTCGATTTCGAGGAAACCTTCCTCTACAAGGAACTGACGAATTACGGCTGTAACCTGACTTCTCATCATAAGATTTCTCTGGATATCCGGTCTTCTAAGATCCAGACATCTGTATTTTAAGCGCAATTCTTCTTTTGTCTTACTGTTTTCCTCTACCGGGAATGGTGGTGTTTCTGACTCTGCCAGAATGCGGATATCTTTTGCACGAACTTCGATATCACCGGTCTTTAAGTTCTCGTTTACGCCACCGGCACGTTTGCAAACCACACCAGTAACCGCGATTACAAATTCACTGTGCAGCTTCTCTGCTTTTGCAAAGCTCTCTGCACCGCACTCACTCTCTTCAAAAATAATCTGTAACAATCCGGAACGGTCTCTTAAATCCGTGAAAATAATTCCACCTTTATTACGGGATTTTTGCACCCATCCCATTACGGTAACGGTTTCATCCAGATTAGCGACTGAAACCTCTGTACATCTGTGACTTCTCTTAAGTCCTTTCATTGACTCTGCCATTATTTGTTGCCTCCCTTAATGATATAATCTGCAATTTCATCGATGGAAAGTGTTATCTCCTCATGACTGTCCATATTTTTGAGTACAGCCTTCTTTTCTGCTATTTCATTCTCACCGATAATAACCGTATATTTGGCGCCGATTTTATTGGCATATTTCATCTGCGCTTTTACACTTCGATTCATATAATCTGTCTCTGCTGTGACACCTGCCATACGAAGTTCATTTACAATACTGTAAGCCTTTGCCTTCGCATCCTGACCAAGAATTCCAACATAGAGTGAAATTTCCGGTTCCGGCTCAAGTTCCACATTTTCTTTTTCAAGGAAATAAAGTACTCGCTCCAATCCCATTCCAAAGCCTACGCTTGGGATATCCTGTTTTTCATCGATTTCATGAACAAGCCCGTCGTATCTTCCGCCTCCGCAAAGAGTAAATCCGTCTTCATTGACAAATTCAAATACGGTTTTCGTGTAATAATCCAATCCACGAACGATTTCAGTATCTATTTCATAAGGGATATCGAGTTCATCCAGTAAACGTTTCAACTCCTCAAAGTGTGTACTGCACTCTTCATCCAGGTATTCAATCGTTCTTGGCGCGTCCTTTACAATTTCCTTACACCCGGGATCCTTACAATCGATAACCCGGAGTGGGTTTTTCTTCATACGCTCCTGACAGGTCGGGCAAAGTCCGTCCTTGTGCGCTTCCAGATAAGCAAGCAAGGCATCATTGTATGTCTTACGGCAGTTGGCACAACCGATACTGTTAATGTGAAGTTTTGCGTCTTTCAAGCCTATTTTGCGAATCAGAGTCGTAATCAGACTGATCAGTTCCACCTCTGCAAGCGGACTTTCTGAACCGACAAATTCCACACCAAACTGATGATGCTGTCTGAGTCTTCCACTGTCCGGTTTTTCATAGCGGAATGCCGGCGTTACATAGAACATCTTAATCGGCTGACTTTCTGCATAAAGATTGTTCTCCAGGTAGGCACGAATCGCACCCGCGGTTCCCTCCGGCTTCAAAGACACACTACGGTTTCCTTTGTCCATAAAGGTGTACATTTCTTTCTGTACAACGTCCGTCGTCTCACCTACACCACGCTGGAACAGTTCCGTATGTTCAAATGCCGGTGTACTGATTTCTTTGATATTGTATACTTTACATAATTCTCTGGCGATTCGTTCAACCACCGTTCTCTTATGCATATTGGCTCCAAACCAATCCTGCGTACCTTTTGGTTTTTGTGTAATCATTTTCTTCCTCCTGTTATTCCTCTATTTCTCCAAACATTCGATCCCAGATTTCATCCACGTACGGAACCTTGATCTGTTCAATCAAAGCATAAATATCTTCTGCCTGAGCAGAATGCAACATACGTTGAAACGCCAGGAATACTTCCATGTCAAAGTTTTTTACTTCATCTATCATCAACTCAACAGCAGATTCCACGTCAAAGGCATCTCGATACGGACGCTTTGACACCAATGCAGCAAACACGTCGCAGCATCTTAAAATCCTTGCTCCCATTGGAATTTCCTCACCCTTCATATTGTCCGGATAACCGGATCCATCGTAATTCTCGTGGTGATGGTATACCATCTGCTGAATATCCTCAGAGAATCCCTGTTCTTTTAATATTTCATAACTGAACGTGGCATGCATCCGCACATACTTCATTTCTTCAATCATAAGTACCTGCTCGTCTCTACCGTACAAATACTTGCTGAGTCTAAGTTTCCCGATGTCATGCAGCATACCTGCCATCGCAATTTTGTCAATAAACGCACGATCCTTGCCAAGTTCCTTTGCAAGTTCTGCTGCCAGTTTACTAACCAGCGCACCGTGTTTTACCGCGTCTGTCAAATCCAGACGCATTACTTCATACAATCCGTCATTCATTGGTTTACTCATAATACTCCAATCTTACGTTCTATCATTTCATCAATTCGTTCAATGTAGTCCGTAATACTTTTTACATTTTCCACTCGCGTAACATCTTTTTTCTCTACCGAAACGAATTTCGTCGATGTCCCGGCACCGATTGCCAGTATCGTGTGTTTTTCTTCCATAATTAAAACATTGTAAATGCCTTCCTTTCCGGGAAGTGCATATCCGATGTTCTCCTGATTGGAACTTTTCGAACTGCCGGTCGTATTTTTCTGACGATACATATAATACGGCTGATAGCCCATTTTTTCAAGTTCTGTTCTCGCATAATCCGCCATTTCGTCAATTCCGCCGGCGGCGCTGATATTTTCAAGATTCAGTCTCGCCGCTCTCTTGGTAACCAGCGAATGTACCGTTACATTTTCCGGCTTCAGAGAAATCACTTTATCCATCGTCTGTTTGACGTCCTCCAATGTCTCATTCGGAAGGCCAACAATCAAGTCCATATTAATATTGTCATGTCCACATTTTCTCGCTTCGTCATACGCCTCGTAAATGTCTTCCACCGTATGATTTCTGCCAATCAATCTAAGTGTGTCATTCTTCATCGTCTGCGGATTGATGGAAATACGTGTCACTCCGTATGTCTTCAGAAGTTGTAGTTTCTTTGGCGTAATACTGTCAGGTCTGCCGGCCTCCACAGTAAATTCCCGCACATTTGAAAAATCAAGTGTGGTCGTTACTTTTTGAAGCAGACGTTCTAACTGTTCTTCATTCAGTGCTGTCGGTGTTCCACCGCCTATGTAAACACAGGTTAGCTTTCTGTCGGGATAGCAGGTGGAAACATAATCCATCTCCTTAAACAGCGCCTCTAAATAGCGGTCTGCCAGCCCATTTTCTTTCTCGTAAGGATACGATGCAAAAGAGCAATAAAGGCAGGTTGTCGGGCAAAAAGGAATCCCGATATAAACACTGTAGCCGTTTTGATAATCAATTTCTTTGAGGATGCGAAGCTCCGTTTCTGCCACCTTAAGCGCCAATTCGGTTTTTGAGGGTGACGCCATATATTTCTGCGTCATAAAATCGCGGATTTCATCTTTGCTGTAACCGCCTTCCAAATACGCTAACACGATTTTGGTCGGTCTTACTCCCGTCAGTGTTCCCCACGGAAGCTCCTGTCCGGTCGCTTCGCTAAGTGCCTTGTATATTAATTTTTTAAATTGATTTTTGTATTGTTTTCTTTTGGATTCGTCCAGCGTGTCGTCTTTACGTATCCAGTAGTCTCCGTAGAAAATATCGTCTACCCGCTTTTGACATATATTCTGCGTATCCTGCCACAAATCCAATTCTATGGCATCCTCATATTTGCGAATGACTATTTTAATATCTACGTCTTCTTCTATTTTTTCTTTCACGGTGATGGCGTAAGATGGGTAAAAACATTTGGTCAGTGCCTGCGCATCGTACGCAAGACCGCCATCCACCATTTCAATTCCTATTACTTTTCTTTCCATCGTACCTAATCCTATCTCTGTACCTAAAAAGCCCCTTTCTCACTAGAGCCAGAATCCACCTTCATCATCCAGAAACGGATTGTTTGCCGCTTCATAATTGATTAATGTGTCGCCTCCGTGTCCGGTGTACACCCTCGTAGTGCCCGGTAATTTCAGGAGTTTTTCTTTGATGGAACGAATTAGCGTTTCATAATTGCCGGTAGGGAAATCCGTTCGTCCAATAGACTCACAAAACAGCGTATCCCCGGCAAAAAGAATTCCTTCCTTTTCGCAATAAAAACATACGCCACCGATCGTATGTCCGGGTGTTTCAATGACGCGAAACTGCAAATTACCAAATGTAATTTCCTGTCCCTCCACAAGCCATTCATCTGCTTCTATACCGTATGCTTTTCCGGTCATTCGAGACAGGTTGGCATCCGCATTAGCAAGTAGTTCTTTCTCCTTCGCACCCGCATAAACTTTCACACCATACGCCGACACAAGTTCTCCCACTGCCATGATATGATCGAAGTGTCCGTGTGTCAGTAATATTGCCTGAAGTTTTAACCCGTTGCCATCGAGGTAATCTTTGATTACATACGCCTGGTCACCCGGATCTATTACAACTGCCTCTGACGTAGCTTCATCGCTAACAATAAAGCAGTTGGTTCCCATATTGCCTAACACCATTGTTTCAACTTTCAACTTATTCCTCCTATCCGCGAATTCGCTCGATGTCAATAACACCCTCAATTCCGCGAAGTTTCTTGGTCAACTCATTCAACTCTTCCACGCCATTTACTCCAAATCCGAGTTCTATCGTGGCAACACCGTTTTTATCGGTTCTGACATTCATATTTACCACACTGATCCGTTTCTCGGTAAATACTCTTGAAATATCCGCAAGCATACCGATTCGGTCATTTGCAAATATTTTAATCTCTGTCTGGTAAATCTCTGAATTTGTCTCGATACTGCTCGGACTCCACATCGCTTCAATAATTCGCGCGCGGTCTTCACTTGGAAGGTTAATAATGTTGGTGCAATCCGTTCTATGAATGGAAACACCTCGTCCTCGTGTTACAAAGCCGACGATTTCATCTCCCGGAACCGGACTACAACATCTTGAAAATCTTACTGCAAGGTCATTAAGCCCTTCCACGAGAATACCACTCTTGGATTTAATCATGGCAGGTTTATTTTCCCTTGCTTCATTTACCGCTTCCATAACTGTTTCGTCGGTAATCTTGCGTTTTTCCTGCTTACGTTTTTCTTCCTGCAAACGGTTCACTACCTGGCCTTCCTTAAGACCACCGTGGCCGATTGCCGCATAAACCGAATCCCAGTCTTTAAAGCCGTATTTGCGCATACAAACTTCCATAAACTGCGGCTTTAACAGGTCGGAAAGGACAATGCCTTTGGTTTTACAATAGGCTGCCGTAAGTTCCTTGCCGCGCTGTACATTATCTTCCTTAAATTCCGTCTTGAACCATTGGTTAATCTTATTCTTTGCCTGTGTACTTTTAACAAAGGTGAGCCAGTCACGGCTTGGTCCTCTGGAGTTTTGTGAAGTAATAATCTCTATGCGGTCTCCATTTTGTATCTTATAATCAATCGTTACAAGCTTACCGTTTACTCTTGCGCCAACCATTTTGTTGCCGACCGCACTGTGAATACTATAGGCAAAATCTATCGGTGTCGAACCGGTAGGAAGGTTCTTAACATCTCCGGAAGGTGTGAAACAATATACACTTTCCGAGAACAAATCCAAATCGCTCTTTAACAGACTCAGGAATTCTTTGTTGTCTGACATGTCATGCTGCCACTCCAGTATCTGACGAAGCCAGGTAAGCTTCTCCTCTTCCTTATCTGCCTGTGCACCATCCACGCCCTCTTTATATTTCCAGTGAGCAGCGATACCGTATTCTGCTACTCTGTGCATCTCGTAAGTTCGAATCTGTATTTCAAACGGCTGACCGTTTGGTCCAATCAATGTTGTGTGAAGTGACTGGTACATATTTGGCTTAGGCATTGCGATATAATCTTTGAAGCGACCGGGGATTGGTTTGTACATCTCGTGGATAATTCCTAATGCTGCATAGCAGTCTTTTACATCATCTACGATAATACGAACGGCAAACAAATCATAAATCTGATCCAGTGTCTTGTTCTGGTTCACCATTTTCTTATAAATACTAAAGAAATGTTTTACCCTTCCGTCTATCTCCGCTTCGATTCCTGCCTCCTTGATATGTGCAGAAACTTCTTTTACAATCTCTTTTACATATTTTTCTCTGTCGCTACGTTTGGATTCGATTTTTTGTTTCAAATCGGAATAAACCTCCGGCTCCAGATACTTAAGCGACAAATCATCCAGTTCTATCTTAATCTTGGAAATACCGAGACGCTGTGCAACCGGTGCATATATGTCCATCGTCTCTCTTGCTTTTTCCTTTTGCTTCTCCGGCTTCATAAACTGCAGAGTACGCATATTATGAAGGCGGTCAGCAAGTTTGATCAGTATAACACGGATATCCTTTGCCATCGCAAGAAACATTTTTCTTAAATTCTCTGCCTGCAATTCAAGTTTATCCGCTGAATAGTTAATCTGTGTCAGCTTGGTAACCCCATCTACCAGCAGTGCTACCTCTTCTCCAAACTCTTCCGTCACCTGTTCAGAGGTCATAGTGGTGTCTTCAACGACATCATGAAGCATTCCGGCAACAATGGTTTCCTTATCCAGCTCCAATTCCGCCAGTATAATACATACACAAACCGGATGAATAATATACGGTTCCCCTGATTTGCGCTTTTGGTCTTTATGCGCATCTCTCGCCAGTCGATATGCCTTTTCTATCAACGACAAATCCTCTGCTGAGGGATGGTATGCTTTAATCTTTCTAATTAACGTATCAAATAAAACTTCCGGGTCCGTAAAACTTTTCTGCACCGAAAGCTGTTCTTCTTCTGTGATTTCCAATTCGCCGGTTTCAATTCCAAATTCCCGCATCTCCATATATGTCACCACCTTCGCACATTTACTCTAGTATAGTATAGTTATTTTCCTTGAGAAAATCAACCGTATGAAGTGGATTTACAACCGTATGAAGTGGATTTACCGCGTACGCTCTTCTTGTCATGTTTCTAATAATTGTCTATTTATAATCCTGCCTTTATTTTTTCATTAATTGATGTTATAATATAAGGCTGTGATGGGAAGCAATTCCTGTAACAAATGATAACGCAAGAGATTGTATATAAGGAGATTACTATGAAAAAAATAGAGGAATACGTACGCAGCATACCTGATTTTCCGGAAGAAGGTATCATTTTCAGAGACATTACTAGTATTTTGCAGGATAAAGACGGCTTACGTCTTGCCATCGATGAGATGCAGGCAGAGCTTAAAGACGTGGATTTTGATGTGGTAATCGGACCAGAATCCCGCGGATTCATTTTCGGTGTACCGATTGCTTACAACACACATCGTCCTTTTGTACCGATTCGTAAAAAAGGAAAACTTCCTTGCGAAACCGTAGAAATTGAATATGACCTCGAGTATGGCAGTGCTGTAATTGAAATGCACAAAGACGCAATCAAGCCAGGTCAGAAGGTGGTTATCATTGACGACCTGATTGCTACCGGCGGAACAACAGAAGCAATGGTTAAACTGATTGAAAGTCTTGGCGGCGAAGTCGTAAAAATGGTCTTTTTAATTGAACTCGAAGGCTTGAATGGACGCAGCCGTTTGGAAGGCTATGATGTAGCTTCTATAATAAAGTATGAAGGGAAATAATAGCGCCTTGAACTTTCAGAAAATATTCTATTTGCTTTGGCGCTATTCTAAAAAAGCCTCATTTATTGAGGCTTTTTTGCTACATGGGTACAAGCCGGGGCGCCCCTGGCTTGCTTTCTGTGACTTTTTCATATTCTACAAGCAAAAAATACCCTGCGATCCACCTTGTCTGGAAGGCTAGATACCGCAGGGTATGTTTGCTATTTTTATTTCATCAAATGATTTACATTCTTTTTATCCATCGTAACTACCAACGTGGAGCCGGCTTTTAACGGTGCCTCGGGATCCGGATTGGCAACCAGATGTCCGTCTGCGCGGACAGCGATTACATTTATTTTCTCTTTGCGTCGCAAGTCTAATTCTATCAGATTCTTGCCTTCCCACTCCGGTTTCATGTCCATTTCTACCAGAACAACGTGATGTGACAGTTCAATAAATTCTTTAAATTTGCCGGAAAGCAGACTTCGCGCAATTCGCACTCCACTCTCTTTCTCCGGTACAAGCACTTTGTCCGCACCTAGCTTCTGAAGAATTTTGGCATGAATTTCATCCTGCGCTTTTGCAAGAACAAATGGAACGTTTTGCTCTTTTGCGAAAATAGTTCCCATAGCGCTTGCATTTAAATCCTGTGTGATTGCCACTACAACCGCATCCATGTTGGACAGTCCCAACGACTGCATGGTCTCTACATCACATATGTCCGCACGGATCGCATACGTAACCACATCAGACAAACGATGCACTCTTTCCTCGTCTATATCTACTGCCATGACCTCAGCTCCGGCAAGCGCCAGTTCCTCCGCCACACTGCTTCCAAACTTACCTAACCCCAGTATTGCATATGATTTTTTCATGGTAAAACTCCTCTTTCTTCTCAGTTTATTCAGATCTCTTCTTGGATTTGTTTATGTTTCTTCTCAGATTGATTCGATGATAATTTCATTACTTGCGATTATCCTATCGTAACGTTTTCCTCCGGATACTGAATTAATCCCCGTTTCTTATTAAAGCTCAAAGAAATAGCCAGGGAAATCGGTCCTATTCTTCCAAGATACATACACACAATGATAATCAGTTTGCCGATTGCATTCAGTGAAAAAGTATAATCTCTCGAGAGTCCGGCCGTACCAATGGCGCTCGCTGTTTCAAACGCGACATCCATAAAACTTCCGCCATTGGTTTGGTAAAGCAAAAGTGTTGCGCTCAAAAAGAAAAAGATAAATACTACCACAACTGCCGATGCCTTTTTCAGTATGGAGCCGGCGATTCGGCGATGGAACACATTTACTTCTTCCGCACCACGTATGGTGGCAAAGGTTTCGAAAATAAGTACTGCAATTGTCGTCGTTTTTACGCCTCCCGCTGTCCCTACCGGGCTACCTCCAATCATCATATAAGCAATCGTAAGTATCGCAGTTGCTTCTCTAAGACCCTTTTGAGAAATGCTCAAAAAGCCTGCTGTTCTTGTCGTTACGGATTGGAAAAGTGAAGCCATCACTTTACCACCGAATGATAACGGGCCAATGGTGTCTGCATTCGTATACTCCAGACCAAAGACCGCTACCGCACCGAACAAAATCAGAAACAACGTCATAGACAAAACTATTTTAGAATGTAAGGAAAGCCGACGCAACAATTGACCGGCGGTTATCTTGCCCTTTTTCAGCATTTTTATCTTGTCCAGAAAGTCCCACCAGACTACAAAGCCAAGACCACCAAGAACAATCAGACATATCGTCACAAAATTAATCCAAGGATGATCGACATAATCCATAAGACTGTTTTGTCCAAGAATATCCAGTCCGGCGTTACAAAATGCTGACACAGCATGAAATACGGAATAAAACAATCCTTTTGCAAGTCCGTACTTAGGAACAAATACAAAGGAATAGCCTATCGCCCCCAGCGACTCAACGAAAAAAGTACCATAAATAATGTTTTTTGTAAATTTAACCAGTCCACGAAGCGTGTTAAGATTAAATGCACTTTGAATTAACAATCGTCCTTTCAAAGACACCCTGCGTCCAAAAACAAGCAACACTGCCGTGGAAAGCGCTATAATTCCAAGACCGCCGATTTGGATCAGGCACAGAATAATTATCTTACCAATCACACTCCAATGAGACGCTGTTGTAACTACAACAAGCCCCGTAACGCAGACAGACGTCGTTGCTGTGAACAGACTGTCCAAAAAAGGGGTCATCTCACCTGTTGCCGAAGAAAACGGCATCATCAGTAAAAACGCGCCGGCAAAAATTGCAAACAGAAATCCCAACGTAATTACCTGCGTAGTCGTCATTTTCTCATTTATTTCCCCTACGACTTTTGTAAAACTACTCATACTTCCTTCCTCTCAACCAAACCCATGTATCATTTCACATAGAATAAAAACAAAGCACCTTGACAATCGACTCAAAACATTGACAAAGTGCATCCTAAAGCACGAGACGGGATTCGAACCCGCGACCCTCGCCTTGGCAAGGCGATACTCCACCACTGAGCCACTCGTGCAAACTACAAATCATACTTTCGAAAGCAAGATCTGTCTAAATTGTAAAAACAGCAGCCAATCACATACTGTTAAGCACGAGACGGGATTCGAACCCGCGACCCTCGCCTTGGCAAGGCGATACTCCACCACTGAGCCACTCGTGCACGTCACTTTTAACGACCTTTGATAGTATAACAAAGTTTATTGTAAAAAGCAACCTTTTATTTAACTTTTTTTATAGAACCTTTTTTAAAGAACGCGTCTGGACGGAACCACCTGCATATCATAATTAATGATAACGTGGTCTCTTTCCCGAACACCTCTTTTATCATAAATTGCCGGCGAATGCCATCCCTGCCACGCATCCCAGTATTCTTTGTTCTCGTTTGCGATTTGCTCTGCCTCCTGTAAAGAATCACTTTCTCCGTAGTAAATAGAACTAAACTGACCACCGATAACCTGATACTTCTTCATTATTCTTTTATCCTCCTTAGCCCGCTATAATTCCCTCTCTAAATCCTCTCATAAAAACTCTCCAAGTATATGGTACGAATTACCCATACGAAGCAATTATATAAGACTAATTACCTATAATCAAGTCCTAATGGTCAATTTTTTATTTGTTATTCTGTTATTTTGCTCTTGCCCGTAGATGTTTATATATCCATTTGCCGGACGGCGACAAATCTTTTACCGCAATTTTATTCACTTTAGAACACTCCGGTTTAATCATTGCCGAAGTTTCGCTCTTGTTGGAAAGATTCCAGGCTACATAACTGATTTTGTTCTTATCCAAAAGTGTAAGCCATTTCTTCGCTTCTGTTTTGTTGATGGCTCCGCTTCCGCTTGCATCGCAAATGCCAAATTCACTGATAAAAATCGGTAGTTTTTTCTCCCGCGCACGTATCAGGCGATCCCTGTAATCCTGACGATGCGTGTCCGCATAAAAATGCATCGTATACATAATGTTTTTGTATTTCGACGGTATCGGCTTGTCTGCTGCCTGTTCCACTTCCTGACACCAGTTTGGTGTTCCAACGAGAATGACCGCACGTTTGTCATGTTTCCGAATCGTTTTGATGATGGAAATGGCGTACGAACGGATGGTGTTCCAATCAGTTCCACCATTTGGCTCATTACAAATTTCATATATGACATTCGTATGCTTACGATATTTTTTTGCCATTTCCGCAAAAAACTTCTTCGCTTCCTTCTTATGCGTGTTGGGATTGCCATCGGATAAAATGTGCCAGTCAATAATAACATACATCCGATATTTCGTTGCATAGGTGACGCATTCATCAATTTTCTTTTTGAGCACCTTGCGGTTATTTGCATCTCCACTACAATAACCGTTGTATTCTTCCGTATAAATGGCAAGACGGATTACGTTTGCTTTCCACTTGCTATGGAGCTCCTTAATCATTTTTCCGTTCATATACTCCGGGTACCAGGACATACCGTGGGAGCTTACTCCGCGCAACTGGATGGTCTTCCCTTTTTTATCACACAGTTTTCCGGACTTGACATATAATGTTTTTACTTTAGAAGCCTTTGCATGAACTGTTACGTGTGTTCCAAACGCACAAAACATGCACAATACTATACATGCCAAAAGAGCGGAAATTTTCCTGTTTTCCAGACAAATTGATCTTTTATCTACAAACTGTTTTTTCATATTTCTTTCCTCCGTCCCTTTATTGAAGATTACTTTCAACCTACTGAATATATCGGCACAGAAGAAACAGCTCTTAACAAAAAAGAAGTCTCAAAGTGGGACATGTATTGTCGTCACTTTAAGACTTCGTAATATTTTCGTTGTAGTCAAGACTCGCTCGCGAGTCTTGCGCGCCGGATTCGGGTCTGCTTCAGCAGACAAATTCCTGTCCGAATCCGTGCGCATCCTCGCGGAGCGTTTAACTCAGTCGGAGCTTGTACCCCGACTGAGTATAGTTTGTCATA
>JAILQS010000057.1 GCA_024698865.1 Lachnospiraceae bacterium | reverse complement strand
ATAAACCAACATCCCTCAAGAAGTAATGTTCTCTTATATTGTTTTGGATATGTAAAACCATATTAGTGCGTGATTTTTGTTAACACGTAAGTTGTCTGTGTGGCATCCGCTAATATGGTAGTATCCTAAATTATAATATTTTTAGGCAAAATGATTTGCCTTGTGGTGCATTGCACTGCAGAAGTTGTATATGGAAGGTTGCGAAGAATGCACACAATGCGGGGAAGTAGTTTATTCTGCTTCTGTTATGGAGAAGATTGATGACATTCTTGAAAATATTCAAAATGTTGCAAGCAAAGTTTGCATTATGGATTTTGAAACAGCAGCCTAATTTAATTACAATATAAAACATACAGTTCCCGGTATTTCTCATTCCAAAAGGTCGACTCTTTGGAATGGGGAATGACCGGGAACGTCTCTTTAGTCGGTAACTACAAATTCCACCGGCCTAGTTGATGTTTATATTTTGTTTTCAGTTGTTTCTCTCTTGATTTTTAAGTAGTAATGGAAGTTAGTGTAGATTAGCCTCGCAGACTGCCAAATGCTTTTCGAGACCGTTTTGGGTCTGTTCACTTAGCGATTCACAAGCACAAAGTGCGTAGTGAGAGCTTAGTGAGCCTAGGGGACCCAAACCGTGCGAGAGCTTTGTCGAGAAAAGTATTTGGCAGTCTGCGAAGCTCTTTTAAACGTAAAATCCCGTAGATGTGAATTTACTTTTTTATTTAAGGCGTGTAAAAATGCACCTACAAACCTTGTTATTTCGCTACTTTTGATATATAGTATTAAGGATAGAATTTTATTATCGACTTACTACAGTCTAATTTAGCGATAAAGGTTTCAAACGGAGGACAAATCATGTACGAATTAATTGACGGAAAAACCATTTCCATGGACATTAAAAATGAAGTAAAAGAAGAAGTAAAAATGCTTAACGCGCAAGGTAAGAAGGTTTCTCTTGCGGTTATTTTAGTTGGAAACGATCCGGCTTCTGCCGTTTACGTTGGCAATAAGAAAAAAGCCTGTGAATATACCGGTATTGAGTCGGTTTCCTATGAACTTGAAGAAAATATTTCACAAGAAGAATTGCTTTCCTTAATTGATAAGTTAAACAAGCAGGATGATATCAATGGTATTCTCGTACAGCTTCCGTTACCGAAACACATCGACGAAGATGCCGTAATCAAAGCGATTGCGCCTGAGAAAGATGTAGACGGCTTCCATCCTCAGTCTGTAGGTGCATTAAGTATCGGTCAGAAAGGTTACGTTTCCTGTACACCTGCCGGTATTATTGAATTATTAAAACGTTCGAATGTGGACATTGAAGGAAAAGAATGCGTCGTTGTTGGAAGAAGCAATATTGTCGGCAAACCTATGGCGTTGCTTTTACTTAGAGAAAATGGAACCGTGACCGTTTGTCATTCCAGAACAAAGGATTTAAAAGAAGTGACCAAAAGAGCGGATATTCTTGTCGTTGCTATCGGCAAACCAAAATTCATCACCAAAGAGTACGTAAAAGAAGGTGCGGTTGTTATTGATGTAGGAATTCACCGCAATGAAAATAACAAACTCTGTGGCGACGTTGACTTTGATGATGTAGCACCGATTACAAGCAAGATTACGCCGGTACCGGGTGGCGTAGGGCCTATGACGATTGCCATGTTAATGAAAAACTGCGTAGAAGGCGCAAAATAGTCTTTGGAGGATATGATTTGAAAATACTATTTATTTCCCTTGGATGCGATAAGAATCTCGTTGACAGCGAAAATATGCTTGGTTTACTAAGAGAAGCCAATTATGAAATAACGAATGATGAAAATGAAGCAGATGTGATTGTTGTAAACAGCTGTTGTTTTATTCATGATGCCAAAGAGGAGAGTATTCAGACAATCCTCGAGATGGCACAACTGAAGGAAACCGGCAATCTGAAAGCGTTGATTGTTGCCGGCTGTCTCGCACAAAGATATCGGGATGAAATTACTAAAGAGCTTCCGGAGGTGGATGCCATCATCGGAACGACCGGTTATGAAAATATCGTTTCCATCGTACAGGAAGTACTCAATAAAAGCAAAGATAATAGCGCTACATCGGATGGTGACAAGTCAAAGAATACTTCCGGTAGTACGCCGGAGAGTTTTAAAGATATCAATTATTTGCCGAAAGTCAGCAAACGTATTAACACAACCGGGGGCTATTATTCTTATTTGAAAATAGCCGAAGGTTGTAATAAACATTGCACATACTGTATTATTCCGGAGATTCGAGGAGAATACCGAAGCGTACCTATGGAACTGCTTTTGCAGGAAGCAAAGGAACTTGCGGATAATGGCGTAAAAGAGCTGATTCTTGTTGCACAGGAAACAACAATTTACGGAACGGATCTTTACGGTGAAAGAAAATTACCGGAACTTTTGCATGAACTTGCCAAGATTGACGGTATTTGCTGGATTCGAATATTATACTGTTATCCGGAAGAAATCGATATTGATTTAATTAATGCCATCAAGGCAGAGCCAAAGGTATTAAATTACCTGGATATGCCGATTCAGCATTGTACCGATAAGATTCTTAAGAAAATGGGACGTAGAACGAGCAAACAGGAGCTTGTGGATAAGGTTCATTTACTGAGAGAAAATATTCCGGACATTACACTTCGAACGACATTAATTACCGGATTCCCGGGTGAAACAGAAGAAGACCACGAGGAATTAAAGTCATTTGTTAAAGCAATGGAATTTGATCGCCTTGGCGTATTTACGTATTCACCGGAGGAAGGAACTCCGGCAGCTTCTTTTGAACCGCAGATTGACGAAGAAGTGAAAGTAAAACGTCAGGAAGAAATCATGCTCATCCAGCAAAAGATTGCGTTTGACCGTGCTGCAAAACAGCCCGGACGTGTGCTTCCGGTTATGATTGAGGGCTTCCTGCCGGACGATCAGGTGTACATCGGAAGAACTTATATGGATGCACCGAATATTGACGGATTTGTTTTTGTAAGTTCCGAAAGAACTTATATGTCCGGAGATATTGTAGATGTATACATTACAGATTCCAATGAATATGATTTGATTGGAGAAATAATTGAACGATAGAAAGAAGGTTACATTTTGAATTTACCAAATAAGATTACTGTATTCAGAGTATTTTTGATTCCGTTTTTCCTTGTATTTTTGCTTGCACAACCGGTGCCCTACAGTAACTATATTGCAACCGCAATATTTATAGTTGCCTCCCTTTCGGATATGTTAGACGGCTATATTGCAAGGAAATATGAACTGGTTACGAACTTCGGAAAGTTTATGGATCCTTTGGCGGATAAATTGCTTGTTTCCTCCGCTATGATTTCTCTGATAGCACTTGGCTATCTGGAGGCTTGGATTGTAATTGTAATTATCAGTCGTGAATTTATTATCAGTGGATTCCGTCTGGTCGCTTCAGACAACGGTGTCGTTATAGCTGCCAGCTACTGGGGCAAGTTTAAAACGACAGCGCAGATGATTATGTGCATTCTCTTGATGTTGCAGTTGGAAGGCTTTGCATTAATCAATCTGATTTTTGTCTATGTATCACTTATTTTGACCGTTATTTCACTTGTTGACTATATTATAAAAAACCGTAAAGTTTTAGCTACGGAATCGAACAACAAATAGAAAGAAGGATTCTTTTGTGAAAGTTGAATTAATCAGCGTTGGAACTGAAATCTTAATGGGAAATATCATTAACACAAATGCAGCATATCTCTCCCGGGAGTGTGCTGCTCTTGGTTTGTCTGTATATTATGAGGTTACGGTAGGGGATAATCCTGATCGACTCGAAAAGACGATTAAAGAAGCATTAGAAGAAGTAGATATTATTATTCTGACCGGAGGTCTTGGACCGACATCAGATGATTTAACCAAAGAAATTACTGCAAAAGCAGTTGGCCGAAATATTCATACAGATGAACATACAATGCAGCGTTTAAAAGAATATTTTACCGGTAGAACAAATATTACCGCTAACAATTGGAAGACAGCTAAAGTAATTGAAGGTGCAACTGTAATAGATAATCACAACGGAACTGCACCCGGAGAGATTGTAAGTCTTGATAGCGGACAGCAAATCATTTTACTTCCGGGTCCGCCAAACGAAATGATTCCGATGTTTGATCAGCAAATTAAACCGCATTTACGCGCGTTATCTGATATGGGTATCTATTCAAAAATGGTGAAGGTCTGCGGCATCGGGGAGAGTACGGCTGAATATATGATTCGTGATCTGATGGAGAAGCAGTCCAACCCGACAATTGCGCCATATGCAAAGACTGCACAGGTACATTTCCGTGTATCTGCCATGGCAAAGGATAAAGCGCAGGCAGATGAAATTATGGCACCAACAATTAACCGGCTAAAAAAAGAATTCGGAAAATGTATTTATACGATGGATGAGGCAACGGAGTTAGAAGAAGTTGTTGTCGATATGTTAAAGGAACGTGGATATAAGTTAGTCACTGCAGAATCACTCACCGGTGGATTGATTGCGGCAACCATAGTAAATGTTCCCGGAGCATCTGACGTGCTGGAAGAAAGTTTTGTTACGTATGCAGATCGTACGAAGGCGCAAAATCTCGGTGTTTTGGAAGAAACATTACAAAAATATACCGCTGTCAGCAAAGAGACAGCAATAGAGATGGCAAAGGGAATCCAAAAAAGAACCGGTGCACAGGTTTCAATTTCTGCGACCGGTATTGCCGGACCTGACGGCGGAACAAAAGAAAAGCCAGTCGGACTGGCTTTCCTGGGATGCTGTATTGAAGATAAAGTATTTGTAAAAGAACTGCATTTAAAAGGAAACCGTCGCAAAATACGCGAAATGGTAGTCGTAAATGCATTGGATCTGATTCGGACAAGTCTTATGGATTAAAGACTCATCATTACTTCTTTTACAATGGCATCTGCTTCGGAATTAATGGCATCTGTGTTGGAAGATGTCAGATTCTTTTGCATCATGGACGCAGCAGAGGACATCAAAGTCGAACTGATATCTGCATAATCCGTCGGCTGTTTTGTTGAAGTCATAATACTCTGGTTTAATAACTGGAACAATGTATTTTCAACGGAATTCGCTGCAAGCGGATTAAGCTCCATCTTATTGTAAGCAGAGATAACAGAAGACAAATCATCATAGAGCTCTTTTGCAGCACTGATGGTTTCGTCGGTTGTTTCAAGTTCTCCCTGCTCCGCTTTTTGGGAAACAACTTCGTATGCACCGCGGGATTGTTCAATCATGGAAAGCAATGCTGTTTCAAAAGAAGTATTACTTTCTTCGGTAGCAGTAGTTGCAATTTTTTCTGCTGCGGTGTTATTGTTTACAGACGATGTATGAATCGCCATGGAATCCAAATATTTAAAATAATTCGTCGTATCAATTGCCATAATAAGCCTCCTTGCTTCATATGAAATATGACTTGTTGTTTATTTACGTTTTCCATTTACAGATATCTGATTTACATTTTACTACTTGGATACATTATAACACAACCACTATATCTTGACTATATTAATACATTAAGATGCTATAAGTTGTTGCTTTAGTGCTATTGTCAAAAGGATTTGGAGGATATTTTGAAACATATTATTGTAGTTGGCGGAGGAGCCGCCGGAATGATGGCTGCCATTTGGGCAGCAAGAAACGGAAATAAAGTTACAATCTACGAAAAAAATGACCGTCTGGGAAGGAAACTGTTTATTACCGGCAAAGGAAGATGCAATCTTACCAACGCCTGTGACGTAAATGAATTATTTGAAAAGGTTTGCACCAATGACAAATTTATGTACAGTTCTTTTTACGGCTTTTCCAACGATATGACCATCGCTTTTTTCGAGGAGCTGGGACTTAAAACAAAAGTAGAGCGGGGACAAAGAGTATTTCCTGCCTCGGATAAGTCCTCGGATGTGATTTCTGTGTTATCAAAAGAACTAAAACGCCTTGGAGTAAAGGTAGTATTGGAAACCGCAGTGAAGGGCTTATATATCGAAAATGAACAGGCAAAAGGCGTGTATCTTGCAGGCACCCCAGAAGAGCCGGTACGTTCGGACAGTGTTATTGTAACCACCGGTGGTTATTCCTATCAGGCAACCGGTTCGACCGGAGACGGCTATCGTTTTGCGAAAGAGAGCGGACACAAGGTTATCAAAATCAGTCCGTCGCTTGTTCCTTTGGAAACGGTCGAAGACTATCCCAATATAATGATGGGATTATCCCTGAAAAATGTGCGTTTTACCATATGTGCCAATCAAAAGGAAATCTACTCCGAAGTCGGAGAAATGTTGTTTACCCATTACGGAGTAAGTGGCCCGTTGGTACTCACCGGTAGTACAAAGTTGATTCCGTATCTGTCGCAAACACCGATTACTCTGAAAATTGATATGAAACCGGCATTGTCCTACGAACAGTTAGACCAGAGAATACTGCGTGATTTCGAAAATAAAAAAAATAAACATATAAAAAATGCATTGGATAAACTTTTACCTCAAAAAATGATTCCGGTTATGATAGAATATACAAAGATAGATCCTGAGAAACCAATCAATGCGATTACGAAGGCAGAAAGAGAATGTCTTTTGAAAGCATGCAAAGAGTTTACCTTAACCTTCAGGAAACTTAGGGACTACAACGAAGCTATTGTAACCAAAGGTGGGGTAAGTGTAAAAGATATCGATCCGGGAACGATGGAGTCAAAGAGAATCAAGAATCTCTATTTTGCCGGTGAAGTACTGGATCTGGATGCAGTTACAGGTGGCTTTAATCTCCAGATTGCCTGGTCAACCGGCTGGGTAGCCGGAGTTAATCAATAAATACAATATTTGAGGAGGATTCTTATGACAAAGAATATTGCAATCGATGGACCGGCAGGTGCCGGCAAAAGTACAATCGCGAAAATGGTGGCGAAAAAGCTTGGTTTTATCTATATTGATACCGGAGCAATGTACCGCGCGATGGGATTATATATGATGAAAAAAGGAATCAAAGGTGATGACACCGCAAGCATCGTGAAAGAATGTGACAATGTTCAAATCGAACTGACTTACGAAGACGGTGTGCAGCAGGTCATTTTAAACGGAGAAAATGTTTCAGGCGAAATCCGTACAGATGCCGTAGGGAAGATGGCATCGGACGTTGCCAAAATTAATGAAGTCCGCATTAAACTTGTATCTTTACAACAGTTATTGGCACAAAAAGAAAATGTTGTAATGGATGGAAGAGATATTGGAACCCAGGTGCTTCCAAATGCAGATCTCAAAATTTTTATGACCGCTTCCTCCAAAGAACGTGCCAAACGTCGTTATCTTGAATACAAAGAAAAAGGAATTGCCTGTGATATCGAAGACATCGAAAAGGATATCATTGCAAGAGATGAGCAGGATATGAATCGTGAGATTTCACCGCTTAAGCAGGCCGAAGATGCGATTTATCTGGATACTTCCGATTTGTCAATTGAAGAAGTAGTAGAGGCTATTATTTCTAAGTTTCACTAAGGAATACATATAAAAAGGCTTTCGCAGGGAGGATTTGTATGCAAAATAACAAGAGAACAGTTACACTGGCAAAAACTGCCGGATTTTGCTTTGGTGTCAAAAGAGCCGTGGATCTCGTATACGAAAAAGTAAACGATGGTTTGAAAGTATACACCTACGGTGAAATTATCCATAACGAACAGGTTGTATCGGATTTATCTCAAAAAGGCGTGAAGGTCGTTCATTCCCTGGATGAGTTTGCAAATCTGGAAAAAGGGACGGTTATCATCCGTTCCCACGGAATTTCCCGCAAAGAGCAGGAAGCGATTGCGGATTTTGGTTTCGAAATTGTGGATGCCACATGTCCTTTTGTAAAAAAGATTCACAAAATCGTGGCTGAAAAAAGTAACGAGGGATACGAAATTATAATTATCGGCAATAACGGCCATCCGGAAGTGGAAGGAATTAAGGGATGGTGCAACGGTAATCCTACCGTTATCGGCACTGTTTTAGAGGCAGAAAACTATCAGACAGAAGCAAAAAAAATATGTATTGTATCACAGACGACATTTAATTACAATAAATTTCAAGAATTAGTTGAAATTTTATCTAAAAAGGGTTATGATATACTTGCTTTAAATACAATTTGTAACGCTACCGAGGAGCGTCAAAAGGAAGCAAGGCAATTAGCTGCTGTTTCCGATGCGATGATTGTAATTGGAGGAAGGCAGAGTTCTAATACGCAGAAGCTCTACGAAATTTGCAAAGAGCAATGTGAGGAGACTTTCTATATACAGACACTCGTAGACCTAGATTTAGATTTGTTAAAATCGTTTCGTAGCGTAAGTATTACCGCAGGGGCATCGACCCCAAATAATATTATCAAGGAGGTTCAAAGGCATGTCAGAAATGAGTTTTGAACAGATGCTGGATGGAACAGTAACAACAATTCACAATGGGGAGGTAGTTGAAGGAACAGTTATCGATGTAAAAGAAGATGAAATTATTCTTAACATTGGATATAAATCAGATGGTATCATTTCCAGAAGTGAATATACGAACACACCAAACGTTGATTTAAGAGAATTAGTAAAAGTTGACGACAAGATGGAAGTTAAAGTTCTCAAAGTTAATGACGGTGAAGGCCAGGTTCTTCTTTCTTATAAGAGACTTGCAGCCGAAAAAGGAAACAAACGTTTAGAAGAAGCATTTAACAACCAGGAAGTATTAAAAGCTCCTGTAGCCGCTGTACTTGGTGGTGGTTTAAGTGTAGTAATCGATGAAGCAAGAGTATTTATTCCTGCCAGTCTTGTTTCCGACACTTACGAAAAGAATCTTGATACATACAAAGATCAGGAAATCGAATTTGTAATCAGCGAGTTTAACCCTCGTCGCAGAAGAATTATTGGTGACCGTAAACAGTTATTAGTTGCGAAAAAGAAAGAAATGCAGGCTGAATTACTCAGCAAGATTTCTGTTGGAGATACAGTAAGAGGTATCATTAAAAACGTAACTGACTTTGGTGCATTTATTGACCTTGGCGGAATTGATGGATTACTTCATATTTCCGAGATGTCATGGGGACGTGTTGACAGCCCTAAGAAAGTATTCAAAGTTGGCGAAGAAATCGACGTTCTCATCAAAGATATTCAGGGAGAGAAGATTGCACTCAGTCTCAAATTTGCTGATCAGAACCCTTGGATTAATGCAGCTGACAAATATGCAGTTGGTACAGAAGTAACAGGTAAAGTTGCCCGCATGACAGACTTTGGTGCATTTGTTGAATTAGAGCCTGGCGTAGATGCTTTACTTCATGTTTCTCAGATTTCCAGAGAACATGTTGAAAAACCTGCAGACGTATTAAGCGTTGGACAGGAAGTAACTGCTAAAGTTGTTGATTTCAATGACGATGAAAAGAAAATCAGTATTAGTGTTAAAGCACTACTTCCTGAACCGGAAGTAGCTGAAAATGATTCTGAACAGGAAGCTGTTTCTGAAAGCGCTGCAGAAGAAGCTGCAACAGAAGAAGTAGCAGAGTCTACAGAAGAATAATATTAACAGGGGTGTTTAGCACTGTATTGATGAGGTGATACAATGGCATTAGATTATGAAGGTTTTAAACAACAGGTATATAATCTGACCAAAATTGATCTTAGCAGTTACAAAGAACGTCAGATGAAGAGGCGTATTGATGCACTTATTTCCAAGCGTAAGATTTCTGATTATACGGATTATGTTGCTTTATTGCAGACTGACCGGATGGCATTTGATGAGTTTGTGAATTATCTTACCATCAATGTTTCCGAATTCTATCGTAATCCGGAGCAATGGAAAGTGCTTGAGGAAGAGATTTTTCCGGAGCTGTTTCAGCGCTTTGGAAAGAATCTTAATATTTGGAGTGCTGCGTGCTCGACAGGTGACGAACCGTATTCCCTTGTAATGCTGTTGTCAAAATTTCTTCCACTGAATAATATTCGCATTACAGCGACAGATATCGATAATCAGGTTTTGGAAAAAGCGAAGTTGGGTTTATATAACGTTAAGAGTTTAAAAGCACTTCCGAAAGAATTTGTGGACAAATATTTCACTAAGATTAATGATACCACCTATCAGATTTCGGATCAGATTAAGTCGCGCGTAAACTTCAAACAACATAACCTGCTGAAAGATCCGTATCCAAAAAACTGTGATATTATCATTTGTCGTAATGTGTTGATTTATTTTACAGAAGAAGCGAAGAATGAGATTTATGCCAAATTTAATGATTCATTAAAGAATGAAGGTATTTTCTTTGTGGGAAGTACGGAGCAGATTATCCAGCCACAAAGCTTACATTTTGAATCAATGAGACCATTTTTCTATAAGAAAAAAATATAATTTTTCAGGATACAATATTTTAGAGGACGAAGCGATTGTTTCGTCCTCTTTATTTCGTTTACCATACATTTTTATAGTTGATTTTTATATTTCTATCTAGTATAGTATTTTAGAGAGAATGAGAGTGATGTAAAAGAGAGAATTTTGGAGGTTTATTTTGAGTGAGTTAGTAAAAGTAGCAGTTGATGCTATGGGAGGAGACAATGCACCTTCTGAGATTGTAAAAGGAGCCGTAGAAGCTGTTTTGTCAAAGGAACAGATCAAGGTTTTTTTAGTCGGAAAAGATGCATTGATTGAGAAGGAACTTTCAAAGTATCAATATCCTTCAGAAAGAATTGAAGTAGTTAATGCTGATGAGATTATCAGCAATGAGGAAGCGCCGGTTATGGCAATTCGAAGAAAGAAGCAGTCTTCCATTGTAGTTGCTCTTAACCTGGTAAAGAACAAAGAAGCCGATGCTTTTGTTTCCGCCGGCAGCACAGGAGCTGTTCTGGTTGGTGGACAACTTATTGTCGGACGAATCAAAGGAGTAGAAAGACCTCCTTTGGCACCATTGATTCCGACGGTTGACGGAGTATCCCTTTTGGTCGATTGTGGAGCAAATGTTGATGCACGTCCTTCCCACCTTTTACAATTTGCAAAGATGGGCTCCATCTATATGGAGAACGTTATCGGGGTTAAGAATCCCAGAGTTGCGATTGTAAATATCGGTGCAGAAGAAGAAAAAGGTAATATGCTTGTTAAAGAAACGTTTCCTTTATTAAAAAACTGCAAAGACATCAATTTTATTGGAAGCATTGAAGCAAGAGAGATTCCGAACGGAATGGCAGACGTTATTGTTTGTGAGGCTTTTGTAGGAAATGTTATCCTCAAATTATACGAAGGTGTCGGAGCAGCCTTGATTTCTAAAGTTAAGACAGGTATGTTGTCTACTTTAAGAAGTAAAATCGGTGCCGTATTGGTGAAACCAGCATTGAAGAAAACACTTAAGAGTTTCGATGCAAGCCGGTATGGTGGAGCACCAATGCTTGGATTAAACGGTCTTGTTGTGAAAACACACGGAAGCAGTACAAGTGAAGAAATCAAGAATTCCATTGTACAGTGCATCAGTTTTAGTGAACAAAGAATCAATGACCGCTTAAGAGAGTATATTTCTAACGACGATAGTATATAGTTTGAATAGAGAACAATTTTAGTGCTGTTAAATTGTTCCCTTTACAAATACATAACAGCGCAGAAAGAGGTTATTATGGAATTTGAAAAGATTCAGGCAATTGTAGTAGACGTATTATCAGTAAGCGAATCCGAAGTTACAATGGATACCAAATTTATCGATGATTTAGGAGCAGATTCTTTAGATGTTTTCCAGATTATCATGGCAATCGAAGAAGAGTTTGATATAGAAATTGCAAATGAAGATGCTGAGAAAATTGTAACCGTTGGAGATGCCGTTAACAAAATCAAAGAAGCAACCAACTAATCGTATTCAAGCAATGAATTATATTGAAGTTTTGCTTGTAAATTTCAATTATATTTTATGCCATGGAATTCAGTCGGCCGGGAACGGTTGACTGAATTTTATCATTATGATTTGAGGTTCATAAGGAGAAACAAATGTTAAACAGAGAGGAAGAAGCTGTTTTGTCGTTGGAGAATGCCATCGCATACGTTTTTAAAGATAAAAGCCTTGCGGTAACTGCTTTGATGCACAGTTCTTATTCAAATGAACACAATTATTCATCTATCGACAATAACGAAAGATTAGAATTTCTTGGCGATGCGGTTTTAGAACTGATAAGCAGTGAACACATTTTCAAAAATCTGAAAGATTCACACGAGGGAGAGATGTCGCGCACCAGAGCGAGTTACGTTTGTGAGCAGACACTTGCTTTATGTGCCAGAGAATTTCATTTGGAACAATTCATCCTTTTGGGAAAAGGAGAAGAAATTACCGGCGGAAGGCAGCGAGATTCTATTGTTTCCGATGCATTAGAAGCAGTAATCGGGGCAATATATCTGGACGGTGGTTTTACTAGTGCAAAAGAATTTATACACAAATTTGTATTAGAGGATATCGAAAACAAAAAACTCTTTTATGATAGTAAGACTACGCTCCAGGAAATGATTCAGGAGAACTCCGGTAAAACCGTCCGTTACAAACTTCTTTCACAGGAGGGACCGGATCACGACAAAACCTTTACTTCTGCCGTAGTAATCAATGATGAAGTATTTACGACAGGGATAGGCAAGTCTAAGAAACTGTCTGAGCAAAAAGCTGCATATCAGGCGATTTTAAAGTTAAAAGAAGTGAAAAAGAGAGATTAGGGGAAAGAAATGTATCTTAAAAGTATTGAAGTACAGGGATTTAAATCCTTTGCGAATAAAATGACCTTCGAATTCCATGATGGTATAACCGCAATTGTCGGGCCAAATGGAAGTGGAAAAAGTAATGTCGCCGATGCGGTGCGTTGGGTACTTGGTGAGCAGAGTGCCAAACAGCTTCGTGGTTCCAGAATGGAAGATGTTATTTTCTCCGGTACCGAAGCAAGAAAACCACTTGGTTATGCATACGTGGCTATTACATTAGATAATTCCGACCACAAACTTGCTACCTCCTACGAGGAAGTTACGGTTGCGAGACGTTTGTATCGTTCCGGCGAAAGTGATTATCTGATTAACGGAGTATCTGGAACTTTGCGTTCTGTACAGGAACTGTTTTTGGATACCGGTATCGGTAAAGAGGGCTATTCGATTATCGGACAGGGACAGATTGATAAGATTCTGAGTGGTAAGCCGGAAGATCGTCGTTCCCTTTTCGATGAGGCTGCAGGTATCGTAAAGTTTAAAAAGCGTAAAGTAATGGCGGAAAAGAATCTGGAAGCCGAAAGAGCCAACCTTTGTCGTATTCAGGACATTTTGCGCGAAATTGAAACACAGATCAAGCCATTGGAAAAACAGAGCGAAACTGCCAAAATCTATTTGCAATACCACGATGAATTAAAAACATTAGATGTAAATATGTTTGTGCAGGAATGCGATCGTATTACAAATGAACTTTCCGAATTGGAGAAGAAAACTGAGATTGCCTCCAATGATTTAAAGGATGTAAACAAAGAATACGAGAGTACAAAAGCGGAATATAAGGATTTAGAGGCTGAGCTTGAAACGCTTAACGCAAATCTTGACGAGAAAAACAAGACGTTAACCGATAGTAAATTAAAGCGAGAACAGCTTGCGAATCAAATTCTTATTTTGAAGGAAAAAATTCTTTCCTGCCAGCAAAACAGCGCACATTTTAAAGAAAATGCCGAGAAAATAAGCAAAGAAATAGAAGAAAAGCAAAAAGGCATCCGGGATATTTTAAAAGAAAAAGAAGCAAATGATACGTTAGTTGCAGAGATTATAGCAGAGCAACAGTCAAAGGATGATGCGTTAAAAGAATTACAGCAAAACATTGCGATTTGTAACGAAGACATCGAAAATCGTAACAACGAAAAGATGAATTCCATGAAATCCATGATGGAGATTCAATCCAATATGGAGCGATACAAAGAACAGCTGGAGCAAAATACAATCAAAAAAGCGCAGTTGAGCCAGAAAGTCCTTGAAATCAAGAGTAATGCGGCGTTATTGGAAGAGAATATGCAAAAGAGGCAGGAAGAGCTTACTGTTGTAAGCGACCGTATTCTTGTATTGACATCCAATAACGAAGAACTTACAAAGGATTTGAAAGAAGCAGAGGAAACAAGAAAAAATATCCGACTGCAACTGGATAAGAACTATAGAGAATATCATGCGAACAAATCTAAGTTGGAATCTTTGAAAAACATTGCTGAGCGTTACGAAGGATACGGTAACAGTATACGTAACGTTATGGAAATGAAAAAGACCAACAAAGGAATTATCGGCGTGATCGCGGATATTATCAAGGTTGAGAAGGATTACGAAACTGCGATTGAAACAGCGCTTGGCGGTACGATTCAGAATATTGTTACGGAAGATGAACAGACTGCTAAAGAGATGATTACGTATTTAAAAAAGAACCGATTGGGACGAGCAACATTTTTGCCACTGTCTACGGTATCCCAAAGGGGTAAATTCCAGCACGAAGATGCGCTGAAAGAAAAAGGTGTCATCGGACTTGCCAGCGAACTGGTACATGCAGAAAGTCGTTTTGACGGGCTGATAGGATATCTGTTGGGTCGAATTCTTGTTGTAGACCACATCGACAACGCAATCGCTATCGCCAGAAAATATCGTCAGTCTTTCAAAATCGTAACCAGAGAAGGCGATGTTATGAATCCGGGCGGTTCCATGTCCGGTGGTTCGTACCGTAATAACAGCAATCTTTTAGGTCGCCGTCGTGAGATGGAAGATTTGGAGAAGATACTTAAGGATTTGTCCGAACAGGAAAAAGAATTTAAAAAGCAGGAACAGGACAGCACCCTCAAATACAAGAAGGTATCTGAAGTAATCGAACGCAATAAAGACAAGATTCAGGAACTTTATCTGGAACAGAATACTGCCAAAATCAAATATGACCAGGCAGTATCCGACAAAGAAGAAAATGATAAGGAACTGGAAGGAATACGCGAGGGTACTACAGGTGTAGAAGACGAGATTCGTCGCATCAAGAGTGCAATCGTTGCCGAAGAAAATTCACTCGAACACAACAAAAAGAAACGTCAGGACAATGAAAATCAGATCAAAGAACAGACGGATCGCTACGAGGAGTTAAACAAGGCAGAAGAAAAGCTTCGTAAAGAATTAGAAGATGTTCATTTGAAAGTGGCTTCCAAACAACAGCAGGCTTCCTTTATTGACGAGAATTTAAGTCGTATGAATAACGAAGTGGAAGACCTTATGAATCAGTTAAAAGAACTGAACGAGAGTGCACAGGATGGTGATTCTCTAGTTGTAGAAAAGCAGGAAGAAATCTTACAGGTAGAACAGGCAGTAAAAGATTTTGAAGATAAGATTTTGCGTACCAGCGAAGAAATCGAAGAAATCAAGAAAACACGAGAAGCTAATGAACAGACGCACAAAGGTTTCTTTGAAAAACGGGAAGCGTTAAGCGAAGAAATGAGTCGTCTGGATAAAGAATGTTTCCGATTGAATAACCAGGCAGAAAAACTGAATGAACAAATGGAACGAAGCAAGAACTATATGTGGGAAAACTATGAGCTTACCTACAGCAACGCGTTACCATTAAAAACAGACACCGATTTAACTTTGCCTCAGATCAAAAAAGAGGTTTCTGAATTGAAACAAAAGATCAAAGGTCTTGGTTCGGTAAATGTTAATGCGATTGAAGATTACAAGGCATTGTCCGAAAGACATTCTTTGCTTCGTACGCAGCATGACGATTTGATAGAATCCGAGGAAGCAATCCTTAAAATTATCGCAGAACTCGACGAAGAAATGCGCAAACAGTTCAGCGAGAAATTCCATGATATCCAGGTACAGTTTGACAAAGTGTTCAAAGAACTGTTTGGAGGCGGTAAAGGTACACTGGAGCTTATGGATGGAGATGACATTCTGGAAACCGGCATTTTGATTACTGCACAGCCACCGGGTAAAGCCCTTAAGAATATGGCACAGCTTTCCGGTGGAGAAAAGGCACTGACTGCAATTGCTTTATTATTTGCCATTCAGAATCTGAAACCATCGCCATTCTGTCTTCTGGACGAGATTGAGGCGGCTCTGGATGATTCCAATGTAACCAGATACGCAAATTACCTTCACAAATTAACGAAGGATACGCAATTTATTGTAATTACGCACAGACGTGGTACAATGAATGCTGCAGACCGTCTCTACGGTATTACAATGCAGGAGAAAGGTGTATCAACACTTGTATCCGTAAACCTACTGGAAGACGAATTGGATGACTAAGGAAAGGGATGGATTTATGCAGGATAACAATGAAAAGACACAAAAAAAGGGGTTTTTCAAAAGACTTGTTTCCGGACTTACGAAGACAAGAGACAGTATTACGTCCGGTATAGAAGCGGTATTTTCCGGTTTTTCAAGTATAGACGAAGATTTTTATGAGGAACTCGAAGAGATCTTGATTATGGCAGATATTGGTGTTGCTACAACAGAACGCATAATCACAGATTTAAAAGACAAAGTAAAAGAAAAAGGAATCAAAGAACCGCAGGAATGCAAAGCTTTATTGGTGGATACCATCAAAGAACTTATGCGCGTTACAGACAATGCGTATGCGTTTGAAAATAAAACTTCCGTTGTTTTAATGATTGGCGTTAACGGAGTTGGTAAAACAACAACCGTCGGCAAAATTGCAAGCCAGTTAAAAGGACAGGGAAAGAAAGTAATTATGGCTGCAGCGGATACCTTTAGAGCAGCAGCGATAGAACAGCTTACGGAATGGTCCAACAGAGCCGGTGTGGATATTATCGCACAGCAGGAAGGCTCTGACCCGGCTGCGGTTGTATTTGATGCTATACAGGCTGCCAAAGCCCGCAAAGCAGACGTATTGATTTGTGATACCGCAGGAAGACTCCATAATAAAAAGAATCTTATGGAAGAACTTCGCAAAATCAATCGCATTATCGAACGGGAATATCCGGATGCCTACAAAGAAACTCTGGTTGTTTTGGACGGTACTACCGGACAAAATGCGGTATCTCAGGCAAAGCAGTTTATGGAAGTGGCGGACATTTCCGGCATTGTTTTAACCAAATTAGATGGCACTGCAAAGGGTGGAATTGCAATTGCCATCCAATCAGAATTTGGCATTCCGGTAAAATATATCGGAATCGGAGAAGGGGTTGATGACCTTCAAAAATTTGATGCAGATGCATTTGTAGATGCATTATTTGACAGAACAGATGATATTACCAACGAATAAGAAAAGAGTGTGAAAACATTGATGACGAGAGAAAAATTTGAAGAAGCCTGTGAGGCAGTCAAGAAAGTTATTTTAAAAACAGATTTGATTTACAGTGAGTATTTTTCCGCACAAACCAACAACAAAGTTTATTTTAAGCCGGAAAACATGCAGTATACCGGGGCTTATAAAGTTCGTGGTGCTTACTACAAAATTAGCACTTTAAGCAAAGAAGAACGTAAAAAAGGGCTGATTACCGCATCTGCCGGAAATCATGCACAAGGTGTTGCTTATGCCGCAAAATTATATGGTGTAAAGGCGACAATCGTTATGCCGACAACCACACCACCAATCAAGGTAAATCGTACCAAAGCTTATGGCGCTGAAGTGGTACTTTACGGAGATGTTTACGACGATTCTTATATGCATGCATGCAAACTTGCGGAAGAAAACGGATATACCTTTATTCATCCTTTTGATGATGAAGTGGTTGCAACCGGCCAGGGTACCATTGCAATGGAAATCTTCAAATCCCTGCCAACCGTAGATATGATTCTTGTACCAATCGGTGGTGGCGGACTGGCAGCCGGTGTTTCCACACTTGCCAAGATGCTCAATCCGAACATTAAAGTGATTGGTGTAGAACCGGCGGGCGCCAATTGTATGCAGCAATCGTTAAAAGCAGGAAAAGTTGTTTCGCTTCCAAGTGCCGTTACTATTGCAGATGGTACAGCCGTTAAGACACCGGGAAGTACAATTTTCCCATATATTCAGGAAAACATCGATGAGATTATTACCATAGAGGATAACGAATTGATTGTTACCTTCCTTGATATGATCGAGAATCACAAAATGGTTGTAGAAAACTCCGGTTTATTATCTGTTGCCGCATTAAAACATTTGAAATGCAAAAACAAACGTGTTGTTTCCGTACTTAGCGGTGGTAATATGGATATCATTACCGTATCCAGTGTTGTCCAGCATGGTTTGATTCAAAGAGGACGTGTTTTCACAATTTCCGTTCAGCTTCCGGATCGTCCGGGTGAACTGGTAAGAGTGGCACAGGTCATTGCAGAAGCACAGGGTAATATCATTCGTCTGGATCACAACCAGTTTGTAAGTATTAACCGTAATGCTGCCGTTGAACTTACGATTACGATGGAAGCATTCGGCGAGGAACACAAACAGACAATTATCAAAGCATTACAGAAGGCAGGTTACGATCCTGAGAACAAACAGCCAAATGCTTTGTACTAATTCTACAAAAATAGTCTGATTTATTGTTCAAAACATAGAAAATAAATTTTACGTATTTTGAGAAATTCGCACGTCATTTTTAGTAAATGTGCGAATTTCTTTTTTGATTGTAATATGCTACATTTTTTGCAATATAAGGTGCGTCAAAAAATGTTGACAAAAAATATGAAATATAATATGATATTCAAAGAACGAACATTTGTTTGGATATGGAGGAGATTATTTATGATGAATAACGAGAACAAATTAAAGGCATTAGATTCTGCATTGGCACAGATAGAGAAGAGTTACGGCAAAGGTGCCGTTATGAAATTAGGAGATAGTACAACCAACATTAATGTAGAATCTTACCCGACAGGCTCTCTTAGTTTGGATGTCGCTTTAGGAATTGGAGGAATTCCAAAGGGACGTATTATAGAAGTATACGGACCGGAATCCAGTGGTAAGACAACGGTCGCTTTACATATGGTTGCAGAAGTGCAGAAGCAGGGTGGTATCGCCGGATTTATTGATGCAGAACATGCATTGGATCCTGTTTATGCCAAGAATATAGGCGTAGATATTGATAATCTTTACATTTCTCAGCCGGACAGCGGTGAACAGGCATTAGAGATTACAGAGACGATGGTACGTTCCGGTGCTGTGGATATTATTATCGTTGACTCCGTTGCCGCCTTAGTACCAAAGGCAGAGATTGAAGGCGATATGGGTGACTCTCACATGGGACTTCAGGCAAGACTTATGTCTCAGGCTCTTCGTAAACTTACAGCTGTAATCAGCAAGACGAACTGCGTCGTTATTTTTATTAATCAGTTACGCCAGAAGATTGGTGTTATGTTTGGTAATCCGGAGACTACAACCGGAGGTAATGCACTTAAGTTCTACGCATCCGTACGTATGGATGTACGCCGCATCGAAACCTTAAAACAAAGTGGTGAAGTTATTGGTAATCGTACCAGAATCAAACTGGTTAAGAATAAAGTTGCGCCTCCATTCAAAGAAGCGGAATTTGATATTATGTTCGGACAGGGTATTTCTCGTGAAGGCGATGTTTTGGACCTTGCGGCCAATGAGAATATCGTTTCCAAGAGTGGTGCATGGTACGCCTATAATGGCAACAAGATTGGACAGGGACGCGAGAATACGAAGCAGTACTTACGCGAGAATCCGGAATTATTCCTTGAAATTGAACGTAAAGTACGTGAAAAATACGGATTTATTCAGGGAGCAGACACAGAAGAAGCTGTGGATGACACCAAAGCTAAGAAAGCTGAGAAGACATCCGACAAATAATTACGAAGGATTTAGGTTCTTATGATTATAACAAGTATTGCACCGGTTACAAAAGCCGCCAGTAAAGTATATATTGACGGGACATTTGCTTTTTTGTTGTATCGACAGGATCTTAGAAGACATCATCTGGAAGAAGATATGGAACTAAGCAAAGAGGCTTATGAAAAGATTCTATCCGAAACTCTGATTCCAAGAGCCAAGCGAAAAGTAATGGATTTATTAGAACGTTGTGACCGGTCTGAATTTGAACTTCGCACCAAGCTCAAGGCAAAGTATTATCCGCAAGAGGTGATTGATGCAGCAATTGCCTATGTGGACGGGTACCATTACATTGACGATGAACGTCTTGCATACAATTACGTTGCCTTCCACAAAGAAAAAAAGAGTATTCTTGAGTTACGACAGGCACTTCTCAAAAAAGGAATTTCCAAAGAAATCATATCCAATGTATTATCAGAAGTTCCGATTGATGAGACAGAAGCGCTACTAAAAGCGCTCCACAAAAAATGTAAAGACGTTACAGAATTAGATTATTCTCAAAAGCAGAAAGTGGCTGCTTATTTATACCGCAAAGGCTTTCGGGATGCTGATATCCGTAAGCACCTTAATCTCTAATAATTGTGTTTTTTCGACATCGAAACTACATCAATTAGTGGTTGCAGACTTGACACCATCTCCAAAAAAGTATAAACTTAATATGTTGTAGTAATACAATAAAATTTAATAAGGAGGAGGTGCTCCTGTGACTATTTCTATAGTATATGCAGTTATTATTGCAGTTGCACTTTCTGCGGTTGTAGGATTAGTTTGTTGGAAGTCTGCAATTTCCTATCGAATCAAAGTTGTTGAACAGAAGTTAGGAAGTGCAGAAGAAAAAGCCAGAGAGATTCTCGATGAAGCTTTAAAAACAGCTGAGACTAAAAAGAGAGAAGCACTTCTTGAAGCAAAGGAAGAGTCTTTAAAGACTAAGAATGAGCTCGAGAAGGAAACCAGAGAACGCAGAAATGAATTGCAAAAATACGAGAAGCGCGTTTTATCTAAAGAAGAGAATTTAGATAAAAAGATGGAAGCACTTGAAAAGAAAGAATCCAGACTGTCCTCTAAAGAAGCCGAACTCGACAAACAGAAAGAGCGAGTTAGTGCTTTGGAAGATAAGAGAACGACAGAATTGGAAAGAATTTCTGGACTTACCTCCGAGCAAGCTAAAGATTATCTTTTAAAAACAGTGGAAGATGAAGTAAAGCATGAAACTGCAATGTTAGTTAAGGAACTTGAAAACAAGGCGAAGGAAGAAGCTTCAAAGAAAGCTAAGGATTATGTTGTTACTGCCATTCAGAAATGCGCAGCAGATCATGTGGCAGAGACTACAATTTCCGTAGTACAGCTTCCAAATGATGAAATGAAAGGTAGAATCATTGGTAGAGAGGGACGTAATATTCGTACACTCGAAACTATGACCGGTGTAGATCTGATTATTGATGACACTCCGGAAGCCGTTATTTTATCTGCTTTTGATCCAGTTAGAAGAGAAGTTGCAAGAATTGCACTTGAGAAATTAATTGTAGATGGACGTATTCATCCTGCAAGAATCGAAGAAATGGTTGAAAAAGCACAAAAAGAAGTTGAAGTAATGATTCGTGAAGAAGGTGAATCAGCAGCATTAGAAGTAGGTATTCATAACTTACATCCTGAGTTGATTCGTTTACTTGGTAGAATGAAATTCCGTACAAGTTTTGGACAGAATGCTTTGAAACATTCTATCGAAGTTGCTCACTTATCTGGTCTTCTTGCCGCAGAAGTAGGAGTTGATGTTCGTACAGCAAAGAGAGCTGGTTTACTGCATGATATCGGTAAATCAGTCGATCACGAGATGGAGGGTTCTCATATTCAGATTGGTGTTGATATTTGTAGAAAATACAAAGAATCACCTATCATCATTAATGCAGTAGAGGCTCATCATGGTGATGTTGAACCGGAGACATTAATCGCATGTATTGTACAGGCTGCAGATACTATTTCAGCTGCCAGACCGGGTGCAAGACGTGAAACACTTGAAACTTATACTAACAGATTGAACCAATTAGAAGATATAGTTAATACATTCAAAGGTGTTGACAAATCATTTGCAATCCAGGCCGGTCGTGAAGTACGTGTTATGGTAGTTCCGGATCAGGTATCGGATGCAGATATGATATTACTTGCTCGTGACATTTCCAAACAGATTGAAGCTGAACTGGAATATCCGGGTCAGATTAAGGTTAATGTTATTAGGGAATCCAGAGTAACAGAATATGCGAAATAATTTGCGAATGAAAAACCGTTAAATATTATTTAGCGGTTTTTCTTATGGATAAAAAGAATGTAAAAACGAAAGAAATGACCATAGGAGGAAACAAGGCTTATTCCTATGCAAAACATATAAAATATGGTATAATAGAGAGTGGTATTAAATATTATTTATGTCACTATAGCAAATTGGGATGTGTTGTTTCATACACGTTACTTTTATGTTGACATAAGAATGGAGAAGGTTATGGAGATTCAATTATGGCGCCAGATTTTAGATCCATATGCATTGGCAGTGGACGAGCTTGTTCTTAAGTTCAATCATATCATCAGGGAACACAGAGCAAAGCATATGTATCCTCCAATTGAGCAGGTGAATGGTAGAGTAAAAACTATTTCCAGCATTTTGGAGAAAGCGCAAAAGAAGAAAATCGAATTAGATGAGATTGAAAATGAGATAGATGACATCGCAGGAATTCGTATTATTTGTCAGTTCGTTGAAGACATCGATCGAGTTGTACAGATTATTCACGACAGAGAAGATATGGAAGTCATCGAAGAGAAAAACTACATAGCAGATCGTAAAGAGAGCGGATATAGTAGTTATCACATGATTATTTCCTATGTTGTTCAAACGATAGATGGACCAAAGAAGATTAATGCCGAGATACAGATTCGTACTTTGGCTATGAATTTCTGGGCGACAATCGAACATTCTTTGCAATACAAATACAAAGAGAATATGCCGCCACTCCTTCGTGAGAAATTATGGAGTGCGTCCGAGGCAATCGTTCTGTTAGATAGTGAAATGTCTTCCGTTCGAAGTGAGATTATGGATGCACAAAACTCCTTCCAGAGAAAGGCAAATATTACGGCAGATATTTTAAATAACATTCAGAACCTATACAATCTTGCCAACAAACGTGAAGTTGTTAAGATTCAGGATGAATTCTTAAAGATTTATCGATTGGATGATTTGTCGAAGCTTGAGAATTTCAACAAACAGCTGGATGTAATCTCGGAAGGTTATCGCGCACAGAGTTTAAAATAACAACTATGAAAAGGCAGGAATGATAATGCGTCTTGATAAATTTTTATCTGAAGCAGGAATCGGAACACGATCTGAATTAAAGAAAATAATTGCAAAAGGGTTGATTTCTGTCAATGGTACAATCATCAAGCAGCCTGCCTTTAAAGTTTTAGAAGATAAGGATCAGATTTGTTATCAGAATGAACCGGTAATTTATAAGAAATATATTTATTATATGCTAAATAAACCGGCAGGAGTTTTATCAGCCACCAGCGATTCCAAAGATCCAACTGTCCTCGATTTGATTGCGGATTCTAAAAGAGATTTGTTTCCGGTTGGCAGATTAGACAAGGATACCGAAGGATTATTAATTATTACAGATGATGGTGCACTGGCACACAATTTGTTAAGTCCCAAAAAACACGTTCCAAAAGTTTATTATGTAAAAGTAGATCACGCACTTTTAGATGAACTTCCGGAAGTTTTTGCAAAAGGACTTAAAATTAATGATGAATTTACCGCGCTTCCTGCCACACTTAAAATACTTCCATCTGCGGATGAAGCGCTGATTACAATAACCGAAGGAAAGTTTCATCAGGTTAAAAGAATGTTTCAAAAGGTCGGTTACAAAGTCGTGTATCTAAAGCGTATGCAAATGGGTGCACTGACATTGGATGAAACGCTTGCACCGGGAGAGTACCGAGAATTATCAAGAGAAGAATTAATACTTTTGAGCGAATCAGAAAATGTCTAGTATCTTATATAAGACGTAATGATTCGCTTATTTTATCTTTTGCATACCAATACATCAGATTAGAAAGAAAAGGTCGATTAGAGTGAATAAACAGTTTTTACCCGTATCAAAAAAAGAAATGAAAAGTCGTGGATGGAATCAGGTTGATTTTGTCTATGTAATTGGTGATGCCTATGTGGATCACCATTCTTTTGGTCCGGCAATTATCAGCAGGGTATTGGAAAGTTACGGCTATCGCGTGGGAATCATCGCCCAACCGGATTGGAAAAAGGACGATAGTATCACTGTTTTTGGTGAGCCTAGACTTGGTTTTCTGATAAGTGCCGGCAATATGGATACCATGGTAAATCATTATACGGTTACCAAAAAACATCGACGAGAAGACGCATACTCACCCGGCGGTCAAATGGGCAAAAGACCGGATAGAGCATGTATCGTATATGGTAACCTTATTCGCAAAACCTATAAACACACCCCTATTATCATTGGCGGAATCGAAGCGAGTCTTCGAAGACTTGCACATTATGATTATTGGAGCAATTCTGTCAAACGCTCCATATTATTGGATTCCGGTGCAGATTTGATATCTTATGGAATGGGTGAAAAATCAATTGTCGAAATAGCAGATGCATTAAACAGCGGAATTGATGTGAAAGATATTCAATTTGTACGCGGTACAGTATTCAAAGCGAAAAATCTGGACGCTGTATACGAATACGAAATGTTACCGGATTATGAAACAATAAAAGCAAGCAAAACACGTTTTGCGGAAAGTTTTTATATGCAATATTGCAATACGGATCCGTTTACAGCCAAACCCCTGGTCGAAAAATACAAAGAAAAGGAGTACATCGTTCAAAATCCTCCTGCATACCCTTTGACACAACAGGAAATGGATGATGTTTACGAGCTTCCATACATGGGAACCTATCATCCTATGTATGAATCCATGGGCGGCATCCCTGCAATTAAGGAACTCAAATTTAGTCTGACCAGCAACCGCGGATGCTTTGGCGGATGTAACTTTTGTGCATTGACCTTCCATCAGGGACGAATTGTACAAACCCGAAGTCACAAATCCATCATAGATGAAGCTAAAAAGCTTGTAAATGAACCGGATTTCAAAGGTTACATCAATGATGTCGGCGGTCCGACCGCCAATTTCCGTTTTCCAGCATGTAAAAAACAGTTAAAGCACGGTGTCTGCAAAAACAAGCAATGTCTGTTTCCAAAACCGTGTGACAATCTTACTGTGGACCATCAGGATTACTTGAAACTACTGGATTCACTCAAAAAATTACCTGGTGTAAAAAAAGTATTCATACGTTCCGGTATCCGTTTTGACTATTTGATGCAGGATAAGAATGATGCATTCTTAAAAGCCCTTTGCAAAGACCATATTAGCGGACAGTTACGTGTGGCACCGGAACACATTAGTAATAACGTGCTTTCACTCATGGGCAAGCCACGAAATGAAGTGTATGAAGCATTTATCAAAAAATATAAAAAAGTGAATTCTCTGGTAAAAAAGGAGCAATATGTAGTTCCATACCTTATGTCTTCGCATCCGGGTTCCACACTGAAAGAAGCCGTAGAACTTGCGGAATACGTTCGTGATATGGGCTATATGCCGGAACAGGTACAGGATTTTTATCCGACTCCGGGTACAATATCCACATGTATGTATTATACCGGGTTGAATCCCAAAACCATGGAACCGGTTTATGTTCCAAGAAGTTTTAAAGAAAAAGCAATGCAACGAGCATTGATTCAATATCGCAATCCGGATAATTATGATTTGGTATTAGAGGCATTAAAAGCAGCTCACAGAATGGATTTGGTTGGGTTTGGACCAAATTGCCTGATTCGTCCAAGGAAAATGTCCCAGGACAAATCATTTACAGCTCACAAATCCCAAAAGCAAAATAGAAACGGACGGAAACCAAGCGTTCAAAAAAACACCAATAACAATGCTAAAAGCCGACCGAAAAAAAAGACCATTCGAAACACGCACAAGAAAAAATAAAAGACATGGAGGTAATTATGAAACACATAGAAAAAGGCAATGTCGGATATATCGATTCCAAAAAGAAATCCCAGTTACTGCTTACCATACTTATGGCTTTGATTGGAATAGCAATATTTCTCGTTGGATTTGTTCTAAATAAATATTCGAACAAAAACTTATTTACGATACTGGCAATTTTATTTGTTTTACCGGCAGCAAGGTTCTTAACAACATATTTTGTTTTATTTAAATATCATTCTTCCAACAAGGAACAATACGACGCATTGAAGAAAATTCTTCCGGATAATACGGACCTGTTTTCCGATCTTGTAATTACTTCAAGCGAACACGTTTTTCATATGGACTTTGTCGTCATCGGCAATGAAAATGTAATCGGTCTTTGCACCGATACATCCAAACACGCAAAAGACTTGCCGTCATACCTGACAAATAGTGTTCACAACTGGGCCAAAACTTACAAGGTCAAAATTTGTTCCACCTATGAAGAATTCGAACGCAACATCAAAAACATTACGGAATGTCAGATTATAAAAGAAGAAGAGGATAACGTAATTTCCCTGATTCTTTCATTGATTGTTTAAAGGAGTATACATTGAAAACACTTACGATTACGACTTTAGAGGAAGGACAGCGTTTTGATAAGTATTTGCAAAAATATTTAAGAAATGCCTCCAAGGGGTTTATCTACAAAATGCTGCGAAAGAAAAATATCACCCTAAACGGCAAGAAAGCAGACGGCTCAGAAAAACTTGCAAACGGAGATATGGTTGCACTTTTTTTCAAAGAGGAAACACTCGAAATTTTCACGCAAGATGCAAATGCTTCGGCTAGAGCTAATCAGCCAACCGACGTTTTACCGGTGAAGCTGGACATTTTATATGAGGATGAAAATATCCTTTTGATAAACAAACCCGCCGGCATGCTTTCTCAAAAAGCCAGACGCGAGGATGTTTCTTTCATTGAGTATTTGACCGATTATTTGCTACAATCCGGCGCTTTGACAAATGAAACACTTAAAGTGTTCCGACCGGGAATCTGTAACCGTCTGGACCGCAATACGAGTGGAATCATTGTTGCCGGCAAAACACTAAATGGTCTTTCCCGTATGAATCGTCACTTTAAGGACCGAACCATCGACAAATACTATTACAGTATTGTAAAAGGGGTAATTCCTCACAAAGAGAGAGTAACTGCATATCTGCAAAAGAATCGCAGTCATAACAAGGTTATAATTAAAAATACATACTTTGAAGGTGCCGACAAAATAGAGACGGAATATGAACCCGTGACTTGCAACGGAGAGTATACGCTGGTAAGAGTCAAATTAATCACCGGCAAAAGCCATCAAATCCGTGCACATTTAAAACACATCGGCCATCCGGTTGTCGGAGACGGCAAATATGGCGATGTCAACACAAACAAATACTTTAAAAAGAATTTTAAATTAACACATCATTTATTACATGCGGGTGTACTTGTTTTCCCTACGGAAGATATGTGGGAGCACCTTTCGGGCAAACGGATAGAAGCACCGCTTCCAAAGCAGTTCAAAGAGATTGTAGAAGCGTTGTTTGGAACAGTTACGTTACCATAAATTACAAACAGGAGAGAAGTCTATGCCATCTTGGAATTCCAGAGGCCTCAGAGGTTCTACTCTGGAGGATATGATTAACATTACAAATGAAAAATACGCGCAAAAAAATCTTGCCTTGATTCAAAAGATTCCGACTCCCATCAAGCCAATTCATATCGATCCGGCTAAACGTCACATCACTTTGGCTTATTTTGAAAAGAAAAGTACTGTGGATTATATCGGCGTGGTTCAGGGGATACCGGTTTGTTTTGATGCAAAAGAATGTGCGAGTGATACATTTTCTCTAAACAACGTACACGAGCATCAGTTCGCATTTATGAAACAATTTGTAAAACAGCAGGGCATTGCTTTTTTGCTTATCTACTTCGAAAAACAGGACGTGTATTATTATTTACCGTTTGAAGTATTGGAAATGTACTATGAACGTGCGCAAAACGGCGGTCGAAAAAGTTTCCGATTTGAAGATCTCGATCCACACTATCAGATACCGACGCACAATGGTGTACTCGTACATTATCTGGAGATACTCGACTATGACTTGCAAAACAAATCCTAAGCAACATTTGTATTTGACATTGTATATAAGTTTTTGTATAATAGTTGCAATTTCAAATGCTACTATGATAATCTAGTAACACATTAATTGACTAAAGTGATTAAACGACAAACACGCGGAGGGATTATGTATGGAATACTATTCATATGACAACAGTTACAGTTTATTGCATACTCCGGATGGAGTAAGAGATATTTACAATGGTGAATGTGAGCTTAAGTTGCATTTGCAGAATAAAATTCATCATGTTCTTCATCTGTACGGATTCCGGGATATTCAGACTCCGTCTTTTGAGTTTTTTGATATATTCAATAAAGAACGCGGAACTATTCCTTCACGCGAAATGTATAAGTTTTTTGACCGCGAAGGGAATACCCTTGTCTTACGACCGGATTTCACGCCTTCGATTGGACGATGTGCAGCAAAATATTTTAAAGACGAGGAATTGCCGGTTCGTCTTTGCTATATTGGCAATACCTTTATTAACAACAGTTCGCACCAGGGCAAATTAAATGAAACGACACAGGTGGGTGCAGAATTATTTAATGACGCATCGGTCGAAGCAGACGCTGAGATTGTTGCTCTTACGATAGATTCACTGCTTTTGGCCGGTCTGAAAGAATTCCAGATTGAGATTGGACACGGCGGCTTTGTTAACAGTTTATTGGAGGAAGCAAATTTCACCAACGAAGAAGCAATGGAACTTAAGATGCTTCTGGAGCAGAAGAATCTTTTTGGAATTGATGATATCGTATCCAAAAAGGATATGAACGAGAATACAAAAGAATTATTACTTGCACTTCCTGAGATGTTTGGAAGTATCGAGCATTTACAGACAGCCAAAGCCAAGACCAATAATCCAAAGGCACTCGCTGTGATCAAACGTCTCGAGGAATTGTATACAATCATTGACGGCTACGGACTTGCAAATTATCTTTCTTTTGACCTTGGAATGCTGAGTCGTTACAACTACTACACCGGTATTATTTTAAGAGGTGTCACCTATGGAACCGGCGAGATTATTGCGCAGGGCGGAAGATATGACAATCTGGTCGGACAGTTTGGAAAAGAATCTCCGGCAATCGGTGTGGCTTTTGTCGTAGATGCGTTGATGCAGGCTGTATCCCGCCAGAAAATCAAAACCTGGTCCGAAGAAACGTCCGTTTTGGTTTTATACGATGCCGATTTACATATGGATGCGGTCAATGTCGTAAAAACCTTACGTCAAAATCAGATACAGGCACAACTGCTTAGAAAGAAAGACGATTACAACGTAGAGGATTATGTAACATTTGCAAAAGGCAATGCCATTACAGAGATTCTCAACCTGACCGGCAAGGAAAGCGCTGAGCGGATTACGGATATCACGCTTGACTCAAAACCGGTACAAAAGAATGGAAATACAGACGAAATGATGACATTATGTATAAATGAAGCCAAGAGAAAGGAGAACGAATAAATGAGATACTTAACCTTTGCTCTTGCAAAAGGACGAATTGCAAAACAGACGATGGGAATCTTGGAACAAATCGGGATTACCTGCGAAGAAATGAAGGATAAAGACTCCAGAAAGCTTATTTTTGTGAATGAAGAATTAAAACTTAAATTCTTCCTTGCCAAAGCCTCCGACGTACCTACTTACGTGGAGTATGGCGCTGCCGATCTTGGAGTCGTAGGAAAAGACACGATTGTCGAAGAAGGTCGTAAGTTATACGAGGTTGTTGACCTTGGACTTGGCAAATGCAGAATGTGCGTGGCAGGCCCTCCGGAAGCAGAAAAATATTTAAAGAGTGGCGAGCTGATCCGCGTAGCAACCAAGTATCCAAATATCGCGAAAGATTATTTTTATAACAAAAAACACCAGACCGTAGAAATCATCAAATTAAACGGTTCGATTGAATTAGCTCCTATCGTAGGATTATCGGAAGTTATCGTTGATATTGTTGAAACCGGCTCTACTCTTCGCGAAAACGGACTCGTTGTACTCGAAGAAGTATGTCCGTTATCCGCAAGAATGGTAGTTAACGTTGTCAGCATGAAAATGGAGCAGGAGCGTATTTACAAACTAATCAAAAATTTACAGAAAGTGTTAGATGAAGAGGTGAAATCAGATGAAAACAATTAAACTTACATCCGATACCAAAAAGAATATTCTCGAAGATTTGTTGAAGAGAAGTCCCAACAATTATTCCGAATTCGAAGGAGTAGTACAGGGTGTATTGGAAAATGTACGTAAAAATAAAGATCAGGCAATATTTGAATATACCAAAAAGTTTGATGGAGCAGATATCAACGCCACCAATATTAAAGTGACAGAAGCAGAAATTGCAGCCGCTTACGAAGAAGTAGATTCCTCTCTGGTAGAGATTATCCGTAAAGCAATTACCAAAATCAGCGCTTTTCACGAAAAACAAAGACAGAACAGCTGGTTTGATTCAGATGCCAAAGGAATCATTCTTGGACAGAAGGTTACACCAATCGAGAAAGCCGGTGTATATGTTCCGGGAGGAAAAGCAGCATATCCTTCTTCCGTTCTTATGAACGTAATTCCTGCCAAAGTTGCCGGTGTTGAGCGAATCATTATGGTTACACCACCGAACAAAGAAGGAAAAGTAACTTCTACAACTCTGGTTGCCGCCAAAGAAGCCGGTGTTACCGATGTATATAAAGTTGGTGGTGCACAGGCAATTGCAGCACTTGCATTCGGAACGGAAAGTATTCCAAAAGTAGATAAAATAGTTGGCCCGGGTAATATTTATGTAGCCCTTGCCAAAAAAGCTGTTTACGGACACGTAAGCATTGATTCCATCGCCGGTCCAAGTGAGATTCTTGTTCTTGCCGACGAAACTGCAAGCCCACATTTTGTTGCTGCAGATTTACTTTCCCAGGCAGAACACGACGAAATGGCTTCCGCTATTTTAATCACAACCAGCGAAAAACTTGCGAAAGAAGTCACAAAAGAAATAGACGGGTATCTTCCAAAATTATCCCGTAGAGAAATACTTGAAAAATCCTTAGATAACTATGGATATATACTCGTAGCAGACAATATGGATGACGCAATTGATGCAGCAAATGAAATTGCAAGTGAGCATTTGGAAATCGTCACAAAAGATCCGTTCCAGACAATGACCAAAATTAAAAATGCCGGAGCAATTTTCCTTGGAGAATATGCAAGTGAACCGTTAGGAGACTATTTTGCAGGACCAAACCATGTACTTCCTACAAACGGTACTGCCAAATTCTTCTCTGCGTTAAGTGTAGATGATTTCATCAAAAAATCCAGCATCATTTCCTACTCAAGAGAGGCGTTAGAAGAAATTCATAACGATATTGAACAATTTGCAAAAGCAGAGCAGTTGACCGCTCATGCCAACTCAATTGCCGTACGTTTTGAATAAAAAAAGTAAGATAAAACAGATAAATAGTACTTGTAAACAGATGACATATCACTTAAAATTAGAATAAGATAATAGGTAACCTGTGTTTAAAACAAAGGAGTGATTTATATGTCAGGTTTTTTCAACGTCGGCGATAATTCATCTTCCTTTATGTCAGACTTTTTTTCGAATTCCGGTGTCAACAATTCGAGTGGCTTAGGCTACGGGGATTATGCAATGATTAAAAGCGGTGCCTACAAAAAGCTCGTTAAGAATTATTATGCTAATTCTAAAGAAGGCACAGCTAATGTAGAAGATGACTCTAAACAAAAGAGTGAAGCGAAAAAATTAGTCAGTGTAAAAGGAGATGCAGACCTTTTAAGCAAGGATGCGAGTGGTCTGAGAAACAGCAAACTGTTCGAAGGTACTTATAACAGTGAAACCAATACAACCGAATACAATCGGGATGAGATTTACAAAAAAGTAAATTCCTTGATTAGCGATTATAATAGTATGTTGGATTCTGCAGCAGAAGTAGAAGATAAAGGAACACTCAAGAAAACATTATATGCAATCAGCGAAACAAAGACATTTTCCAATCTTTTAAACGAAGTAGGAATCACAATCGGCAAAGATAATAAGCTGTCAATCGATAAAGACAAATTTAACGGAGCAAATATGACTACACTTAAGACTATATTCTCCGGACCAAATTCTTTAACAGATAAACTTGCTACGAAAGCAAATGATATTAGCAAGAATCTTTCCGTTGGCAAATCAGGTTCTTACTATTCAAGCACCGGAGAATACATCAAAACCGGTCAGGACAGCAGTTATTCCAAACTACTATAGTTGGTTGAAACAAAGAATGAAAAGTATGAGCTGCAGCTGATGAAGTCTGCAGCTCATTTTTATCTTAGTCGGAGTTACAAACTTCGAGCGAAACTTGAAAGAAATACAAAATGGAGGGAACTATGAAAAAGAGAGCGAGTACAATTGAAAGAGTTACAAAAGAAACAAATATCAAGCTTTCCCTGAATATAGACGGAGAAGGAAAGGGACAAGTAAAAAGTGGCATTGGTTTTTTTGATCACATGTTACAAAGTTTTGCAAAACATGGTTTTTTTGATCTTGATTTAAACTGTGACGGTGATTTATTCGTAGATGCGCATCATTCCGTAGAAGACTGTGGAATTGTTCTGGGTGAAGCGATTAAGGACGCATTAGGAGATAAAGCCGGCATAAAAAGATACGGATATTTTATTCTTCCAATGGATGAAAGTCTGGTACTTTGTTCTCTGGATTTATCCGGAAGACCATATCTGAACTTTGATGTGACTTACAGCAAAGAAATGGTCGGCGAATTTGATACCGAGCTGGTGGAAGAATTTTTCCATGCAGTGTCTTATACCGCGGGAATGAATTTACACATCAAATTATTAGATGGCAAAAATAATCATCACATCATCGAAGGAATCTTCAAAGCTTTTGCCAAAGCGTTAGATGAGGCAACAAGTATCGATCCGCGTATAACAGGAGTACTTTCCACAAAGGGAACTTTATCATAGGAGGATTATATGGACAATACAGAGGTTAAAACAACAGATAACAAGCTTTTGATTGCGTACATCAATACAGAAAATGAACTGTTTGAAAGCGTAATCAAAACAATCGAACACTATAACATAAATGGTGCAGATGAAGTCTATCTTTATAACTATTCCAAAGATGCCAAATCAAAAGAAGAGTTTTTCTCACAGATTCGAAAAGCTTCCAAGCTGTTGGATATCCCATTTTCTATTGGCGTATATGCAACCACTTTTGAAGACATCAAAAAGGCAGTTTATACCGGTGCCAAAAAAGTTGTTTTGAAGAAAGAATTTTTCCCGGATAAAGAAGTCTTTATCGAAGGCGTAAATCGTTTTGGAAAAGACAAGTTCTGGTTGGAAGTGGACTCAGAGGGAACATTCCACAACGTTGATGAAATCAACGTATACAAGGAACTTGGAGTAGAAGGCGTTCTTTTAAAACACGTCGATATTTCACCAAAACTTACTGCCAACCTTGAAAAGTCACCACTACCAATCATACTTCGGGACAGTCTGGAACGACACTCTTTGGATGAATTACTTGAACTTACAACTCCAATTGGCGTAGTAACCAACTATTTTGAAACAAAGAGCATTCTCAAAACGAAAATCTCACTCAAAAAAGACGGATTTTGCCTGAACACATATGATTCAACCATGGCATTTGATGAATTCAAATTAAACAACGACGGATTAATTCCTGTTGTTACGCAGGACTACAAAACATTAGAAGTATTGATGGTTGCTTATATGAATCTGGAAGCCTTCAACAAAACCGTAGAAACCGGTAGAATGACCTACTGGAGTCGCAGTCGAAATGAACTTTGGTGTAAAGGAGATACTTCCGGTCACGTTCAATATGTAAAAGACTTGATGATTGATTGTGATAATGATACAATACTTGCTAGGGTTAAACAGGTAGGCGCAGCCTGCCACACCGGCAACAGAAGTTGCTTCTATCGTAAAATTGTCGAGAGAAGCAGCGCAAATGCTGTATCCGCTAACGTACTTGAAGACGTATATAACACCATAATTGACCGGAAAGAGAATTCCAAAGAAGGTTCCTATACGAATTATCTATTTGATAAAGGAATCGATAAGATTCTAAAAAAATGTGGAGAAGAAGCTGCAGAGATTATCATTGCAGCCAAGAATCCGGATATCGAAGAGCTTCGATACGAAATATCCGATTATCTCTATCATTTGATGGTTCTTATGGCAGAACGCGGATTGGATTGGGAAGATATTTTTAAGGAATTGGCAAACAGACACTAATTATAGAAAAGAGGTATACGTATGTTATTTGTAAGTGCTTTGATCACATATATTATCAAATTTATTGCCTTTGTAATTGTTGGAGGGCTTGGAATTTATTTGGGGATTACATTACGCAAAAGAAAAAACAATAATACCAATCAGTAATTTAGGAGGACTTTTTTTCAATGAGAGCTTACGGAGTAAATGAACTTAGAAAGATGTATCTGGATTTCTTTGAAAGCAAAGAGCATCTTGTAATGAACAGTTTTTCTCTTGTTCCACACAATGATAACAGTTTATTGTTAATCAACGCCGGAATGGCGCCTTTAAAACCATACTTTACCGGGCAGGAGATTCCACCAAGACGTAGAGTTGCCACCTGCCAGAAATGTATTCGTACCGGAGATATCGAAAATGTAGGTAAAACTGCAAGACACGGTACGTTCTTTGAGATGCTTGGAAACTTTTCTTTCGGAGATTATTTTAAGAAAGAAGCCATTGCATGGTCCTGGGAATTCTTAACCGAAGTTGTAGGTTTAGATAAGAATCGTCTTTATCCATCTGTTTTTGAAACAGATGATGAAGCGTTTGATATCTGGAACAAAGAAATCGGTATTGATAAAGAACGTATTTTCAGATTTGGCAAAGAGGATAACTTCTGGGAGCATGGTGCAGGTCCTTGTGGTCCATGTTCCGAGATTTATTATGACCGCGGCGAAAAATACGGCTGTGGCAAACCGGATTGTACCGTAGGCTGCGATTGCGACCGTTATATGGAAGTATGGAATAACGTATTTACCCAGTTTGAAAATGACGGTAATGGCAACTACGAAGAACTTGAGAACAAAAATATCGATACCGGTATGGGGCTTGAAAGACTTGCTGTAGTTGTACAGGATGTAGATTCTATTTTTGACGTAGATACTATTCAGGCACTTCGTAACAAAGTTTGCGAATTTGCTAATGTTACATACAAAGAAGATGAAAACAAAGACATTTCCATTCGTCTGATTACAGACCATATCCGTTCCGCTACTTTTATGATTTCCGATGGAATTATGCCAACCAACGAAGGCAGAGGATATGTACTCAGACGTCTGATTCGTCGTGCAGCAAGACACGGAAGACTGCTTGGTATTACCGGTGCATTTCTTGCCAAATTAAGTGAGACAGTAATTGCAGGTTCCAAGGATGGATATCCGGAATTAGAAGAAAAGAAAGAATTCATTTTCAAAGTACTGGCTCAGGAAGAAGAAAACTTCAACAAAACCATCGACCAGGGACTTTCCATCTTATCTGATATGGAAGCCAAATTAGTAGAAAGCAATACCAAACAGCTTTCCGGAAATGATGCCTTTGTATTATATGATACATATGGATTCCCGATTGATCTTACCAAAGAAATTCTTGAGGAAAAAGGATATACGGTAGATGAAGAGGGCTTTAAAGAGGCAATGGAAGAGCAGCGTGTAAGAGCAAGAAACGCACGTGCCACAACCAACTACATGGGTGCAGATGCTACTGTATATGATGAAATCGATACATCTATTACAACAGAATTTGTTGGATATGAGAAATTAACACATAGTTCTAACATTACAGTACTTACTACCGAAAAAGAGATTACCGGAGAACTTTCAGAAGGCACCAACGGAACCGTTATTGTATCCGAAACACCTTTCTATGCTACTATGGGTGGACAGGAAGGCGACCACGGTGTGATTACTACTGAAACCGGTGAATTTATTGTAAATGATGCAATTAAACTGGCAGGTGGAAAAGTCGGTCACGTAGGATACGTTTCCAAGGGAAGCATTTTGCTTGACCAGACAGCAAATCTCAGTGTTTCTGCCAGCGAAAGAGCAAACACCTGCAAAAACCATAGTGCAACGCACTTATTACAAAAAGCATTGAAGACCGTTCTTGGTTCTCACGTAGAGCAGAAAGGATCTTTTGTGGCACCGGACAGACTTCGTTTCGACTTTGCTCATTTCTCCGCAATGACACCGGAAGAAATCCAGCAAACAGAAGCATTGGTTAATGAGCAAATCCAGAAAAGCCTTGCCGTTATCACCAAAGAAATGCCAATTGAAGAAGCTAAGAAATCTGGTGCTATGGCATTATTCGGTGAGAAATACGGAGATACCGTACGTGTGGTTTCTATGGGAGACTTCTCAATCGAACTTTGTGGTGGTACTCACGTATCTAACACTAGCAATATCGGCAACTTCAAGATCATTTCCGAAAGCGGAGTTGCTGCAGGTGTTAGACGTATTGAAGCACTTACCGGTGAGGGAGTAATGAAATATTACAAACAACTGGAAGAAGAGTTCGAAGAGGTATGTGCATTAGTAAAAACTGATGCAGGTAACTTAACTCACAAAATCCAGAGTATCTTAGATGAGATGAAAGCATTACACTCTGAAAACCAGCAGTTAAAAGACAAACTTGCCAATGAATCACTCGGTGATGTAATGAGCCAGGTAGTAGAAGTAAAAGGAACCAAACTTCTGGCGGTTGAAGTACCGGATGTAGATATGAACGAGCTTCGCAACCTCGGAGATCAGTTAAAACAGGATATTGGTGATGGTGTCGTAGTTCTTGCTTCCGCTCTTAACGGCAAAGTCAGCTTAGTTGCTATGGCTACTGATGCAGCAGTAAAAGCCGGAGCACATGCCGGAAACCTTATCAAAGAAATCTCTGCCTTAGTAGGAGGTGGCGGTGGAGGACGTCCAAATATGGCACAGGCGGGAGGAAAGAACCCGGCAGGTATTAAAGATGCCATCGCAAAAGTAAGCGAAGTGTTAGAGGGACAGCTTAAATAGTTTTCTTTTGTGTATTTTATTGTTCTTGACACTACATCCGATAATACAGATGGTTTACTTTACGGGACTGGTATTTCACAAAAATTTGATAAAAATTTCGATATAATAGTTGACGAATCGAAATTTTATGATATAATCAAAGTTGCTATAAAATAACCCAAACAGTTGTATATAGCAAAATACGCAACTGGAGGGGAGGTTAGGTGTGAGACTATGTCAAATGTAATCGTAAAAGAAAACGAAACATTGGATAGTGCACTTCGCAGATTCAAGAGAAGTTGTGCGAAAGCAGGTATCCAGCAAGAGATTCGTAAAAGAGAGCATTACGAGAAACCAAGTGTTCGTCGTAAGAAAAAATCAGAGGCTGCTCGTAAACGTAAATTTTAATTAATTTTCATAATTAAAAAATAGAAACAGATTATACATATACGTTTTATCGCATATGTTGGTCTGTTTCTTTTTTATTCTCATAATATAACTTATTTTATTATACAACATGTGAAATATTTATTATATTCAACAAAACAGGACAAAAAAACGTAATTTGACATCAAAATAACGTAAATACTTTTATTTTTCAAAACGCTATACTTTATGATGTTGCATATATTTTTTAATTTTGGAGGTTAAGTATGAAAAATAGCATTTTACAACGAATCCTTGCGATTTCTTTAGTATTTGTGCTTGTATTAACCGGACTTATGATACCGACTAATACAGACAAATCCAAAGCCGCAGTGGGTGACAATTCGAGACTTGAAAAAGTGGTATACAAACCGCTTTCTTTAGGTTCCGTAAAAGCCACCGGCTGGTTAAAAAACCAGTTAGAGCTTCAGGCGAAGTATCTTACCGGTGAAATGAAAAAGTATAACAATTACAACGCCGCAACCAGTGGCTGGCTCGGTACGAGCGGAGAGAGTTGGGAGAACGGTCCTTACTTTGTTCGTGGTCTCGTTGCGCTTGCATATGAATTAGAAGATGAAAGTCTTATGCAGGAAGCCGAAAGCTGGATGGATGCAGCGATTAACAGCCAGCGTAGCGATGGTTTTTATGGACCACTGAGCAATACTGACTGGTGGCCAAGAATGCCTATGCTGATGGCAATTATTGATTATTACAATGCACTTGGCCGCCTTAACAACACCAAAGCAGTAGTAAATGCTGATGGCGATACTACAAGCATTAATGACATCGAAGGTATTTCTGATAAACAGAAAAAAATTCTTAACTTTATGTACAAGTATTTTAATTATCAGAGAAACACATTACCTGGCAATCGTTTAACAAGCTGGGCCGCTGCCAGAGGTGGAGACAACATCTACAGCGTTTACTGGTTGTACGATGAATTACTCAGTTATGGATACAAAGAATCCCAAATCACATGGTTAATCGAACTTGGCGATACATTATATTCTCAGACAGAGCCATGGGTAACCCGTTATAATGAAGAAAATGTTCGTTATCACGTAGTTAATACCAGCCAGGGATTAAAAACACCATCCCTCATTTATCGTAAAAACAAAGACATTATTTCTAAGGCTGCATTTGAACACGGATTCTTTAACTGGAATCTGGATCATGGCCGTATTGACAGTCTTCCAAACTCAGACGAAGCACCGGAGTACAACAAATCTACAACCGGTACCGAGACCTGTGGTGTCGTAGAAAGTTTACTTTCTTCCGAGATCACTATGGGTGTACTTGGCGAAGGCTGGATTGGTGACAATATGGAAATGATTGCTTATAACTCATTAGCTTCCTGCTATTCAGAGGATTATAGCGCTCATTGTTACTTCACATTACAGAATCAGGTGGCAGCTACCGAAGGATTCCACGAATTCGACTGTGACCACGGTGACAGTTCCGCATTCTCACTTCCTTCCGGATTTGACTGCTGTTATGCAAATAACGGTATGGGATGGCCAAAATTCGTACAGAATATGTGGATGTCTTCAGAAGATGACGGACTTGCAGTTATCACATACGGACCAAACCAGGTTTCTACCAAGAATTCCGCTGGCAAAACAATCAGCTTCACAGAAGAAACCAACTATCCGTTTGAAGACAGCATGACAATTACCTATACAGGTGAAACTGCATCCTTCCCATTAAGTTTACGTATTCCGGAATGGACAACCACTCCAACCATCACGGTAAACGGACAGGCTGAAACCGGTATTGTAAACGGTGAATTCAAGAAGATTACAAGAGAATGGAAAAACGGAGATAAAGTAGTTGTAACATTCCCAAGCGAATTTGAAATTACTACCTGGTATAATGATTCCAAAGCAGTAAAGAAAGGTCCATTATACTACAGTTTAAAAATCGAAGAAGACTACAGAGTAACACACGATAATGAAGTACGTGAGTTAAAAGTAAATACTCCGATTCAGGAGGTTTATGCAAAGAGCAAATGGAACTATGCTCTTGTACTTGATAAAACAAAGAAAGATTACGGCTTTACTGTTGTGAAAAATGATGCGGTTTATGCCAAAACAGGAGAAAACTTCAGTACAGAAAAAGAAGCGAGAAATTACAACATTTTCTCAATTGATAATGCCCCTGTTGTAATCAAAGCAAAAGGACAGTTAATAGAAGACTGGCAGATGGACGGTAACCTTTGCGGACCACAGCCATATAGTGGCGTTAAATACGATGCTTCCAAAGTAGAAGATATCGAATTGATTCCATATGGTTGCGAACGTCTGAAGATTACACATTTTCCTGTTGCTTATACCGATAACAGCAACATTATTACAGACAAAGTAGTTCGTACAAAAGCAGACTCTCATAAAATCAAACGTCACAACGATGCAGGCGACGAAGTAGAGTATCAGGAATTTGACAACATCGTAGTTCCTGCTGCAAACAACTATAACCTTAAAGTAACCGGTAGCGGTAACGGAAAAGTTACGGTTAACGGCAAATCCATTAATGACATCGATTTAACCAGTGGAACTGCAACACTTAACAATCTTGCATCTCTTTCCGGATTAAACGGTGGATTTAAATTTACAAACGATATTTACAATAATCTTCGTTTTGAAAACGTTGATGTTGAAAGCATCGAAATTGAACTCGTTAATCGTAAAATTACTGATATTAACGTAGGTGCAACATCACGTAACGGAAGCACTATTAAGTTATTTACCAACTTAAACAGTCAGGAGACTCCTTACTGGGTAGAATATGGAACCAAATCAGGAAACTACACTACAGAAGTTCGTGGATTCAGTTCTTCCACAGCTACTTTAGAAGGTCTTAATGCTGATACAACATATTATGCTGTTGTAAAAGCTTTCATCATGGGTGAAGTTAAGACAAGTAAAGAATTCGTATTTGCTCCAAAACAGGAAGAAGGCTTACAGCCAAATCCGAACGCTGCAAATGCGGTTTACAGCGGATTTAACACTGAAAACTATTTGAAACAGGATTGGGATCTTATCGGAACTAAAGGTAACGTTACTATTCAGGCAAACGAAGAGGCAGGAGAGAAGCTTACCAAAATCCGTTTCGAAAAAGATACAAACGTAAAAGCAGTTCTTAACACATCAGCTGCCGAAAACTGGTCTGACTACGTGGTAGAAGCAAGATTGTCCGTTGATAAATGTGATACCAACAACTGCGGTATTATGTTACATACGAGCAACTACGGCGATGGTCCGGATGCCTACAACGGATACTTTGTAGGTATCGGTAAAGTTGGAAGCGTTGGAAGCGGTATTATTGTCGGCAAAGTAAACGGAAGCTGGAGTACCGTAGAAGAAATTCCTTGGACCATTAATCCTGGGGTTAAATACAACTTAAAAGTTGTAGCTTATGGCGATCAGTATGCCGTTTATGTAGATGATGAATTTGCATATAAATTTACGGATTCTTCCTATGCAACCGGTACCGTTGGACTTCGTTCATACAACGAAGCCTTTACAGCTTATAACCTCACCGTACGAAATGTTGAGGCTTCTGACTTAGCTGTATTTGCTGATAACAGCCAGACAGAAGAGGTTACTGTAAACTTTAGCGATAACTTTGCAAGTTCCTCTAATTGGACTGTAGTTGGTGACAACGTTGCACAGTTTAATAACAATGAATTATATCTTGGAGAATCCAGCAACATCAAAGCTTCTGCCGGAGATACCAACTGGAGCGATTATTCCTATGAAATCGAGATGGCTTTAGGCAATGGTGGCGGTAATGCAGGTATTATCTTTAGAGCAGATAATATTGCAAGCGGCCCGGATTCTTATAAAGGTTACTATTTCGGATTAAAGAATGATGGTTACGTAATCGGTAAAGCCGACAATAACTGGACCGGAATTTCCGAAGCAAATTATACATTTGCCAATACACCAACACACAAATTAAAAGTACTCTGCCAGGGTAACAAAATTGCATTCCTCATTGACGGAACTGTGGTAGAAAGCATTACCGATTCCTCCTTCAAAAAAGGCAAAATCGGTCTGAGAGGATATCAGAAAGCATATTCTGTTTACTCTGCCAAAGCTGCAAATCTTACCGACGCAGAGAAGAAACTTTTGAACACCCCTATGACTCCAAAGCCAATGAAAATTGAGGCTTCTGAATTCTATGGCGGTGCAATGATTAAATACTACAAACTTTCTGCTGCGAAGAATTACAAAATCCTCGTTGGAGAAAAATCCGGCAAATACACCAAAGAATTTACCGACGTATTTACAAACCCATATAAGGGTGGCGGAATCTTTAATGCAGACAAAGTTGCCATTAACGGATTATCCAAAGGCACACATTACATCAAGATGTTAGGTTTCAGCGGTGGATCTGTTGTCGCAGAATCCAACGAAATTGTACTGGAAGTTAAAGACAGCAACTTCACGGCAAGACCGGGATTCCCGGATGAACCTGTAACACCTGGCGTTAAGAAAGCAACTGTTTTAACAGGAACTGCCGCTTACACCAAAGTAGCAGGTGCAAAAACCTTTAATCTTGGTATTAAAACCAACGGTGATGGTAAACTTTCATTCAACAGCAACAACCCTAAAGTAGCTACTGTGGATGCCAAAGGTAACATCCGTGTGATTGCACCGGGTAAAGCTGTTATTACAGTATCTGCTGCAGCAACAGCTAACTTTAACCAGGCTACTAAAACAGTTACCATTACAGTTAATCCAAAACAGATGGGCAAATTAACCGTTTCCTCAAAGAAAACGAAGACACTCACTGTAAAATGGAAAAAACTCAGTGGTATTTCCGGATATGAAATTCTTCTTGCAAAAGATAAGAAATTCAAAAAAGGAAAGAAAACCGTTGTTATTTCTAAAGGTAAAACAACTTCTACAACAGTTAAGAAGCTGACAAAGAAAACTACATACTACGTAAAAGCAAGAGCTTTCGTAAAAGTAGGTAAAACCAAACTTTATGGTGCTTACAGTAAAGTAGCCAAAAAGAAAATCAAATAACAATTGAAACATAGTTTTTAATGGGACTTCCCCGGGAACGTATTCTTTTTAAAGAATTTAAAGAATTTCGTTACCGGGGAGTTTTTTATAAGCAGAGAGCTTCCCGGATTTCATAGTCAAGACTCGCTCGCGAGTCTTGCGCGCCGGATT
>JAILQS010000034.1 GCA_024698865.1 Lachnospiraceae bacterium | reverse complement strand
GATAATATAGAGGGGGTAATAAAATTTTTTTCTGGAAACACAGAAAGAAACCATATTGCATTTAAAACAATAGATATTGATAGTGGTCGGGAAGTAAAAATAGATGAGATAGCTTATGATACAGATCGTGAGTATGGTGATAAAACTTATTGGGATGAGGTGGAATTGCATATCGATAATATAGTTTCTAAAGATAGTAGAGCGTGCGTTTGGTCAGGCACGGAAATTTTTTAGAATATATAATTTTGACCAATTTAATTATTTAAGGTTGGGTGAAATAAGGATATTGCCATATGAAATAACATGGTTTAAAAATGAGATTGTTCAGAAGATATGGCGTTATATAAATAATTTGTTGACTGTATATTTGGGCGGCTATGATAGAAATAATTTGTGGAAGCATATTAAAATAAAAGTAATTGGATTCTGTGGAAGACTGATTTGTAGATTGCAGGGAGTATTATTGATTTGCTTAATTATTGCTGTTATATTAGGTGTTTTGTGCGGGCAACTATATTGGATGATTAAATTTATAAGATATATATTTTAGCAAAAAATGTAAATGCATTTTTAATGTCTGGCTGCTGATAACATTAGTCCGGCATATGATGTATATTTGCCGGACTAATGAAAGGATGTGTTAAAACACATCCAAACTATCCTCCGCGTCCACCCATGCCTGCATCTCGCCATTGAGCGCAAGTCTTGCATATTCCAGCGGATTATCAATCGCCAGAGCATTCAGGCACCGTTGAGAATTAGGCGTGGTCCGTATTCCTGATTCTGCCTGATTGCAGTCAATCCGGAGGATGTAGCCGTTATAGTGGTTAATGTCGATGCTGTTGTGCATCGGGTTGTATCTTGCGTGTATCAATTTCATTGTTATCAGCCCTTTTCTTTGAATTGGAGGTAAAAAGCCCATGGGCTTATTTTGGACTTGAAAAACTTTTGAAATATATATAATAATCACAAAATGTACCATCAAATAAAATAAAACATCACTAGAAATATTCAGAATAATACAAATCGTGATATTAACAGTTGTGTTGCTACAATCATCGAGTAATATACGCGTAAGCAATGAGCTAAGCGCATAAAACACGAAATAAACAGCCACTGCAAGCTTGCTTGTAAGTGGCTGTTTTTGCGTGTTTACAGGCATTTGGCGAATGCCGTGACCGAGATGAAGCAAAGCGAAATCGAGGTACGCGCTTAGCTCGTGTAATCCTTAGCTCGTGTAATCTCAGGAAGTGTGTGCATTTCCGGAGACAACTAAATCAAACTTATTATGGGGTTCTTCTTAGGAAGAACCCCATTTCTTAAAGAATCTTGTGAAATTTCTGACCGTTCATCATCATATCAGGTCAAAGATATTATCCATTCGATATTCAAGAATATTATCCAATCACTATTAAGAAAGGCAACCGCAGAAGCACCATCCTCAGCACAGGTTGCTTTTTAGTGTAATAAATGTAAGAAAAAGAAGAGTGATCTCGAAGAAATCAGAATTGTACTTGAATATGCAATAAACTATAATAATCCTATAAATATAAATAAATACACAAAATTTTATACACACAAACCTACACTCATAAATTAAACTTAGTCACATAACACTCAGAAAGCGGTGGTCTTATGCAAAGAAAAAATACGATATCAAAAAACAGTATAGTAATTGCTTTACTCTTAGTATGTATACTAGTCTTTACCGGTATTCCGGTTAGTGCGGCTTCCAAGGCAAAGCTGAACAAATCAAGTGCGACTATTTATGTCGGGAAGAGTATTACCCTCAAGGTGTTAAACAACAAGCAAAAGGTAAAATGGACCACTTCAAAAAAAGCGGTTGCTACAGTTAGTAAAAAGGGCGTGGTAACAGGCAAAAAGGCAGGAAAGGCGACTATCACAGCAAAGGTTGGAACGAAGGCTTACAAGTGCAAGCTTACCGTGAAGAACCCATCGCTAAATATGAAAAAATTATCGATAGAAGAAGGGAAAACAGCCAAACTCGCTTTAAAGGGTGCTGTAGGGACGGTAAGCTGGAAAAGTTCAAAACCGGAGGTTGCCTCTGTCAATAAAAAAGGAATTGTCAGTGGAGTTAAGTCAGGTAGTGCAACAATCACCGCTACCAACAAGAAAAAATCCTATAAGTGTAAAGTGACTGTGACAAAACCGGCATCCATGCAGCCGGGTAACCCTCAGGACAACATCGATTACACTGGCGTAAGTATAAGTAAGACCAATCTTACGCTTGCAGAAAATGACAGCTACAAACTTACGTTGAATGGTGCGCAGGCTAACCGTGTCATATGGACAAGTAGCAATCCACAGGTTGCAGCGATAGATAACAATGCACAGGTTAGAACAAATATGGCAGGTACCAGCGTAATTACGGCGACTTACGGTACAAGAAAATATAGATGCAACGTAAGTGTTGTTGGCTTTGAATTCTCCGTATACGGAGTGCAACTTCGTCCGGGAGTGACTCACAAAATTACGGTTAGAGCCAAAGGGGTTAATCTGCCATACACGCTAAGCAGTACCAATACATCAGTTGCAACGGTAGATCAGCAGGGAAATGTGTACGGTGTTCCGGGCAAAGGAGGAAGCTGTGAGATACGTGCATCCTTTAGCACAGATAATGGTGTGAAATATAACAGTACAGAAGTAAATGTAGAACCGTTTAGCACATTATATTCTGTAATGGAAAACGAGGACAACAATTACAACCAGGCGACGCTTGGCACAGACAGGAGTTTTACAGACGGACAAAGCTGTGACCTTACGCTTTTGTCATCGGGAATAAATAAATGTTCCAGCCAATACTATGAACATGCCGCAGATATAGATACGGTTTATAAAGACGGATATAACTATTATTTTGTGTCCGATACGTGGAGCAACCGCGTTCTGATTTTCCGCGTGCCGGAAGATAAAGTTTGGAATGGAAGTGACGTGACAGAGTATTTATATTGTGTACTTGGGCAGCCGGATGTCACCTCTTCGAAAGCCGGATGTTCCTTAAGCGCACTGAACTGGCCGGTTGGAGTAGCGGCTACGAAGCAGGCAGATGGCAAGATTAAGATATTCGTTGCAGATGCGAAGAATAACAGAATTCTTGTGTGGAATGATATTCCGGTGCAAAATGCGCATGGAACGCCGGCAGACTTCTCTATTATGCAAAAATACGATCCGGAGAAATATAACTACACGGATACATCGGTAATGAAAAATCCAAGTTATGCAAGAGTAGCCTGGCCGTGGGATTTGTATACGGACGGCGAAAGACTGATTGCTACTTCCACACAGGACGGATATGTTTTGATATGGGACAAAGGTTTACCTGCAGCGGATGACAAGTATCCGGATAAGGTAATTTATACTGGAGGAACACCAAGAACAATCACTTGTAATGGGAACTATCTATTGGTGGGAGATCACAATGTAAGCTTTAAGGGAGAGCCACAGTATGCGGCACTTAGAGTATTTAACGATATAGCAACGCTTGATTATCAGGGACAGTACAACAAAGAAAACAATACAGAGAAATTATTTGATTATTGTGAATACCCTGGAGACTTCGCTTACACGGATCATAATTCAGGTCAGCCAAGCGGACTTATTTTGAAAAATGATATTCAGACAACAAATGCAGGTACGTTAAAAGCAGGAACGCTGATTCTGCATGAAGGTGGAGCACTAACGGTATGGAAGGACGGCAAAGTGGATAGTGAGTCGGATAAGCCGAATTACTATATTGGCGGTAACCTGTTTAACTCGACGGATTACTATTACTTTATCGGCGGGGATATTGCGCCGCTTATACAGGATCACAATAACAATTTATACAGTGCAGGAATAAATGCAGGAAAGATTGTTGGATATAAAGCAGGTACGTTCCCGGCAGAACCTGCAAGTGTCGATATTGATAAGATAGAAAGAAACGGAGATACATTTGTTTACAACGGCACGTACTACTGGAACAACCCAAATACGGGTATCCTTGAAAAACATGCGACAGATGCTCCAAACATATGTATTGGCGCACGAGATGTAAAGGAATGTGTTGCCGACACATTGTTCAAATATCAAAACTGCGTAACAGAATCCAACGGCAAATATTTTGCATCATTGGATGACTATAACGGGGCACTTTGTCTGTGGAAACATTTGCCGGACAGCAACGATGCAAAACCGGATTTGGTATATAAATATAGCGACAGTGTGGAAGATGTAACCTTTGTGGAACATGACGGAATCACAGGCTTGGCGGTAGCGCAGCGCAACAGACTGTATTATTATGAGGATATTAACGACGCATTTCATAAAGAATTACCGAAAACATATTTATGTGATACAATAGGAAATCTAAATATCAATTATATCAATGCAATCGATTATTGTGATGGGTACTTTTATATGACGCAGGACGACAGTCTGTACGTGTATGAAGGAGTGCCGGGAACAGATTCTAACCCGGTAGCTACACTAAAGATGACATTTACGTTGTCGGACAATCAGACAGAAACGTATCGAAATGCCAAGATACATGTCACCAAATGTGAGGATGGAAATACCTACGTCGGCATTGCAAATGTAGGTGAGCATGCCTGCATTGTCAAAACCTCCGATATATTTGAAGGAACGGCAATGGAAAATGCCAATGTAATAGAAGGAGCGCATAAGCAGATTATCGATAAATACAACGACGGTGAAGCACTCTATAGCACCCGGTATAGGAGTTTTGGTGGACTATCTGAAATTCTGGTAACGCCTACAGGACAGGTGATTGCCTGTGATGGTGGCTTTTGCCGAATTATTATCTGGAATTCTATTGCGGATGCCGTAAATGAAGTGAAAGAAAACAGTAAAAAATCCATTGCCATACTTGGAAACGGCTCCAATTATTACAATGTATATGATGTGAGAAATGCAGACCCGACCAACGCATCCTTCGACCTGACAGATGAGGTGACGGCAATACAATCCGAAGATACCTTCTTTAATCCGTTCTATATTTGTTACGATGGAACGTATCTGTGGGTTGGCGATTTCAAGTTTTCGGGTGGAATCAAACGATTTACAGGAGGATTCTAAAAAGTGATACAAGAAAAAACGAATGTGATGCGACTTTTGGAGCAAAAGAAAATATCCTATGAAAGCTTTGCTTATGAGGCGGATCCAACCAAAACAGGAGAAGAGATTGCTGCTATCCTGAACGAAGATCCCGATAAGGTGTTTAAGACACTGGTAACGCAGGCAAAGTCGGGAGGATACTACGTGTTTGTCATACCGGTCAATGCGGAGCTGGATTTGAAAAAAGCTGCAAAGGCAGCAGGAGAAAAGGCGGTTTCCATGTTAAAACAAAAGGAACTGCTTCCGCTAACAGGCTATGTGCATGGTGGCTGTTCGCCAATCGGAATGAAAAAGTTTTATAAGACGATGTTCCATGAGTCGATGAAGGAATACGACAGCATATATTTTAGTGCAGGGAAAGTTGGATATCAGGTAAAGGTAGCAGTATCCGATATAGAGAAAATAATCCGATATACGACAGGAGATATTATAACCGGATAAGAATGTATAATGTAATTTGGCTGGTATTTTTATTGACAACAAGAATATTACTGATAAAATATAACTGATTCTTGAAACATTGATGGGAGAATACATATGATGCAGAGAAAGAGTACAAAAAGAATAGTTGCATGGGTGGCATTAATAGCTACTTTGTTTGTTGTGCTCTTTTCTGCTGTCTATATCAGTGAGAATATGGCACATCACTGTGATGGTGAAGATTGTCCAATCTGTGAAACACTCCATCAGTGCACCAATATCATCAAGACGATTGGCTCGGCAGTTGTTATAGTAGCAACTTCGATTCTTTCGATCTTCTATGTGAAAGAGATTCTTAAAGCAGACACAGATTATGTGCTCTGTAATTCTTTAATCATCCAAAAGGTTAGAATGAATAATTGAATACTCCGATTTGTGTAATACAAAACAGAAGCTTTAATCTCAAGGGAGATTAGGGCGTATTTGTCGTACAAAAAACATAATAAGGAGATTTAAAATGAAAAAGATATTAACTTTAATGAGCGTGGTTCTTATGGCGGGAACCTTTATTTTTGGTTGCAAAAAAGAGGATACACAGCAGGAAGAAAAAATTTCTGTAGTTACAACGATTTTTCCGGAGTATGACTGGGCGAGGGAAATCACAAAAGGCAGCAACAATGTCGACGTGACAATGCTTTTAGATGATGGTGTAGATCTTCATAGTTTTCAGCCTACAGCAGATGATATGGTGAAAATATCCGAATGTGATATGTTTATCTATGTTGGTGGAGAGTCAGACGAATGGGTAGAAGATGCTCTCAGGGAAGCAACCAATAAAGAGATGAGAGCAATCAATCTTTTGGAGGTGCTTGGCAACCAGGTAAAAGAAGAAGAAATCGTCGAAGGAATGGAAAGTGAAGATGAACATGAGCACGAGCACGGAGAGAGTGGTGAGCAAGAAGAGGAAACGCAGGAAGAAAGTCCGGAATATGATGAGCATGTTTGGCTGTCGTTAAAAAACACAGAAATTCTTTGCCAATACATTGCCGATGAAATAGGGAAAATGGATGCAGATAATAAGTCAAAATATGATGAAAATGTAAAAGCATATATAGATAAGCTAACTGCGTTGGATGAAGAATACAAGAAGGTAGTGGATGGAGCAGAGAAAAAAACATTGCTGTTTGGAGACCGGTTTCCGTTCCGTTATCTGGTAGATGACTATGGTCTTGACTACTATGCTGCATTTGTAGGGTGTTCGGCAGAGACGGAAGCAAGTTTTGAGACAATCACGTTCCTGGCAAAGAAAATGGATGAATTAGAATTGTCGTCCATTTTCCAAATAGAAAGTTCGGATGGAAAAATTGCAGAAACAATTAAGGAAAACACAAAGCAAAAGAATCAGCAGATACACACACTTGACTCTATGCAATCGATAACTTCAAAAGATGTAAAAGATGGAAAAACATATCTAGAGATTATGAAAAATAATCTTGGAGTATTAAAACAGGCGTTAAACTAATATAGAAAAGAGGGAACAAGCCATGCCATACATAACAGGCAACCATTTAGCCATCGGGTACGATGGAAAAGAAGTATTGGAGGATATTAATTTTGAAGTAAATAAGGGGGATTATCTTTGTGTTGTTGGGGAAAACGGAGCCGGTAAGTCTACATTAATGAAAACGATCCTGGGTCTTTTGAATCCGATAAAAGGAGAATTGATTTGGGGAGATGGTCTGGAGAACAACGAAATAGGGTATCTTCCGCAGCAGACAATTGTGCAAAGAGATTTTCCGGCAACGGTTAAAGAAATCGTCTTATCCGGATGCCAGGGACGTATGGGGTGGCGACCGTTTTATAGCAAAGAGGAGAAAGCTTTGGCCATGGAAAACATGGAAAGAATGCATTTGCAGTCGCTGGCAAAGAGAAGTTTTCGTGAATTGTCCGGGGGGCAGCAGCAAAGAGTATTGCTTGCGAGAGCTTTGTGTGCGACTAGAAAACTGTTGCTTCTGGATGAACCGGTAGCGGGACTTGATATGATAGTTACGGCAGAAATGTACGCGTTAATCAAGGAATTAAATGATGACGGAGTTACCATAATAATGATTTCGCATGACATTACAACTGCCATTAATTACGCAGATCATATCCTCCACATAGGAAAGAAATGCTTTTATGGAAGCAAAGACGATTACGTGAACAGTGTTTTGGGACAAAAATTTTTGATGTATAGTGAACGAAAGGAGGAGGAAAACGAATGGAAAAATTAATAGAATACCTCAGTTATCCTTTCGTAAGATATGCACTTGTTGTCGGAGTATTGATTGCACTGTGTTCCTCTTTATTGGGAGTAACACTGGTTTTAAAAAGGTTCTCATTTATAGGAGACGGTTTATCGCATGTTGCCTTTGGGGCGATGTCTATCGCAGCGGTGCTTGGGGTGACCAATAACACATTAATTGTTCTTCCTGTAACGATTGTATGTGCAATATTACTGCTGAAAACAGGACAGAATACCAAAATCAAAGGAGACGCTGCGATTGCAATGATTTCTGTCGGAGCGCTTGCATTTGGTTATTTACTGATGAATCTTTTTTCTGCATCTTCCAATCTGTCCGGAGATGTGTGCTCAACACTGTTTGGTTCCACGTCAATTCTGACTCTGAAAACAGAGGACGTGTGGTTGAGCGCTGTTTTGGCTGTTATGGTGGTATTATTTTTTATTTTCTTTTACCACAAAATATTTGATGTTACATTTGATGAAACGTTCGCAAAAACTGTAGGAACTAAGGTTGATATGTATAACGTGATAATCGCCGTAATTGTTGCGGTGGTAATTGTTCTTTCAATGAATCTGGTAGGTTCTTTGCTGATTTCGGCGTTAATAATCTTCCCTGCACTTTCAGCAATGCGATTATTTCATAGTTTTCGAAGTGTGACGGTTTGCTCTGCTGTCCTGTCTGTAATTTGTGCTGTTGTGGGAATCTTGATATCTATTACTGCAGGAACACCGGTGGGTGCAACAATTGTTGCGGTAGATGCAGTAGTATTTGTGGTTTGCTATACAGTCGGATGTATAACAGGAGGTAAAATAGTATGAGAAAAGCAATCAGATTTTTGGCGGTACTGGTATTTGTGATAGTGTTGTCTGCCTGCCAGAGTGAGAAAATAGCAAAAGAGGATAACGTAACTTCTGATGAAATCTCCACGCAACAGGAAAATCAAGTTGAAAAGCAAGTACCGGAGCAGTCGGAGCAGTCGGAGCAGTTGGAGCAGCCGGAACAGTCCACGGATGTCGACCTGACAACTCTGAGCAGCACAATGGTTTATTCAGAAGTGTACAATATGGTAATGACGCCGGAAGATTATATCGGTAAAACAGTGAAAATGGAAGGTACGTTTGCGGTGTATGAGAACGAAGAAAACGGGAAGAAATATTTTGCATGTCTTATATCAGATGCAACGGCGTGTTGTTCTCAGGGTATCGAATTTGTATTGCAAGGCGATGCAAAATACCCGGAAGATTACCCGAAAGAAGGGGACAATATAACGGTGGAAGGCATCTTTGGAACCTATGACGAAGAAGGAACGGAGTATTGTCAGTTAGAGAACGCAACATTGGAGTAGCGAATTAAATTATTAAAATTCCTTAAAAATATTGCAGAAAAACAAGTATTCTGTTAAAATTCTTTTGAAAAACAAGTTTGTTATTTCGTTTACATAAAAAAACAAAGAAAGGATAGCATTATGAAAGTAGGAATTTTAGGATATGGTAATTTAGGACGCGGAGTAGAGAAGGCAGTGAACGTTGCCGGGGATATGGAGCTTGTTGGAGTATTTTCCAGAAGAAATCCGGACAGCGTAAAGACAGTTAGTGGAGCAAAGGTTTATCATGTAGATGATCTTGCCAATATGAAAAATGATGTAGATGTTTTAATTATTTGTGGTGGAAGCGCTACGGATTTGCCGGAGATGACACCAAAATATGCACAAGACTTTAACGTAATTGATAGTTTCGATACACACGCACGTATTCCGGAGCATTTTGCAAATGTTGACGCGGCAGCAAAGAAAGCCGGCAAAGTAGGCATCATTTCTTGTGGATGGGATCCGGGAATGTTCTCATTGAACAGATTATATGCACATTCTGTATTACCGGGCGGCAAAGATTATACATTCTGGGGCAAGGGTGTAAGCCAGGGACATTCGGATGCGATTCGCCGTATCGAAGGTGTTGTAGATGCAAGACAGTATACCATCCCTGTACCTGCTGCTTTGGAACGTGTTCGTAACGGAGAGAATCCGGAACTTACAACTCGTGAGAAACACACCAGAGAGTGTTTTGTTGTTGTAGAAGAAGGTGCAGACAAGGCTCGTATTGAAAATGAAATTAAGACAATGCCAAACTACTTCTCAGATTACGATACAACAGTAAACTTCATTTCAGAAGAAGAGTTAAAGAAAAATCATAGCGGACTTCCACATGGTGGTTCTGTTATCTACTCAGGTAATACCGGAGAAAACAATCACGTAATCGAATACAGCTTAAAACTGGATTCTAATCCGGACTTTACAGGTTCTGTACTGGTTGCATACGCAAGAGCAGCATTCCGCTTAAATCAGGAAGGTGTTGCAGGAGCAAAAACAGTATTTGATATTGCACCGGCATACTTAAGCCCGGTTTCCGGAGATGAACTTAGAGCACATTTCCTGTAAGAACTGATATAACAACACGATTAATTTATAAGAGACTTGCAGATTGCCTTGAAGGGTGATTTGCAGGTCTTTTTTGTAGCACAAGACCGGAATGTTCAGATACGACAAAAATCCATTGACAAAAGAAAAATGTAAAATATACTTTACAAAATGGAAGAAATAATGTATATTAAAGTTAGAAACAAACGAACATGTAATTAGGATGTTTAAAGGAGGTATTGGTATGGAGATGTCAGTTGTTATGGGAGCGATAATACTAATCTGTATATTTACCATTATTTTTATCAAACAAAAGAAATTTGACGCAGGGAAGCATTATGATGAAATGCAGTTAAAGATTAGAGGAGACGGGTATCGTTTGTCTTATTTTGTTACGGTTATGTGCATGGTTGCGCTGTCGTTTGGATACGAGATGGGACTGGAGAGATTCGTTTCACCGGCATTTGGCATATTTGCGACACTGATGCTTGGAATTGTCATTTTCCCGATTTACTGCATTGTAAAGGAAGTATTCTTTCCGCTTGGACAGAAGGGAAGATACTACATCGTTTTGTGCGCGATTGTAGTAGTGATTAACGGCGGCGTCGGAGTTATGCATATTATGGATGGTACAGTTATTCAGAACGGCAAGCTGGTATTCGAATATGGAAGCAATCTGGTCTGCGCAGCAGCGTTTGCGGCGCTGCTTATCACACTTGCCTGCAAAACTGTTTATAATAAAAGAAGGGATGACAGATGAAAAATTTAAAAATGAAGTCTGCGAGAGCTGCAAAAGATTTGTCACAGGATGAACTGGCGGCAAGATGCGATGTATCCAGACAGACAATCAGTGCGATAGAAAAAGGGGATTATAACCCGACGATAAAGCTTTGCATTGCGATATGTCGGGCGTTGGATAAGACGTTAGATGAATTGTTTTGGGAAGAATAAAGAGAACTATTAGAGATCCATTTCTTTTACCGGAAAAGGTTTAGAACAACCGCGCGGTAAAAGAAATGGATATTTTTTTCTATAAAACCCATTTCATACAAAAAACAGGGGATAAATTGAGAAAATTTAATAAAAAGACAGAAATATAAAAGGATTAACGGTGAAAAGTTGAAAATATTTAGAAAATACACTATAATATTCATATAATTTCGCTGTTTTTTGTACACGTAAAACTATCAACAAGTATAAGAGAAAGGTAATAGGAAGGCATGAAGAAAAACGAATCAAAAAGAATAGGTTTTTTCAAAAGCATCAGTTTTCAGATCACATTAATCTATGTGGTTTTATTAGCGTTGTTTGTTTTGTTTTCATTTTTTACCATGGATGCAATGGGTGGTATTAAGGACCAGGCAGTGGAATCCCTGGATTCCTCTTCGGAGACGCTGATAACACTTGGAAGTATGAAAGCAAATGTAAGTACAGCTGTTTCGGATGTTGCCGGATTGGCTAGAATCTGTACACAGGCGGATACGGAAGACAGTATCAAAAAAAGAAATGCGGCAAACTACAGAATCGAGATTGAAAGCTTGCATAACAGACTTGCAAAACAGGAAGCTTATTTGCGGGAAAACAGTCTGTGGGAAATGTTCACACCGGGAAAAACTGCCGTGCAGGACGCGACCGACAAACTGGAAGTCTATTTTCAGGATGTATTCACAATTCTTGATATGGTGGAAGCGGGAAAGTATGACGACGCATTTACACTGATGGACGGGCAGTACCAGGAAGATTTGCAGGCAGCACAGACATCAATTAAGGTTATGGAAGATGATGTTGTGGTTGTAGTTGACCGTGTCGGACCGGCGATTGAAGATAAATTGGTCAAAATATCGCACTCGGCACTGATTATGACTGTTTTTGTTGCGTTGCTGATTGTGCTTTCATTATTCTTTATGCGATTGAGTATTACGAATAAAATCCGTTCTATTACGAAGGAAATCAGCAGCATCGTAAGTGAAATTGATGAAGGACGCGGCGATATGTCCAGACGTTTGGTGACGATGACGCAGAATGAGCTATCGCTTATTGTTGGAGGTTTTAACTCCTTTATGGATACGTTGCAGCAAATCATTGATAAAGTGAAAGATGGAACGGAAGTACTTGAGGAATCGTCCTCTAACGTTTCCGGACGAATCAGTGAAGTATCCGAAAATATTATGAACACATCAGCCGCTATGGAAGAGTTGTCCGCTACGATGGATTCGGTTGCAAATGTAACACAGGATTTGAACCATAGAATGGAAGATGTGAATAAGGCAGCAGACGATATTCGAAACGGTGCGGTGGAAGGGTTAGAAACCGTGCATAAGATCAAAGAAAGTGCCTCCGCAATTAAGGCGGATACCGTGGCGAGAAAAGACGGCGCCAAAGGCAGAGTGGAAGATTTGTCCAAGACTTTGGAGCAGTCGGTACGAGATGCAGAGAAAGTTTCACAAATTAATGATTTGACGACAAATATTATGGATATCGCAAAAAGAACGAATCTGTTATCATTGAATGCTTCCATTGAAGCGGCAAGAGCCGGAGAAGCAGGAAAAGGATTTGCGGTTGTAGCGAGCGAGATTGGTGATTTGGCTGCAAACTCACACCAGACAGCTGAAAATATTCAATCCATTTCCACGGAAGTAACAGCAGCGGTAAATGCACTGTCAGAAGATGCTACCCGCGTAATAGAATTTATCAACGATACGATTTTGAATGATTATGACACCTTTGGAAATATAGGCGATGATTACATGAATACTTCCGATACGATTTCAGAAATGGTGCAGGATTTTACCGACAGGGCAGATGTTCTTTCCAAGACTATGAATGCAATGCTGGAAGGAATCAATTCCATTTCCCAGTCTATTGATGAGTCGTCAGAAGCGATTATGTTGTCGGCAGAGAGTTCACAGGAGATTGTAAATGAAATATCGGAAATCGACTCGGCAGTGCAGACTAATACGCAGGTATCAGATGATTTGACCACCTCCGTAGCTATGTTCCAATAATAAAATAGAGTAAAATCCCAACAGAAAGGATGAAAACAAATATGAAAAAATTGATTGCTCTGCTCCTGATAGGTACATTTCTTTTGACCGCGTGTGGAAATGCAACATCGTCAAAAGAAGCTGCGGGTCAGGAGGATACGATACAGGCAGATGCCAATTACTATGCACAGGCGAATCTGTCTTCCCTGAAAAATAAAAAAATCGGTATCACGATTCAGTCGTTAGATAATGCCTATTGGGCAGGTGTTATGGCCGGTCTGGAAGAGGTACTGGAAGCTAACGGTGCAGACTATAAACTCATTACCTGTGACCAGAATGTAGACACACAGATCGGACAAATTGAGAACTTTATCACACATGAATATGATTTTATACTTGTACATGCTGCGGATAAAAGTGCAGTGGAAGATATTTGTAAAAAAGCGAGAAACAAAGGCATTAAGGTTATGTGTTGGGACGACACCATGGAAAACAGTGATGTAAACTGGATTCTGGATAATAGTTATCTGGGCGTTGAGATTGGTAAACTTGCCGGTGATTTCATTAATCAGCACTATGACGAGAACAACAAGGCAAAGGTTTGTATGATCGGATATAATTCGCTGGAAGTACTTTTGGAACGTGCGAACGGAATTAAAGAGGGCATGGAAGAAGTTGCAGGCGGTAAATTTGAAATTGTGGCAGAGGTAGATGGTCTCGATCCGGAGAGTGCACAGATGGCGATGGATGATGTGCTGGCAAAAACACCGGATTGCAACATCGCAGTAGGAATTGGCTCCGGCGCAATGATAGGTGCAAATGAATCCTATATGAATTATTACAAATCCAAGATTCCGGAAAATGTCGGAGTAATTACGACCGATGTGACAAAACGCCAGTTGAATTCTATTTTAGGCGAGGAAGCATGCCGTGGACTGATTGGTTTTGAAGGCTCGGACGTCCAGACAGGTACGGCAGCCGCCTCCATGATTGCGCTAATATTAGCGGACAAACAGGGAGCACACAATGTGTACCGTGAAATTAGTCCGGTTACAACAGAAAATGTTGCAGATATTCTGGCAGATATGAAATAAGATGGAAAAAAGAAAGGCTATTGTATATAGATTGTCATTTCGTTTACAGCGAAAAACACTATATACGATAGCCTAAAAAAATTTTTAAAAAAATGTTGACAAATAAAATTAGATTGTGTACAATCAAATTGTAAAAAGTCAAAGTAAACGAATATACAAACAATACAAACAGAACATTTATAAAAAAGAAGGAGGAAAACATATGAATTTATATGATTTCAAAGTAAAAGCACAGGATGGTAGCGAAGTGGATTTGGCACAGTTTAAAGGAAAAGCAGTTTTAGTTGTAAATACTGCTACAGGTTGTGGTTTCACACCACAGTACAAAGAACTTCAGGAAATTTATGATGAACTTCACGAGGAAGGACTTGAGATTTTAGATTTCCCATGTAACCAGTTTGGTAACCAGGCACCGGGAGAAGATGAAGAGATTCATACATTTTGTACCGGAAGATTTGGAATTAAATTTCCACAGTATTCAAAGATCGATGTTAACGGAGAAAATGCAATCCCTCTTTACAAATGGCTGACAGAGAATACAAAGTTTGAAGGCTTTGATGGAGTTGCGAAAATAGCACTTGCGCCGGTTGTAAAGAAAATGGACAAAGATTATAAGAATAATGGCAACATCAAATGGAACTTTACCAAGTTTTTGATTAGCAAAGAAGGAGAAATCGTTGCAAGATTTGAGCCTACAAAGTCCTTGGATGTAGTAAAAGCTAAAATCAAGGAGGTTCTGTAATGAACGTTGCAATCAGATATTATTCCAAAACCGGTAATACCAAAAAACTGGCAGATTCCATCGGACAGGCAGTGGGAGCGCAGGTTGAGACCGTTGAAACCCCACTGAGTGAAAAGGCAGATGTTTTATTTCTTGGAAGCTCGGTATATGCAGCCGGTGTAGATGAATCGGTAAAAGAATTTATTCGCAATAACAAAGAAAAAATTGGAACAATCGTCGGGTTTAGCACAGCAGCATTGATCCCATCTACCTACAAACAGATTAAGAAAATCGCAGCAGAGAACGGCGTGGAGGTTTCAAACGAGGAGTTTCACTGTAGAGGTTCCTTTGGACTGATGCATAAGGGAAGACCAAATGCAAAGGATCTGAAGGATGTAGCAGAATTTGCAAAGAAAATCTGTAACTAATTCTTTAAAATAATAGAGAGCTTTTAAAAAGATTATTATGACGCCCTTGTATTCAAACGATTTCAAAGGAGACCATTTGAATGCAGGGGTGTTTTTATTGGCTACACAAAATCAAAAAATGAAGAAAGTATTTCACAAATTGTGCAGATATTGGTATAATTATATAATAAGTAATTTGAAAGGAGGAAAAGGTATGAACACTTTAAAAAGATGGAGACAATCAGCAAAATGTTTGTTGGCGTTTGTGTGCATATTATTACTTTCATTTACTTTGGTACAGATACCGGTGCGTGCTGAGCAGAAGCTGGAACGCAAGAAGGTTAAAGTAGCCTATGTCATTTCTGAGCGTTATCAGGAAGGAAAAGAAGGCGAGAGAAAGAGTGGATTCGGTTATGATTATCTGCAGGAGATTCGTTATTACACGGGATGGGAATACGAATATGTTTATGGCAGTTTTTCGGAATTGCTTCAAAAACTGTGCGATGGCGAAATTGATCTGATGGGTAATCTTTCTTATACCGCCGAGCGGGATAAATATATTAACTTTGGCTCGGAAGAACAGGGAAAAGAAAGCTTTTATATGTATGTTCGAAATGATAACGACGAAATAAATTCAGAGAACTACACGTCTTTGATGGATAAAAAGCTGGGTGTTGCCAAAAACAGTTATCAGGAAGAACTTTTGAAAAAATGGGTAGAGGAGAGAAATCTTAACTGCGAGATAATTGAATATATAAATGAAGCAGACCGTAACAAGGATTTGAATGAAGGTGTCATAGACGGCGCAGTGGGAACGACCATGCTGGCGGAGGATCTGGACAGATACCAGTGGCACTCCGCATATAAGATAGGCAGCGAATCGTTCTATTTTGGAGTGTCGGGACAACGCCTGGATTTGCTACATGAACTCAACTATGCGCAACAGGAGATTCTCGATGTTAATCCGTTTTATAACGAGGAGATTCAGAATAAATATCTTGCGGGACGAACGGTTGCCAATGTATATATGTCCAATGAAAAAACAGAATATCTGAAAGAAAACAATTCTTTTGTTGTCGGATATCTGCAGGACTATGCACCGCTTTGTTTTAAAGATGAAGAGACCGGCAAAATGTCCGGAGCATTAAAGAATCTGTTAGATGACATATCAAAAACTCAGAAGTTTCAATATAAGACGCTTGCATATAAAACCTACGATACTATGATGGATGCTTTGCAAAGAGGCGAGATAGACATGGCATTTCCGGTTCTGGATAATGCGTGGATGACAGAAAGCAAAAATATCATCGTTTCGGACACAGTGTGTGAAACGACGATGACCGCTCTGTATGAAGGAGAGTTTTCGGAACGAATCTATGACAGAATAGCAACACCGGAGACGAGCATTGCAGATGCCTTTTATGTGGACTCTCTGGAAAAAGGAAGTAAATGTGTACATACGAAGGATTTCAATGAAGGTGTCGAGGTGGTCAAAAGCGGCAAGGCAGGCTGTATATTTATTTTGACGGACAGTTATCTGATGTATGAAAAAGGATTCTTTGATATTGATACGATGAATTCAGTTAAACTGCCGGAGCGGATTGGAATAACTTTTGCATTCCAACCGGAGAATGCGATGCTTCTTTCGATTATTAATCAGGGGCTTACCAGAATATCAAAGGCAGAGATACAAAACATCATCACGGAGAATTCGCATATTGTGATGGAGTACACCTTTAAGGATTTCTTCCAGGATAATTCGATTGTATTTATGCTTGTGTTATTTGTAATCATTCTGATTGTTGTAATTGGAGCATTTATTATCCAGAGAAAATTAAGAAATGCAACGGTATTGGCAGAGCAATCCAGAGACCAGGCGATTCAAGCCAATAAAGCAAAGACAGACTTTCTGTTTTGTATGAGTCATGATATCAGAACGCCAATCAACGGAATTATGGGAATGTTGGAGATTGCGGAGCGGAATATAGAAGATACGGACAAGGTAAGAGATTGTCATGAAAAGATTCGTCTGTCTTCCGGATATCTGTTATCCCTGGTAAATGATGTTCTGGATATGAGCCGACTGGAGTCGGGAAATGTTGAATACAAAACAGAAGCTGTAGATGTTGAAAAACTGCTGGAGGAGTGTTACCAGATTGTGAAACCGATTGCAATGGAACACAAAATTACCCTTGAGCAGCATATCGAAGAATGGACAGACGGAACGCACATCAGCGGAAGCCCGCTTCATCTAAGGCAGATCTACATTAATCTGGTAAACAACGCCATTAAGTACAATAAAGAAGGTGGCAAAGTAGATGTATATGTTCGGCAGGTTAATAAAACGGATGATGAAGTTATTTACCGCCTGATTATAAAAGATACCGGTGTCGGAATGAGTAAAGAGTTTTTAAAACATGCTTTCGAACCGTTTTCGCAGGAAAATGGCAAAATCCGTTCGCAGTATCAGGGGACCGGTCTTGGATTATCCATTGTAAAAAGGATGGTAGATCAGATGGGCGGAACGATACATGTAGAGAGCGAAAAGAACAAGGGCAGCAATTTCTATATTATGTTGCCGTTACAGCTGGACAAGGAATATAAGGAAGATAAGAAACAGGAATTGATGCGAAAGGGCACACCAAGTATTGACGGCTTGAAAATATTACTCGTGGAAGACAATTCAATCAATATGGAAATTGCAAAATATACGCTTATGGAAGCGGGGGCTGAAGTAATTGGTGCCTCTAACGGAAAGATTGCAGTAGAAATATTTGAGAAAAGCCCTGAATATGAAATATCTGCTGTCCTGATGGATGTTATGATGCCGGTTATGGATGGATTGGAGGCTACGAAAGTAATCCGTGCCTTGGAGCGCAAGGACGCACAGACAGTGCCAATTATCGGTATGTCAGCGAATGCGTTCTCGGAGGATATCAATGCAGGTAAAAACGCAGGAATGAATGAATATCTTACCAAACCGATAGAGTACGCAAAGGTCGTTGAAGTGATTTACAACAGTCTGCTGGAAGCATCTGATGAAAGCAGAGGAAAAGACAAAAAATAGATAAAAGAATGGAATAAGAAAGCCGGGCAATCGCATCTTATGAATAGAGCGATTTGCCCGGTTTGCATTTGCATATGATAGAGGCAACATCCTCCGGGGACTCTTTCTTACCGTTTTGTTCCCAGGCAAGGAAGACATTCAGTAAACCTCCGGCATAATATGTCATTTCGTAAGTCGAAAGCAGTTTATCCGAAAGACCAGGAGGCTTAAGGTTTGCAACCTGTTCAAACATAAAACGGTTGATTCCGTTTAGCAGGAGCGTGTGGAGACCGTTTGCCGCCATAGCATTGAAAAAATCCGAGTATTGATCAAAGAATTGCAGGGAAAAAAGTACATGTTCATATTCCAGAAAGTTTCCGCGTGATGCATTGTTGTTGTCTGCCTCGATATATTCTTCAATTATTTCATTAAAGTAGTCGTGAAGTGCGTCTGTAACACAGGTGTAATAGTGATAAAACGTCATACGGGAAACGCCGGCTTTTTTAGCTACAGCGGACACCTTTAAATGCTCCAGGCTTTCCGTTTGCAATAACAGAACAATCGCTTCTCCGATGCACATTCGCGTGAAACGGGAGCGTTTGGTGTTATGGGGCTTTAAATGTGGGACGGATATATTTATTGGCATAGTTTTCTCCTTCCGTCGTGAATATCTTACACATTGTTCATTATTGTAAATTGTATCACTGCAACTTTTAAAATACAATATGGACGATATGGCTTTTGTATGGAGGAATAATATGACAAAATTTATAACAGACTCGTCCTGCGACTTATTAGAACGAGAGGATGTTCTTTTTGAGTCGGTATCACTGACGATTAATACGGAGGAAAGAACATATGTAGATGACGAAACTTTGGACATAAACGAAATGCTGGATGATTTGCGACAGTACAGAGGAAAGTCGCATACGGCATGTCCGGGAGTGGCACAATGGATGGATGCGTATGAGAGAGGAAATGCAGACAGAATCTATGTAGTGACTATGACCAGTGGGCTGTCCGGAACGTATAATTCTGCCGTGGTCGCAAGGGAACAGTTTTTAGAGGAGCATAAGGATGTGCAGATTCACATCTTTGATACATTAACAACAGGACCGGAAATGAGCATCATTCTGGACAAAATAATAGAAATGGATACTGCCGGAATGGAATTTGAGGAGGTCTGTAAAAAAGGAGCAGAATATATTAAGAAAACAGGATTGTATTTTGCCTTTCAGTCGCTTCACAACTTTGCACAAAACGGAAGAGTGAGCAAGGTTGTGGCAAGTGCGGTCGGAATGATGGGAATCAGCATTATCGGTAAGGCAAGTGCAGACGGCAAAGTGGAGCCGATTACAAAAAGCAGAAGCGAAAAGAAAACAATACTGAAAATAATCGAGGAAATGGAAAACGGCGGCTATCAGGGAGGAAAAATCAAGATCGGTCACGTCAGAAATGAAGAACTTGCGCTCAAATTCAAACAGGCATTATTGGACAGATACCCTATGGCACCAACAGAGTTATATGAGTGCCGCGGAATTTGCAGCTACTACGGAGAAAGTGGCGGTATATTGATTGGCTGTGAGAACGCGTAGAAAAGAAAAGTTTCTTCGCAAAAATCCATAGGAAGAACTAATATACATCATTGAATTATTCACGGTTATCCTTTAAAATTTTTATATAAGTGAAAATAGGGCGGTTATGCCCTTTGAACGATGGGGAATAATTGATATAAGATATAGAAATGGAGTTGTGACTATGGAAAAGAAATATAAAATCGGAATTGATCTGGGTGGAACCGGAATTAAAGTCGGAGTTGTAGACCGGGAGTACAATATTCTTGGCAAACATGCAGTGCCAACCGTTGTTGAAAAAGGTGCCAAGGGCATCATAGCAGATATGGCAGGTGCGGTAAAACATGTTCTTTCGGAACTTGGCATTCAGGAGGAAGAATGTGTAGGAATCGGAATCGGAAGCCCGGGAATGGTGGACAGCACCAATGGTGTTGTTGTATTTGCGGGGAATCTGGATTGGGAACACGAAAATATAGCAAAACTGCTTGGTGAACATTTTGATTTACCAATTAAACTCAGCAACGATGCGAACTGTGCTACGCTTGGAGAAGCAGTTGCCGGAGCAGCAAAAGGATTGAAAAATGTTGTACTGATTACACTTGGAACCGGCGTTGGAAGCGGTATCGTAATCAATGGAAAGATTTTTGAGGGTGGACATGCCGGTGCAACAGAGGCAGGACACACGCTATTAGTAGCAGATGGAGAACAGTGTACCTGTGGAAGAAAAGGATGCTTTGAAGCGTATTGTTCGGCTACCGCATTGATTCGCGACACGAAACGTGCGGCAAAACTTCATCCGGAATCTGTGATTAACAAACTTGTAAATGGAGATTTGGACAAGGTGAATGGTAAAGTTCCGTTTGATGCAGCACTGGAAGGTGACGAGGTTGCAAAAGAGGTGCTTGCCAATTATGAAAGATATCTGGGAGAGGGAATCGTTAACCTGATTGACGTGTTCCGTCCGGATAGTTTTCTTGTCAGCGGAGGAATCTGCAATCAGAAAAATGTATTGCTGGATCCGGTTAATGAATTTGTTAAGAAGAACTGTTTCGCAGGTGACAGAGGATTTGTACCGGAGGTTAAAGTTGCCACGTTGGGTAATGATGCCGGAATGATTGGTGCAGCAGCACTAAACGACTAAATTCCGGGAACAGAATAAATATTTTGTATAATAAAAGGTTTTAAGCCATATATCTTAAATAAGGCTTAGAACCTTTTTTTTGTGATGAAAATGGTTTGACAAGACTAACCTCCGTGTGTTATACTGACTAACCGTTAGTGAATGCTAACTACATAAGATTCAGGAGGACAAAAAATGAGTAACAAATTGAGAATTTTAACATCTATCGTATTAATTGCAGTACTTTTCGTTGGATGTGGCACATCTTCAAAGGAAGCAGTAAAAACAAATGAGGAAACGAAAATGGTAAAGGAAGAGGGACAGGAGAGCCGTTTCCCAATCACAATTTCGCATGCCTTTGGAGAGACTGTAATAGAGAAAGAACCGAAACGCGTAGTTACACTTTCATGGGCAAATGAGGATTCGATTCTGGCATTGGGAGTGGTACCGGTTGGAGTATCCGCAGCAAACTTTGGATATATGACCGAGCATAAACTTCACCCTTGGGCAGATGAAGCATTTGAACAACTGGGAGAAAGCAATCCAAATGTATTTAATGATGAGACCGGTTGGGATTATGAAGCAATTGCAGCTGCACAGCCGGATGTGATTATCGCATCCTACTCCGGTTTTACAGAAGAGGAATATGGAATTCTTTCCGAAATTGCACCGGTTGTTCCATATACAAAGCAGGCGTGGATGTCAAACTGGAAAGAGCAGACGATTACAAATGCAACCGCAATTGGTAAAAAAGAGGAAGGGGAAGCTTTGGTATCGGATATGGAAAAAACGATAGAGGAAAAGCTTTCAAAATATCCGGAACTGAAAGATAAAAGCGCTGCATTTTTCTGGATTACACAGGATGATATGAGCACTTACTATGCATATTTGCCAACAGATCCAAGAGCAGCATATCTGAATGACCTCGGCTTCAAAACTCCGGAAAGCATTCTGGCTCTTTCGCAAAGTGAGGAAGAATTCAGCGTAACGATAAGCAGAGAAAATTCAGAGCAGTTAAATGATGTGGATATTATGGTTGTGTATGGAGATGAAGGGTTGCTTGAAGCAATGCAGGCAGATCCGTTAATCAGTCAGATACCGGCTGTAAAAAAAGGCGCTGTTGTACTGATTGATTCGCAGTCAGAAGTGGCTGGAGCAGCAACGCCATCTATTTTGTCGATTCCATATACCATAGATCAGTATTTGGAATTGTTGAGTGAGGCAGCAAAGAAATATGACAACAAATAGAGATAAGAGATACAAAAGAAGTGTACATAATCGTGTATTGCTTCTAATGCTTCTGGCAGGAGTACTTCTCCTGCTGGTAAGCATAGTGCTTTCCATAACGTATGGAGCCAAACAGGTAGAACTAACGGATGTGATCAGTGCGTTATTCGGAAAGAAACAAACCACATATAATGTAAATGTTGTCCGGGCAAGGATTCCAAGAACGGTATTTGGAATTCTTGCCGGAGCAGCACTAAGTATGTCCGGCGTATTAATGCAGTCCATTACAAGGAATCCGATTGCGGATCCGAGTATTCTTGGAGTTAATACGGGGGCATCTTTGTTTGTTGTTATTGGAATCAGTTTGTTTCATATACAATCAAAGCCGGTTTATATGCTTCTGGCGTTTGCAGGGGCGTTGGTGACAGCGTTTTTTGTATATCGAATCGCATCTTTCGGATATGGGGGCGTGACACCGATTAAGCTGGCACTGGCCGGAGCCGCTGTTTCCACAGCACTTTCGTCGATGGTAAGTGCATTGGTGATGCCGGATACAAGTGTTATGACGACATTTCGTTTCTGGCAGGTGGGAAGTATAGGAGGAGCTGATTTTGAAGATATCCGGTTGTTACTTTCACCAATGTTGCTCGGATTTGTATTGTGTTTCTTTCTTGCAACCAAATTGAATACTCTGGCATTGGGGGATGAAACCGCATGTGCGCTTGGGTTGAATGTGAATCGAATCCGAGGAATTGCAGCATTGATTGGTGTTTTGTTATGTGCATGCACTACGGCACTTGCAGGGCCGATTGGTTTTATCGGATTGATGATACCGCATTTGATTCGAAGCTTCATCGGAGATAACCACGAAGTGCTGCTTCCCATGTCGGCACTCTATGGAAGCGGAGTGCTGATACTTTCAGATCTTATTGGAAGAATTCTGGGAAGTCCCGGAGAACTGGAGTCCGGTGTGATGACTGCATTGATTGGAGTGCCATGTTTTGTGTTTATAATCAGAAAGGCTGAGGTACAAAGTATCGGATGAAAAATAGAGTTCAAATAGAGAATCTGGAAAGAAAAAGAAAATACAAATATGATGTCAGTGTAATGCTTCTTATATTGGCAGTGCTGATTATAATAAATATGACGTTAGGAAGTAAGAATTTTTCCCCCACAGAGGTTATTTCGGTATTATTTGGAAAAGATGTGCCGGGTGGTACGTATATCATTGGAAAACTGAGATTTCCCAGAACAATTGCAGCAATTATCTGTGGATATGCGTTTGGAATTGCAGGGAATACCTTTCAGAAGCTGTTAGGCAATCCGCTTGCAAGTCCGGATATAATCGGAGTATCTACAGGTTCAGCGGCGGCAGCAGTTTTTGGGATATTGGTTTTGCACGCAAATCGTGGAGTCGTTTCTATTATGGCAATTGTTGCCGGTCTGGTAACTGTGCTGGTAATATATCTGATTGCGTATAAGGATGGATATTCAACGGTCCGCGTGATTTTGACCGGAATAGGTGTACAGGCATTTTTGAGTGCGTGTATTTCCTGGATGCTGCTTAGAGCAGCAGAGTATGATGTGCCGGCAGCGATGCGTTGGATGGCAGGAAATCTAAATGAAGTGACGATGGACTATCTATGGCTGGTCGGACTTGTGATAGGCGTGGTATCTTGCGTAATAGCAGTTTTATCAGAAGTACAAAAGATTCTGGAACTGGGTGAGCAGCACGCTTTGATCCTGGGAGTTAAGGTAGGAACGGCAAGAGTATTGTTGCTTGCCTGTTCTGTCGTGATGCTTGCAGTAGCCACTGCGGTATCCGGCCCGATTTCGTCCATTGCATTTTTATCCGGCCCGATTGCCGGTGGAATATGTGGAAAAAACCGAAGCAATACGTTGGCTTCGGGGATTGTGGGAGCAATACTTGTGATTGGAGCGGATTTTATCGGACAGAATCTGTTGCCGACCAGATACCCGGTAGGTGTTGTCTCAGGTGTTTTGGGAGCACCATACCTTTTGTATCTGTTGATTCGTTTAAATAAAGGAGACCATGTGTAATGAATAATAAAGTGTTGAAAGCAGAAAAAGTAGTTGCGGGATATCGTGACAAGGAAATACTACACGGAGTGAATGTAACTGTTCCGCGCGGGAAAATCAGTGTTATACTCGGATCTAACGGAAGCGGTAAATCTACATTATTAAAGACATTCTGCCGTTTACTGCAACCGAGCAGTGGAAGTATTAAACTGGGAGAACAATCCCTTTCACACATCCCTACCAGACAAATTGCCCAAAATATTGGTCTCCTTCCACAGAGTACGACAGTACCGGAGGGAATTAAAGTTTCGGAGCTTGTTTCCAGAGGACGTTTTCCGTACCGGAAACTGATGGCACCTTTGAATGCAAAGGATTATGAAGTGGTGGAAGAAGTGATGAAATTTATGGGGATTTTGGAACTTAGCGATGCACGTATAAATCAGTTGTCAGGAGGACAAAGACAGAGAGTGTTTATTGCGTTGGCACTTGCACAGCAGACAGATATCCTGTTTCTGGATGAACCAACCACGTATCTGGATATTTCCTATCAGGTGGAGATTCTGGAATTATTGAAGAAACTGAATGAAGAGAGAGGAACAACAATTGTAATGGTACTACATGATATCAACCTGTCTTCGAGATACGCAGACCACATTTTTGCTATGAAGAACGGGAACCTGATGTATCAGGGAGCACCGGAAAAAATTATTACGCAGGAGGTGATTCGTGAAATATACGGGCTGGAGAGTTTTATAATAGAAGACCCGGTTTCACATAGCCCATTTGTAATACCGAAAGCGGCCGCCGTGTGAATTGTAAGATAAAATAAGAGTAAAAAAAATACTGTCGAAAATTTTCAAAAAAAACTGTACTTTTCAATAGGACAATGGTATGATATTTGAGTATTAACTGTTAATGTTAAGTTGATGAGAGAGGAAAATTGGATATGAGTATTTTAATTAACATTGCTGCGGAAGTAGTAGGTATTTTACTCATCTGGGTCGTAGTATCCAGAATCAAGTCTAGGATGATAACTGAAGCACAGGCCATTCCTTGGCTTATTAGTGCTGTCTTTATTATGGTTCTTGGAGTGTATCCAAGAATAATCAATATTGTCGCTGGATGGTTCGGAGTATGGTATCCACCAACGATTCTTTTTGTGATGATAAGTGTATTGCTTGCATTTATCATATTTCATCAAACCTCGTCTATTTCAAAATTAATAAATCAGGTGTCGGAATTAACGATGCAGGTTTCTATTCTTAAAAATGAAAAAGAAGAACTGGAACAAAAGATTATTGATTTGGAAAACAAGGAATCAAAGTAAAAACAAAAAATAAAATTTAATATTGGGGAGGTTGATTATTATTAACGTTTTAATTTGTGGAAGTTACACAGCGTTTCAAAGAAGCCTTATTGCAAAGCTTCGAAAAGAAGATCATGAAATCTATGTATTGACTGGGGACGAGAGCGGAATACAGAAGTCAGCAAAAGGAGTTTTCCAGCAGTACGATTTCGCATTTACCAGTGATCGTGTGGTAAATGTAATTCAGAACGTGAATCCGGAGATTGTAATATTTGCCGACAGCCTGGCAGATAAAGAGGAATTGGCGTTACAGAACAAGTCTGTTGAGTACATTTCCGGTCTTGTAAATGTTGTAACAGCGGCCAAACTTGGTAATGTCAAAAAGTTTATTTATCTTAGCAGTCTCTACGTTCATGACGGTAATACAGAGAATAAGATTACGGAACTGATCCGCCCGATGGCAGCTACTAAGACCATGGAGACAATTGCACAAGGGGAAAGACTTTGCGTATTCTACCGTGAGCCGGATGAATTTGAAGTAAAGATTGTCCGTCTGCCGGAAGTATATGGAGTACAGGATTCCCACTGTATGCAAAATAATGTGCTTGTAGATATGTTAACACAGGCGAATGCAGAAGGAAAAGTAAAATGTCGTCCAAACAGTGAACATATTATGATTGGCCTTAAGGATGCTGTGGAGGCGTGCTACGCGTTATCCTTCCATGATCCGGAGGAGCCACACGTTCATTATAACGTACCGGGAACTGTGGTAACAGAACAGGAGATTGTGGATCTTTTGAAGAAGACGCTGTTCAAAGACCTGGAAGTCGAGGAGAGCAGACAAGTCAAAGACCGTATAGCAAAAGAGTTTTCTACCAAGCGTATGGATGATATCGGTTTCAAACTTAGAAACCATATCGAGGACAGTATCAAAGAGATTAACAATATCGTAAAGAAGAACAAGAAAAAGAATACCGGCAAAGAAGGCAAGCGCCGTACTTTTGATATTGTAGTGCGCCAGTTAATTGAAAATGCTTTGATGTTTGCGCTGGCATATGCATTAACTTTATTGTTTAAAGGAACTTGGTTTGGTGAAATTGTTGATTTCTACCTGATTTATGTAGTGATTATAGCTGCCGTTTTGGGAACGACACAGTCACTCATTGCGGTAGTGCTCAGTGCAATCGGCCATTTCTCAGCAGCCTTTGCAGTAGATGGTATGTTTGCCGTATTGATTGATTTTGAAAGATACGTATGGGTATTGCAGCTTCTGTTAATCGGCGTCGTAGTTTCCTATGTCAGAGACAAACTCAAAACAGAGATTGCAGACCTCAAAGAAGAGAATCGTTATGACAAGAGAGAATTAAAAGAAATCAAAGAGATTAACGAGAGTAACGTATACATTAAAAATGTATTCGAAAAACGTCTGGTGAACTACAAAAACAGTATGTCCAAGATTTATGAGATTACGAGTGAACTGGATTATCTGGAGTCGCAGAAGGTAGTGTTCCAGGCAGCAAAAGTTATTTCGCAGACAATGGAATGCAAGAATGTTGCCGTATATGTTGGAAACGGTGCATCTGATTATTACCGTCTGGCAGCTTCCACTTCAGACGAATCAAGACAACTTGGCAATTCCTTCAAACTGGACAAGGAAAGCAGATTCTTTGAACAGCTTTCGGAGAATGGTATTTATCGTAACGTGAAACTTGACCAAAAGTTACCGATTCTTGCAGGCGTAACACATTATAACGGAGCCATTTCCGCGATTATAATGGTTTGGCCGGAAGAGTTGGAAACAACGACTTTATATCAGGCAAACTTACTTGCTCTTTTATGTAAACTGGTTGAGAAATCTATCGGTAGAGCATTTGAATTTATGGATGCTTTGTTCAGAGACAGTTATTATGAAGATACGAACATCATGAAGGAACAGGCTTTCTTACAGTGTGAAGAAACATTGAGAGAAGGTATGGAAAATGGTTTGTCAGAGTACTGTAAACTGGAACTGGTTGTAGAGCAGAACACAGAGAAAGAAATGGCAATGGCAGAAGGACTGATTCGTGATACGGACTACATCGGAATCGTAAAAGATAAAGTACAGATTCTTCTTGCCAACACCTCAAGAACTGAAGTAAGTGCCGTAGTGACAAGATTTGCGAACAACCATTTAAAAGTTGTTGTGGTAGATTAAGAGGTATGTTAAATGGATGAATATATAAAAGTATTGGTTGTGGTACTTGTTATCAATACAGTGATTGCGTTTGTCGAGATGTGCTATCAGATTTATAAAGGCGAAAAGCAAAAGGGAATCACCTGGGCAATTATCATTTTCTTTTGTCCGGTCATTGCGCCGTTGTTTTATCTGCTGATTCGTCTGTTCTATTTTCCAATGGATTATTTTATGCATGACTCCATGGATATCAGTGATCTGGTAGGAGGCAAGAAGATAAAAGTAATTACTGCAGCGGATATCCGACAGGAGAGCAATAAAGTACCGATTGAAGAAACACTTATTATTTCAGATAAACATAGTAGAAGAAATGCCTTTTTAGATGTATTAAAAACAGATGTATCAGGTTCCATCGACATAGTTAAAATGGCAATTGAGGATCAGGATTCTGAGATTTCCCATTACGCAGCAGCATTCTTATCTGAAACGATTGCAGACTTTAAACGTCAGGAAAAGCTATTGTCGGAAGAACTGGAAGACTCTGCAGACGTTGCAGCACTGCAAAACTATGTAAGTTATGTTGGTAACTTCCTGCTTCAAAATGTAATGAACAAGCAGGAACAGGGTAGATACAGTGATTTATTAGATAAAAGATTATGGCAGCTTGCAGAAAGCGTGGACGGAGTGTTGTCCGGTGAGCAATTAAAAACAATCGTTCAAATCTGGGAGAAACAGGATTCCGGAGAAAAGGCGGAAAAGTGGATTGCCTATGCCAGTGCAAACTGTCAGGATGATCTTGAGGCAATTAAGGTGTGTATGCGCTACTATTTTTCGAATCGTCAGTTTGAACAGTTTGAGAAAGTTATGGAGGATTTGAAAGCGTCTTCTCTGGTACTTGACAGTGAAGCAGTAGAATGGATACGTTTTTATACTTAATGAATTAAGAATGGGGATACCTATATGCTAGTAAACAATCTAATTGATATGATACAGATTCTAATTACATACGGTGTACTTTTTATAATACTTCCGGCATACGTGCTTTATCCGGTTTTTAAGGAGAAGGCACTTTCCTACCGAGTATTTGCATACCTTTTGTATTCTAATTTGTACATCTCTGTTTTAGTGTTTATTTTAGGGTATTCTCATTTGTTTTATACGCCCGCAGTAGTAATTATGCTGTTATTACCACTTGTATATCGTACCTGGACTTACCGGGATAATTTGCAAAAAGCGGGTATCACGACTTATGAAATGCTGCGTGGATATTTCGGAGGACATTTATACTTAAAAAGAATCCGACAGAACATTAAGAGAAAATATCATAAGTTTTATCAAAGAGCAATACGCGGAAAAGTACTGGAATACCTGGTATTTCTTGCACTGGTATTGGTGGTAATGAACTTCTATGGTTATTACAAGTTACATAACAATGCGTATGGCGTATCGGATGAGGAAGTACACCTGTATTGGATTCAGGCGCTTATCGGCGGAGATTTTTTTGTTTCCGGTATGTATCCGTTTGGAATGCATAGTGTAATGACGGTACTTGCATTGATATCCGGGTTGCCGGCAGGACGGGTAGTGCATGTGTTTTCAGCAACCATTCTGATATTGACCATGGCAACGGTGTATATGTTGTTTCGTAGGTTTTATACGGCAAGAGTGTTGATTTTTGCTTCGATGCTGATCTGGTTGCTTTCAGGATTTGGAGGAATCAATACCTATTTCCGTTTTCAGTTCACATTACCGATGGAATACGGATTGTTTGCGTTATTTGCCGTAATTTATTTTATGACGGAATATATATATCAAAAGGAACGAAAGACATTACTTTTGTTTGGTACGGCAATCTGCATCACGTTCTTCTCGCACTTTTATCTCACGATGTTTGTTGCGTTCGTATGTGTAGCATTTGGAATTGCCAATCTGGTTCCGATTTTTAAAAATAAAACATTCTTTCCACTCGTTGGAACTGCGATAGGAAGTATCATATTTTCCCTTGTGCCGTTTGTGGTGGGACTGGTGCTTGGCTACCCGTTTGAGCAGTCTATTGCATGGGCAATCGGAGTTATGAACAAAGACTATTCTACGCCAACAGAGGAAGGGTTACCGCCGGAGATTGCAAAAGTAGACTTTACAAATTTTAAGGAAGTGGAGAAGCGCTTCTTTGATGCCATGAATTCATGGGGAGGTCTTGGACGGCTAGAATACACGATACTGTTATCGCTGATCGGACTTTCTTTGCTGTTATGCATCATTGCAATTATTGTTACGCGAAAAAATAAATCCAATACGGCATTCCGTTTTTATTTGGGAATGGCAATTGCTTGGTGTTTTGCAGCCGGTCTTTCGGATCTTACGATGCTTGGATATTCCGCATTGATAGAAGAAAAGCGTGTAATTGAATGGGTATTTATATTTGGAATGACAGCATTTATGACGCCTTTTGAGATTATATATCAGATGGTTTGCTTTATATTAAAGAAGGTCAAATTCATTCCAATCTTTTTATCCATAGCTTCTGTGGTGGTAGTGATTTACATTGGATATGATTACAAATATCAAAAGCAGGAGAGAACCTGTATGCAGATTCAGACAGAAGCGGCAGCAAAGCTTTGCCGGGAACTGGTAGATGAGTATCCGAAGAATTCCTGGACGGTAGTTTCACCGGTAAATGAAACGTCTATTGTATTGAATTACGGATATCATTATGAGTTACTGGATCTGGCGGACAAACTGGACCATTGGTCAGAGGACCAGTTGTTTACTATTCCGACCAAAGACGTATTCTTTGTAATTGAAAAATATCCGGTTATGTTTTTGGGTGTGGATGTAATGGACAAGAATAGCCTTGAGGGGAGAGAAAAAATCTCCAGGGCGGATTTAAGAGAACCGTTGGGTGAGTATTCGGAAGCGGAGAAGAGTCTGATTTACCAGACGCAGCGTAGTGCCATAATGGCAAGAGCTTATTATTGGGCAAAGGAATACGCAAAGCAGTACCCACACGAGATGAAGGTTTATTATGAAGATAAGGAGACGATTATATATCATTTGGAGCAAAATGAATATGCGCTCAACAACTTATCGATTCAATATTAAAAAGAAGGTGTAAGAATGGCAAAGGAAACATTGGTGGTTATCCCGGCTTATAACGAAGAAATGAACATTGAGACGGTGATCGTTAATTTACGAAACGCCGGAATTGAAGAATATGCAGATGTTCTGGTGATTAATGACGGTTCTGCGGATAATACGGAGGAAGTTGTAAAGAAGACCGGGACAAAAGTACTGTCACAGGTGTACAACATGGGATATGGAGCGGCGCTCCAGACGGCATATAAGTATGCACAAGAAAGAGAGTATAAATACATCATTCAAATAGATGCAGATGGGCAGCATGATGTAAAAAATGTGGACGTTATTTATGAAAAGATGAAAGCATCCGAGCAGACAGATCGTCCATTGGATATTATCATTGGTTCCAGATACTTAGAGGGAGCAAAATCTTTTCCGATGTCAGGCATTCGACTGTTTGCCGTGAAGATGTTTCGGAAGATTATCAAAATCGTTACGAAGCAAACGGTTACAGATCCTACAAGTGGTCTGCAGGGGTTAAGCAGAAGGGCGTTCTGTTATTATGCAGGATACCAGAAATTTGATATTCGTTACCCGGATATTAATATGTTGATTCAGATGATGCTTTTGGGATATCAGGTGGAAGAAACGCCTGCCATTATGTATGAGAGAACGATGGGTGAGGCAATGCACTCCGGCATTATCAAACCAATGAAGTATATGTGTGTTATGATGCTGAGTACGTTAATTGCAATTTTGCGACACAAAAGGATTAAGGGTTAAGTATGGAGAAGAAATCCAAAGAAAAGCTAAGAGTACAGAAATTCAAATACTATACGATAACTGCCGGTATTATTATCTTCTTCCTGGTATTTCAGTTAATCAGTAATCTGACGTATCTTTTACTGGAACAGGGAAGTACAGATATAAAACACAAAAACATTCCGGTACAGAAATATTTTCAGGAAGTAAAAGCACTGGAGGATAACCGTACAACGGAAGAAAAAGCAGAGTATCGTATTTTTGGAGATGAAGACGATGCTGGAGTTCTTATGCTTTGCGGGGAACTCAACAATCTGAATTTCACCTATGAAGTATCAGAGAACGTTACGTTCAAAGAGGGTAAGACAGAAGCTATCTTTTTAAATAAAAACAATTATTCACAAGAAGAACAGGATTCGATAGACCGTTATATAGAGGAAGGAACGCATGTTATATGGAGCCGGCTTCCATCCGCAAAGATTTTACAGAGCGAGTGGGGAAGAAAGCAGCTGGGGATTCTGGAAGATAAAGGTAAGAAGAACTACAAGGGAATACGTATTATTTCAAATTTCCTGGCAAGCGATCTTTTGGAATTTGAGAATATTGAAATAGAACTGGAAGATGTGAGTCTTGTACAGGGAAGCAAAGTATTTGCATATAGCCTGAAAGGATATAAGGCAGATGAAACACTTGGCAAAAACGAAACGCTTCCGCCACTTATCTGGAGACATATGATGGGAGACAGCGAGATATTTGTTGTCAATTCTAATCTGATGAGTACAAAGGTGGCACCTGGAATCTGTGTTTCCATTCTGGCAAAGATTAAAGGAAGTATGATATATCCCGTAATTAACGGTAACTGCATCTTCTTTATGAATTATCCATACACAGACAATTTTAAGTCTGAAGAATTGGACAAACGCTACAGCAGAGATGCTATGGGCGTGGAGAGAGACTTACTTTTCCCGGGAATATCAAATCTTTGTAGTAAATATAATGTAATTCCTACGTATTATACGGAGGATTACGAAGCGTTCAAACAGAATAATAACGACAGTACACTGGATTATTTCAAAAAACAGATTGTTCGAGAGGGAACGGCGTTGGGAAAAGTGCTTAACGGTGACTGTGTATATTTTGATGAGCAAAAACCGGATACAAGCATTCCGACAGCGTTGAAGGAATGGGGCAGTAGTTTTACGTTTGTAGATGCCCAAAAGGAACGCTTAAACATTCCGGTTGTAAAAGAGCAGCCAAAGCTCACCCATACAGATATTATTACGATTTGTTCTGCGGTGACATCGCTTGGTTTTGTTTCAACAAGAGTAAATATGGAAAATGTATTGCATCCACAGGATGATAGTGATGATTGGGTAAAATATTATGATGATATGAACACGACCACGGGAATCGTTCAAAATATGTATCCGTATGTGGATCCGTTGAACGTGGTGGATGCAACCAATCGAATTCTGGTTTTTCGGAATTTGCAGCCGCAGATTACATATAAAACAAATGAGGATAAAAAAAGCGGTCAGATAATTGTAGAACCCAAAAGCTTTAGTGGAGTGGCATATTATATTTTGAGACTTGAGGTTCCGTTTAAATCCATAGAGGGTGGAACAGCGGAACAGATTATAGACAACACGTATTTAATTGAAGAAACGGCAAATAAGTTAATTATAGAATATTAGGAGGCGGGGCATGAAAGTTTGTCTGGTAGTAGAAGGAGCATATCCATACGTAAACGGAGGAGTTGCCAATTGGGTGCAACAGTTGATTTTATCTATGCCGGAAGTGGAATTCTCAGTGCAGATTATTTCTTCCAATAGAGAAGAGAAAAAAGAGATAAAATATAAAGTGCCGGATAATGTAACGGAAATGCGCGAAGTATATCTTCTGGATCAGGATATTGTAAAAAGAAACAAAAGAAATCGCGTAAAACTGAACGCAAGAGAATACGAAGCATTTCGTTCACTGATGTTTGGTGATCAGGTGGATTGGAGTATTATTTTTGATTATTTCCATAATCATCAGGTATCTACCAATGATCTTCTTGCAAGTGAAGATTTCCTGAATATGACGGCAGAGTATTACAAATCAAATTTTGAGCGTGTAATCTTTAATGATTTCCTTTGGACGATGCGATCTATGTACCTTCCTTTGTTTACGGTATTAAAGGGAGAACTTCCACAGGCGGATATTTATAATTCCGTGTCTACGGGATATGCAGGAATCCTTGCATGTTACGCGCACCATGTATACAACAAACCGGTAGTGATTTCCGAGCATGGTATTTATACCCGTGAGAGAGAAGAAGAAATTATCAAGTCCAAATGGGTAGAAGGGTTATATAAAGATTTGTGGATCAGTCAGTTCAAGAAAATATCCACCTGTTGCTATGATTCTGCAGACAGGGTAGTATCACTTTTTAAAGACGCCAGAGATTTTCAGATAGAACTGGGATGTCCAAAAGAGAAGACCATGATTGTTCCAAATGGTGTGGATGCGTCCAGATTTGAAGGAATACCGCAGAAGGATCCGGACGATAAGTTTATCAATGTCGGAGCAGTTTTGCGTGTGACGCCGATCAAGGATGTTAAGACGTTAATCAGCGGCTTTGCATTAGCCAAACAAAACAATCCAAAATTAAAACTCTGGATTATGGGTGGTATGGATGAAAGCCCTGAGTATGCACAGGAGTGTCGTGAACTCGTAGATGAACTTGGTACAACAGATGTTGTATTTACAGGAATGGTAAATATAAAGGACTATATTGGCAAGATGGATTTCCTGGTGCTGAGTAGTATTAGTGAAGGACAGCCGTTATCCATTCTGGAAGGCTTCTCCGCAAAGAAACCATACATTGCAACGAATGTTGGAAACTGTGCCGGAATGATTCGGGGTGAAGCGGATGATTTCGGAAGTGCCGGTTTTGTAGTGCCGGTTATGAATGTAGGTAAAATGGCAGAGGCAATGTCCAAGATGTCTAAGGATGAGAATCTTCGTAAAACAATGGGCGAAGCAGGTTATAAACGAGCAGTAGCAAATAGTGCGAAAGATGCATACCGTAAATATTTTGATATGTATCAGGAGATATATGTATAAGATGAGAGATACCGGAGGGGCAGTATGGCAGGAATAGGTTTTGAATTAAAAAAGATTTATCGTGAAGAGAGTATCGTAGGTAATATCGCAGGAGCTGCATACAGTATTCTTGTAACGGTAGGACCAACCATCATAGTGATGTTGGCATTGTTGACAATTTATTTATTATTGGGATATGGCAAAGTACCATATGGTGAAAGAGAGTTATTGTCTTCTACAATTCTCTATATTTTCATCGGTGCGGTAGTTTTAACAGCACCAATCAACGCGGTTTTCTCCAGATATCTGGCGGACCGGATATTTGCAGAAGAATTTCAGAGTATTTTGCCGTCTTACTACACCGGACTGGCAATCGTTTGTACATTGGCGACATTAGTCAGCGCACCGGTTTGTTATCGTTTGATTGTGGTAGGTGGAGTGGAACCGGTCTTTGTATTATTTGCATATATTTTCTGGATGTCAGAAATGATTTTGTATTTCTCGATGACATACCTGTATGCAACGAAAGATTATAGGTTTATTTCAACGTCCTTTATTGTAGGTATGATTGTAGCGCTGGCAATCAGTTTTGGACTCTATGAGTTTGCCGGACAGTTGGTGTCGAACTCCATTATTACCGGCTTTGCAATCGGAACTTTGTTGATTGCAGTGCTGAATGGAACCTACATCCGTTATTATTTTAGAAATCACAATAAGAATTATACGCAGTGTCTGACGTACTTTGGAAAGTACAAACTTGTATTTGGTGCGAATCTGTTGTACTTCCTGGGACTGTACATACACAATTTTATATATTGGATGTCTAAGGACAGATTGGTAGTAGCAAAGACTTTTGTAACAATGCAGTCATATGACATGGCAACTTGTCTTGCATTGATAACCAACCTTTCCATTTTGATTATTTTCACTGTTTTGGCAGAAACGAAATTTCACGATAAGTTCCAGAAGTTCGTTGCAGCAATTAATGGTGCGACTCTGGCAACTATCGAAAAAGAGAAATCCGGCTTGTTCCGTTTGCTGATGAAGCAGATTACACAGGTCTTTGCAATCCAGACGGTTATTACCGCAACCATTTATCTTGCATTCGAGATTTTCCTTCCTTCTTTGGGAATTGCGGGAATGATTATGGAAATATACCCGGCACTGGCAGTAGCATTTTTAGCAATATTCTTAATGTATTGTAATATTGTGTACTTCTATTACTTTGATGATAATGTTGGAGCTTTCTGGTCCAGCCTGATCTTCTTCCTGTGCACGGCAGCAGGTACATGGGTTGCAAAAGATTATGCTGTAGCTTATTACGGAATGGGAGCTTTGTTTGGTGGAGTAGTAGGATGGACCTTCACGTACTTCAGAATTCGTTATATGGAAAAGCATTTTGAAGCACACGTTTTCTGTTCGCAGATAATTACTACCAAGAGAACCGGTGTAAAAGCGGAAAGTATTGTATACCAAAAGGAAAATAAAAAGTAAAGGCGAAAGGTCAGGGAAGGAGCACATATCATGGTGAAATGTTCTGTGCTGATGTCCGTATATAATGGGGAACAATATCTAAAAGCAGCAATTGATAGTATTCTGAATCAGAGTTTTACGGATTTTCAGTTGATTATCGTAGATGACTGTTCAAAAGATAACACGAGAAGTATTTTGCAAAGTTACAAGGATGAGAGAATACGCCTGCTTTACAATGAAGAAAATTTGAAACTGGCAGGTTCCTTGAACAAAGCGTTTGATGTTGCAGAAGGGGAATATATCATTCGTATTGATGCGGATGATATATGTCTGCCGGATCGCTTGAAACATCAGGTGGAATTTATGGATCATAATCCAAATATCCAGCTTTCCTTTAGTGATATCGTAAAGTTCAAAGGAGAGGAACTGATTAATGATCATAACACGAATCCTTTGCAACCGTCGTATATACGTACTATTTTGTTGTTCCATAATGTGATAAACCATAATGCAGTCATTGTTCGAAGAAAATGTCTGGAACAGATCAAAAATAAATACGGTTATGTATACGATTCGAGATTCACCGTGTCCGAAGATATGGAGTTATGGACGAGAATCGTAGAAATGTATCCGGAGGGTATCGCCGGAACCCGAAATAACGAAGTTTTGTATCGGATGAGTGAAGGCCAGGTGTCGAATGCACAGGGAGGCAGACAGCTTAGACAGAACAATCAGATACTGGAGAGACAGCTGGAACGTTTTTTCGGAGAAGAGAGCTTAACCGAGGAAGAGAAAGAGACACATTATAAAATTGCCGGACGCGAGGCAGGAGTTTCAGAGAATCATCTGACGGAGTGGCTGTTGCGGCTGGAACGAAGAAATGCGGCAACGGGATTTTATGACGGTAAAGCACTAAAATGCATACTTGCGCGCATGTATTTTATGCATATGTTCATTAATGGATATCCAAAGTCTCATGTATGGCTTGGAATCAAACATTTTGGAACCGGAACCTGTTGCGTGTTCTGTTTTAAAACCATAAGAAACTATTTGATCGATTATTATCATTTTAACAGAGCAAAACGCAGGATAAGGAAAGAAAACCTTTTATCCAAATAATTGTTGAAGGCGGAGGAAGAATATGCCTGGAATCAGTGTGATTATAGCCGTTTATAACGGAATCGCAACAATTGAAAAATGTATGACATCCGTTTTGCAACAGGACTATCCGTCTGTAGAGATTATTGTAATAGACGATGGGTCCACGGATGGAACATCGGAGTATCTGGATCATTTTCAAACAGAGGAAAATATCCAGATTTTTCACATACCCAACGGTGGACAGGGAGCTGCCAGAAATCGTGGCCTAAAGGAAGCTACCGGTGATTACGTTATGTTTATAGACGCGGACGACGCGTTGGAACCGGGTGCTTTGCGAGGACTTATGGAGGCCGGAGAGACGCATGATATTATTTGTGGCAGTTATTACAGAATTGAGAATGGGGTAAGAACTCCGGTCGGAAATGAATACACAGAGGGCGAGGTCAAAAAAGATGGTACAGCAGATGAGAAACAGAGATATGAGAGCATCAAGACCTCGAGTTTGTTCGGATATTTGTGGAACAAGTTATACAAAAAGAGCTTTTTGGATGAGAACGGACTGTTTTTCGAAGATGTAAAAACGGTTTATATGGAAGATACGTTGTTTAATTTAAAAGCGTGGGCAAAGAAACCATCCTATTATCTGTGTCAGGTTTGGGTGTATAACTATTATATACAGGATAATTCTACAACGCATACGGCAGATACCGAAATATCGCACAGGTATGTGAATCTGACCCGCAGTTATGTGAATGATTTGAAGGACAACGATGTATTGGATGAAAATATGGATTTGGTGGTACCGCTTGTCATGAGGATATTTAGTTGGGCAATGGTAAAAAACATCCCTTATGAGAAAATGACCTTGCAAAGATATCGGTATTATATGGAACCGTTTTGCAAATCAGAGGATTTTATGTACGTGATGAGGCGCAAAGATTTTCATAAAGCACTTCGAACGATTCCAAGCTTCCTGCAAAAAGTGTTTTATGGATTCCTGCATTTTTGTCTAAACAGAAATTTAGGCGTGTTAATCGCGCTGGTATTTTGGATTTTCAAACCACTTATGATGTTGTATATCAAAAAAACGGTTAAATAGAGAGGTTTTTATGGATAAGAAGATTAGCATAGTAATCCCGGTTTATAATGTGGAGGACTATTTAAACAGATGTGTGGATTCCGTATTGGCACAGACGTATAAGGAACCCGATGCGATGGAAATATTTCTGGTAGACGATGGTTCTACGGATCGCAGCGGTGAGATATGTGACGCGTATGCAAAAAAAGATGCCCGCGTCTGCGTAATTCATCAGGCAAATCAGGGCTTGAGTGCGGCAAGAAATGCAGGAACGATGCAAGCGTCAGCTGAGTATATTACTTATCTGGACAGCGACGATTTCTGGCACAAAGATTTCCTTAAGATAATGTTGGAGCCAACGATAAAAAAAGGTGCGGATTTGGCAATTGGCGATTTGTATGTATATTATGAAGGGGATCCTATTAGCGAGGAAACAATCACCGGATGCGAGCCTGAGGTTCTTAGCGGACGGGAGGCAGTCAGATTAATTGTTGAAGATGGTGAGGCAGGAGTAATCAGTGCATCCGCTAAGATTTACAAAACAGCGAAGATGAGAGAACACCTTTATCCGGTTGGTAAATTGAACGAGGATGAATTTGTCACTTACAAAGCAATTGCAGAAAGTGATACCGTACTGAGATATCCGGTGAAGTTATTGTATTATTTCCAGCGAAAGAACAGTATTATGCATGTCAATTATTCACTGAGAAGACTCGATAAACTCGAGGCATTGCGTGAGGCGGTGGATTATTTTTCATACGATGCACAACTTCAGGCAGCAGCAAAACTTAGATATGCGTTAAGTGTACAGATTGCATACTACAGAGTGCGCAAGGAAATGGACGGACAGCAGGAGACCTACAGGAAGCTGCGTCAAACCTGGAAAGCTTTTATGCAGTCGGAAAAGAAAATTATCCGCCAAAAAGCAAGTCTCTTTGACCGCCTTGTTTTAGATATATTCCGGTTTAGTCCATCGCTATACTGCGTATGTTGTAAGATTATATTACGGTTGCAAAAGTAGGAAAGACAGGTAAGAAAATGAAGAAGCGCTGGCTGATACCAATTATTCTTTTTGCAGTTTTCATGGTAGTGCTCTTTATATATACAGTTCCTTTACCGATACAATTAATGTTTGAAGAAAGTAAGGAGCAGATAAACAATCCGCGCAGGGGCGTTTATTTTCAGATTCCGGCGGAGGAAGTCGACCATATAAAAGAGTATTACGGAGATGACAAATTTTCAGTTGTGCTGATTGCACTAAATCTCAAGGACTATCTGAATCAGGAGAAATTGCCGAAAGAAAAAATAAAAGAATTGAAAAATGCATTAAAGGTTGCCAGAGAGGAAGAGCTGAGTGTTGTTCTTCGGTGTGCCTATGACTGGGGCGGCAATTACGAAGATCCGGAAAGTGACGAGACAATAAAAGCGCATATACGTCAGTTGGCGCCGGTCATCAACGGATATAAGGAGTGCATTCTCGTAGTTCAGGCTGGTTTTATCGGACCGTACGGGGAGTGGCATTCCAGCAAATTTATAGAAGGAACTGACGACGGAGCGGAAACAGAGTCGGCATCGAATGGACAAAACAACAGTTGGGACTGGATGCCGATTTTAAAAGAAATGGATGAGCAATTGGACGATTCCATTTCCATTGCACTTCGCAGACCGATGTTTGTACGAAGAGCGATTGCAGAAGGAATTCCAAAGGAAAGGCTTACCGTACATGACGATGCACTATTTTCCACAGATACGGATATGGGAACTTTCGTAGAAGAAAATTACACACGTAAAACAGAGTTGACATGGATGCATGATAATATGGTTTATGGTGCGACGGGCGGAGAGACGACGAACGTCAGCGAGTATACTACGGCAAAGTCTGCAGTACAGGCGATGAAACAGATGCATCTGACGTATTTGAATTATTATTACAATACAGAAGTGTGGAAAGCCTGGGGAAATGAAACGTACAAGGGACAGCGTGCAGATGAATACATAAAGAATCATCTGGGGTATCGCGCATATCTGCGAAAGGTAAAATTGCAAGGAAAAGTAATTCCGGGGCGTGCGATGGAAATTGGCGGCACGCTTAAAAATACGGGATTTGCAGGGATGCCTAAGGAGTATTCCATCAAGCTTGCAATAAAGGATGAAGAAGGTACAAGATTGTGCGACCTCAAAACCGATTTTTCGGATGCTCAAATTACTTTCTCCGGAAAAGTGGATTTCCCGGGACTTTTAGATACAACCGAGAATTCCAGACTTGAAATCGGAATTAAAATTGGGGAAGGAATTCAACTTGCAACAAAAGGTTGCAGGTTTGCCAATCATATAAATTATTTTGCTGCGTATGAGTGGAATGTCAAAAAAGGCAAATGGCAATTGGTGGAATAAAGAAGGAAGACAGGAGTTAACGTGGAAAATCAAAGTTCAAGAGAAATCAATTCAATGAGAAATTTCATAGCGGGGATACTGTATCAGATTATGTCATTGTTACTGAATCTCCTTTCCAAGAGCGCAATCAAAGATGTTCTTGGAGTTGAGTACCTTGGAGTACAGGGGTTGTTCTCCAATG
>JAILQS010000023.1 GCA_024698865.1 Lachnospiraceae bacterium | reverse complement strand
TAAAAAAAGAAATGGGTGAATAATACCCATATACAGGAGAATTTTTGATATGAAGTTACATTACAAAAAAGGGTTTGACGGAGATTATAGCAAGCTTCCATCACGTGAGGTTGAAGGTGCGGTTCCGTTCAAAGAGCCGGAATCAATTGAAAAACTAAGTTTAATCGCCAATATTATCGCTATCTTTATTTTGATTGCAGCGTGTGTTCCCATTGCGATTGTTTCGGGAGGGTTTGAAGCATTGCGTAAAGTATATATGGACAATTTGTTTCTACCCATTATTTTCTGTGTCGCACTGTTAGCGGTGCTTCCGCTTCACGAGTTGTTGCACGCTATATGTTTCAAGGAAGAAGTTGAGTTTTATACCTATCTTACCAAAGGTGTATTGTTTGTTGTCGGAACCGAATCATTTTCAAAGGCACGTTTTGTTTTTATGTGTCTGTTGCCTAATCTGGTATTCGGGTTTATTCCGTATATTCTGTTCTTTGTCTTCCCATCACAGATTTTGCTTGGATTTTTTGGAGCTATTTGTATCTGCACCGGTGCAGGGGATTATATAAATGTATTCAATGCCCTGACACAAATGCCTAGAGGAGCAAAGTGTTATATGAATAGAGAACATTCATATTGGTACTTAGGTGATTGAGTAATGCACACAGGCAACCTTGCGAGGTTGCCTGTTGCAGCCTTGTTATGGGGTTGCCTGTATTGCTAAGCATCAACAATATCGTTACAATGCGGGTATACGGAGGTGTTGCCATGAAAACAATCATTTTAAATGGAAGTCCACGAAAAAACTGGAACACAGCATTGATGTTAAAGGAAGCACAAAAAGGAGCCGAGTCCGTTGGCTCAGAAACAGAATACATTGATTTATACGATTTGACCTATACAGGATGTCGAAGCTGTATGGCTTGTAAACGTAAAGATGCACAGCGGTGCAAATGCTTTTGGAAGGATGATTTGTCCCCTGTGATAGAACGAATCTTTGAGGCAGATGCACTGATTATCGGTTCGCCAATTTACCTTGGAGATATTACCAGCCAGGTACACGCCCTGATAGAACGTTTACATTTTTGTGCCCTGTCCTACGACGATTATTCAAATTATTTTGCGGGCAAGGTAAATGTAGGTATCATTCTAACAATGAATGCACCAAAAGCATACTATGAGCAGGGTTATAAGAGTAAGGCGGATGAGATCCGGCAGATTTTCAAAGCATTAAACGGAGATGTTGAAGTATATCCATGCTGTGATACGTTGCAGGTGACGGATTACAGCAAGTTCAGTATGGGAGCCTTCAGTGAATCCCATAAAAAAGAAATGAGAGAAACCCGGTTTCCGGCGGATCTGGAAAATGCGTTTCAAATGGGGGCAAGATTGGCACAGAAGGCGTGAAGAAAGATGGTTACAAATTATTAACTACTGAAAAACGCTATTATAACCGTAAAAATTTAAACGCCAAGAAATGACTCAGATGTGAGTTGTATTCTTGGCGTTTTTCGCATCAGTTCTTTAAATACATGTAACGGTAGAATAATTGTTAATAATCTCATCAGCTTTTGTGGAACAGGTGAAAACTGATTTCGGATTATAGGTAGCAAAGCAACTGTCTCTAAGAAAGATAGGAATCCCACTTGACAAAACTGGTTTATACTTATAGACTAAGATTGAGGTTTATAAAAGTAAACCTGTCAAGGATTGATACATTGGAGTGTGAGGTTAGTTATGGAAAAGATGAAATTATGTGACAGTGATTATAGGTTTATGTGCATAGTGTGGGAGCATGCACCGGTGAATTCCGGTGAGCTTGTTAAGCTTTGCAACCAGTCATTAGGTTGGAAGAAATCAACGACTTACACTACGATTCGAAAGCTTTGTGATAAGGGGTATATTAAGAATGAAAATGCTACAGTAGAAGTAATCATAGATAAGGAACGGGTTCAGGCAGATGAATCGGAATACTTTGTGGAGAGAACATTTGCCGGATCGTTGCCAGGTTTCCTTACGGCCTTTTTAGGTGGAAGAAAGCTATCGCCCGAAGAGGCAGACGAGATAAGGAGGCTGATTGATGAGTACAGTAATTGAGTGGCTGGCAGATAGTTTGATTACAGGATCAATTGTTATACTTATTGTCTGGATGGTACGGGCTTTTATTGTTCAAAGGGCGCCACGACGATATGCTTACCTGCTGTGGGTAGTGGTAGGGATACGCCTTCTGCTTCCCGTCAGTATCCCTTCGGTGTTCAGTGTGTTCAATCTGGCACCGGAAATGAATCCTGTGAGAGAGTATCTGGTGGGAGAAGATAGCTACGAACATGGAACTGCAACATCGGCCTCTGATAAGGTGTTAACGAGTAGTTCAAAAAATAATGAATACTCTCGTAAAAATGTAGGGACAGATACGACAATACCTCATGAAATAACAGATGAGCGTAGTCCCAAAGAGAAATATTCCGGAGGGCATCTGTCAGAGGATGTTTCCACGAAAACTCAAGTAAGAACTGTATACCACCTGGATAAGGAGATATGGATTTATGTGCTTTTTTATGTATGGATGACTGGTGTTGTGGTGTTTTTCCTGAAAAATCTTACAGACAGTGTGAGATTACACAGACGTCTATGCACGGCTGTCCGGCGTGAGGCGGGAGTCTTTGAAAGTGACAGGATTGATACTCCTTTTGTGAGGGGAATTGTAAAACCCCGCATATATATTCCTTTCCGGTTGTCGGAGAGGGAGCTTGCTTGTATACTGGCACACGAACGCCACCATATACGCAGGGGAGATGCAGCATTTAAATTTTTGGCAATGGTACTGGTTGCTGTTTACTGGTTTCACCCGTTAGTCTGGTTATCTTACAGGTTTATGGTTCAGGATATGGAGATAAGCTGTGATGAATACGTACTGGAACACGAAAATGGTGATATTCGTGCGGAGTATTCCACGCTTTTACTGGCTTTTGCCACCAATAAAAGGATAGCAGACGGAGTTTTGTTTTTTGGAGAAAATGATACAAGGAGAAGGGTGAAACATATTATGATGTATAAAAAAAGTGGGATTATAGCCGGTGTTGCAGCACTCGTGGCAGTATGTATCGTGAGTGTGTGCTGTTTGACAAATGCAAAAGGAAGAGAATCAGGCACAATAGATGTTGTGAGTGGAGACAGTGCTTTAGGGGCGGAATCGGATGGAAAAGATGATACAATCCTTTCGTCTGATGTGGTTACCCTTGAACTTCCGGGTAGTAAGAACATACAGGGAGAACTTGTGGAGGCATCAACTACCGGGGATACAACGTGGCACATTGGTGGAAGCGATCTTATTCGTTTGATTTATGCAGATAGGGATCAATTGATTCTATCGGGAACGTTGGGATTGTTTGTATATGATAAAAATGAACAGAAAATGATACGTACAGTCAGCTACACAGCCATAGGCGGTGTTAGCAATCAAAGTGAGGAGAAGAATAGTGTAGTGGCTTCCTTAGATGGCAGTCAGGTATATCTGAATCCTACCGCCGCCTCCAAAGATATGTACATTTACGATATTAAAAAGGATATCCTGGTAAAAGTGGATATATCAACCTTTGAGCAGTTAAACATTGCGCATTCCAAGGCGGAGACGGACGAGATGACCTACGAGACAGATGGGAAAACAATCAATGTCCGATTGAGATACGATAAATGCTATGGAGATTATTGTTACTGTGAGTATGCCGATGAAGACGAGCCGTTGATGGCACAGTGGCACGCACTGTTTCTGGATGAAAAATACCGCAAAGCCGAGCTTTTGCATTTATCAGACATACAGGATGTTGAGAAAATAGAGATGTTCATTGGTGACAGCATGAAAACTATCGTTGATCCGGATATGTTATCTGAGTTTGAAAATGCGATAAATGCCTATGAAACGCCAAAACGTAAGGATGACTTTTCCGCATGTCCATTTGACAAGCCTATGTATCTGACAATGAAGGACGGCACCTTTGGTATGATATACCCGGCCACAGACAGTTGTGGGGCATTTATATCGGCAGAAGGAGAGTGTGAAGCGGTTTCGGATGGAGATTCGAGTAGATTTAATCTCTGTAATCTGTTGCAATGGCCATACGGAGGTACGTTGGAACTCACGGAGGGTCAGTAAACATAGATTACTTGCTATTTTCAAGAACGATAGTAATATTAAAGGATAAAGGAGTAAATGATGACTGCAAAAGAAAAAGCATTAGATTATTTTAACAAAAAATATCATTGTTCCCAGGCTGGAGTGGAATATGCAAAAGCAAACAATCTGTTTACAGAGTTCTGTCCTCGGATGGTTGCAAATGCAGTTGATATATTAGAGGAAATAATAAGAAGCCAAGAATTGACTCTTACGCAAGTTGTATTCTTGGCTTTTATGATGCATTAGGTAAAAGATTATAGTGCTAGTGGCAATGATGTGTGTTAGCATAAGTCAGCTTCAATTGTGGGGAGTTACAATGAATCGAAAGATACTGGCAGTGTGTAGTGATTTGGAGAAAAATGTGTTATGATGAACGGAGTAACAATTAATGATACAATCCTAAGTTTGTGGGGGTAAAATGAATTTTATATATGTAGCACTTGGAGGCGCAGTTGGTGCTCTCGGAAGATATGCGATTAGCCTAATACCAACAAAAACTGAGTTCCCGGTTTTGACTTTGATAACAAATATCATAGGTGCAATCCTAATTGGATTTATAGTGGGATTTATAGATGACAGAGATGAAACTTCAAAAAATACATTGTTATTTTGGAAAACAGGAGTATGTGGAGGTTTTACAACTTTTTCAACCTTTTCACTTGAAGCAGGTAATTTATTGGAGAGAAAGTCATACCTCTCAGGCGGATGTTATATAGCACTAAGTATTTTGGGATGTATTATAGGTGTATATTGTGGAAAGAAAATAGCAATGTTATTGCAACGATAAATCGGAAGTTAACGAGGTTATTAAAATGATAGATATTACTACTTGGATGCATGACTTCTTGCAGACATTAGATGAGACTTTCGCAAACCGTGTATGGTTTGTTGGATTGCAAGGAAGTTATGGTCGCGGTGAAGCAACAGAAACGAGCGACATTGATATTGTTGTAATTCTGGATGAATTGTCTGCTATGGACATTCAAACTTATGGTGACATGCTGGATACCATGTCTCACCGGGAATTGATTTGTGGTTTCCTTTCAGGCAAAAAGGAAATTATGAATTGGGAGCCATCTGACCTGTTCCAGTTTTGCCACGACACCACACCAATCAAGGGAAGCCTTGACGAGGTGATGGCAGTTATTGATGAAAATGCTGTGAACAGAGCAATTAAAAGCGGTGCCTGCAACATATTCCACGGATGTGTACACAATATGCTGTATGAAAAGAGCGAAGATATTTTGCGGGGACTGTATAAATCTGCCTCATTTGTTATACAGGCAATTGCTTTCAAGCAAACCGGAAATTATATCCGCCATCAAAAAGAATTGCTCCAAGCTGTATCTTTTGATGAACGGGTCATTGTCGAAACCTTCTTGGAGTTGAAAAATGGCAAAACGGTAGATTTAGATTTTATGTCTGAAACATTGTTTGCTTGGTCAAAGAAATGGATTTCTGAAAATAGTTAAACAAGTTCAAAATTTGAGGGGGAAATAATATATGTTAAAACCAAAAATTCATCAGATTAAAGTAGATTTTAATGTTACAGCAGAAATAAGCAGATTTGTTTACGTTTACATAATTGAAGCAAATAATCTGTACCTTATTGATTCGGGAACATATGGATGTGAAAAACAGATATGCGAGTATATAGAATCTTTAGGAAGAGATGTAATGGAGATTAAAGGTGTTTTTCTGACGCACGCTCATCCGGATCATATTGGCTCTGCAGCCTGGTTTAAAGAACAGACAAAATGCAAGGTTTATGCAAGTGAGGGCGAAAAGAGATGGATAGAGGACATTGACTTACAGTTTAAAGAAAGACCTATTCCGAACTTTTATAACTTAGCAGGAAAATCTACAATGATTGATGTTGTGGTAAAGGATGGAGAAGTGATTAATATCGAAAAAGATGTTGACATCAAAGTTGTTAGAACAGCAGGGCATTCATGTGATGAGATGTCATATCTCTTAAATGATGTTATGTTTATAGGGGATTCTGTTCCGGTAAAAGGTGATATACCAATATTCATCCATGAGCAGGAGATGAGAAATACACTTGATTTGCTGGGTGATTTTAAAGAAGTAAATACATATTATCCCGCCTGGGATAAGACCTATTCGAGAGAGGAAATGAAAGATAAGCTCAATGAAGCAAAAGAGCTGGTAAATTTACTTAAGAATGCAGTTGTTGACGCTGACAAAGGAGAAGACCTGCCGGAACTTATTAATTGTGTTTGCAATACATTAAAAATGCCAATGTTAAAAGCAAACCCTTTATTCAGTAAAACGATAGATTGCCTGAGGGGGAAATAATATATGGGTTGTTATTTTTTAATTGATGTTTATATTGATAAAGAAAAAGGAAAAGGTAGCTACACAGATTATATAGAAAAGGTAAAACAAAAAACAGAAAAGGAGACAATATGAAAATAGTAATTTTAGACGCAATAACTTTAACCCTGGACAATGACATGGATTTCTCAGTACTTGAGCAATACGGTGATTTACAGATTTATGATTTCACCAGGGATGAACAGGTGGCGGAGAGAATAAAGGATGCAGATGTGGTTCTTTGCAATAAAACGCCTATGAGCCAAGATAATTTAAAAGATGCAAAGAATTTAAAGTATATCGGTTTATTTGCAACCGGATATAATAATATTGATTTGGAATACACCAATGAAAGAAATATTACAGTATGTAACGCCGCTGATTATTCGACAGAGTCGGTGACGCAGCACGTTTTTGCACTTATTCTGGAGCTGTATAACCGCGTTGGTGTGTATAATGAATTTGTACAAAATCAGGGTTGGATGAACACTGACAGGTTTTCGCCATTTTTGGACATGCAGGAATTGTTTGGTAAGACAATTGGGATTATCGGATATGGTTCCATTGGAAGAAATGTTGCCAAGATTGCCGGGGCGTTTGGCATGAATGTGGTTGCGTACAGTCGAAGCCTGCAAAAAAGCGGGGAAGGCATGCAGAGAATGGAGATTGATGAGTTGCTTAAGGTTTCGGATATTGTCACCATGCATTGCCCGTTAAATAAGGATTCCGAAAATATGTGTAATCGGGATTTCTTCGGGAAAATGAAGAAGGACGCGATTTTTATCAATACGTCCAGAGGTGGCATTGTTGAGGAAGACGCCTTGGTGGAGGCACTCAATAGCGGCTCAATTAAGGCGGCAGCAGTTGACGTGATTTATAAAGAGCCGATGGAAAAGGATAGTCCTTTGCTCGGTGTTAAGAATCTTATTATTACGCCGCATGTGGCGTGGGCGCCATTGGAAACCAGAACCCGGCTTTTTGGAATTGTTGCCGGGAATCTGAAAAACTGGATGGACGGCAATCCGACCAATGTGGTGCATTAGGTTGACGCAACATTAGGCGGAAAAAAAGCAAGTTGGGAAGTCGCCGGGTGGATCAAGGAAAGTGCCTAAACGAAGCAAACCTGCCGAAAAAGGCAAAAGAAAGGACAAGGGTATACCAGTGAAAAAAACATACAAAGCAATCATAGGAATTGTTGTAATATTGGCGCTTAGTGCGTTTCTTTTATTGTTCGTTCGTCGTCAGGCAAAAGATGCGACGACTACAACACCGGTTGCCAAAACTGTAACAAAGGAAGCAAGCAATCAGGAAACTGCTAGCCAGGAGGCAGGTAACCAAGAAGCAAGCAATCAGGAAACTGCTAGCCAGGAGGCAGGTAACCAAGCAACAAGCAATCAGGAGAAATTGGATACGAAGGAATCGTGCGCCGACAAGTTTTATTTTTTGGATGCCAAGGGAGCAGAACATGTAACCCGAATAAACAAAGATGTAGAGATGTCTCCTTATGCCAAAGAAAAATTTACCAAAAAGGACGGACGTACTTACTATAAGGATGCCACTTACCGCTCAAGAATCGGAATTGATGTATCTCACCATCAGGGGCAAATCGACTGGCAGCAAGTGAAAGCGGATGGAATCGAGTTTGCGTTTATCCGAATCGGGTACCGCGGATACGGAGAGGAAGGAAGCCTCAAGGAGGATACGGAGGCGCTTCGCAATATTGAAAATGCCGGGAAGGCTGGAGTCGAAGTGGGCGTATACTTCTTTTCTCAGGCGGTAAATGAAGAGGAAGCGGTCGAAGAAGCGGATTTTGTTTTGAAAGCGTTACAGGGAAAGAAGCTGGAACTTCCCGTTGTTTTTGACCCGGAAAATATACTGGATGATGATGCCAGAACAGACTATGTGTCCAAGGAACAGTTTACCCAAAATGCCATCGCATTTTGTGAGAAAATAAAGGAAACAGGATATACTCCGGCAGTTTACTGCAATATGATGTGGGAAGCTTATAAACTGGATCTGAGTAAGCTCGAATCATACGACATCTGGTATGCGGATTATGAGGCGACGCC
>JAILQS010000015.1 GCA_024698865.1 Lachnospiraceae bacterium | reverse complement strand
GCCTTTATTTGCGGACGTCCTCAGGTAATAAAGCCGGAATACGAATTTCTACGGAGGTTCCAGCACCAAGTTCGCTAGAGTAAGAAAGTCCGTAATTGGAACCGTAGAACAACTGAATACGCCGATGTGTATTGTAAATGGCAATCTGGTTGCCGGAGCCTGTCTGATTGTGTATATTTATCGTATCATCTAAGAGTGTGGAAATCTTCTCTTCCGGAATGCCTATGCCGTCGTCGGAAACAAGCAATACAATGGTGTCGTCCTCCATCCATCCGGTTACGAGAATGACGCCCTGTTTTACTTCTTTTTCCATAATCCCATGTAAAATACTGTTCTCAATGATTGGCTGAAGTGTAAGCTTTGGAATGGTATATTCGTACAGAATATCCGGCACGTCAACAATAAATTCAATCTGATCGTTAAAACGCATATTCTGTAAGGAGACATAAATGGACGCATGTTCCAGTTCGTCTGCAATGGAGTTGATGCCATCACGTCGACTCAGTGTGAGTTTGTAAAAACGCGATAGCTGCTGGACTGTAGTGGATACATCTTCATTTCGCCCCTGTCTTGCAAACCAGTTAATCATATCCATTGTGTTATAAAGAAAATGCGGGTTGATTTGTGCCTGCAGGGAATTGGATTCCGCTATACGCAAGTCTTCCGCAGTCTGAACCTGACGTTCCATCAGTTTTGTTGTCACCCTTGTCATGTAGTTATATGAGTTTACAAGTTCACCGATTTCATCTTTGAAGGTCGAATCCGGCAAAGGTATTGGAGGACCATTTCGGGATTTTGCCATCTGATTGATGACTGACCGCAGCCGGTTCGTGATGGAACGGGAAATAATCGTAGAAAGTAACAGGGAGATTAGGATACACATCAAGTAGACTAATGCCAGCCCCCAGATTACCTGGTTTACATGTTCAATAATCGGTGTGGACGGAATAGCTATAATCATAAACCAGTCCGTATTTCTAAGGTTATAAAGACAGGCGTAAACGTCCTTTCCCACAATTTTCTTGGAAATAAAGTTGTTGGAAGAAAGGAAGTAATCCTGCACGGTATTGTAGTCAAAATAGTATGTACCGGCAAGCGCCTGATTGGTGGAGGTAACAATGGAGTCCCTCTCGTTAATAATATAGGCAACGTTGCTATCATTGCTTAAGTTGTTGGTCAGTAACTCGTTCATCTCCTCAGAGGAAAAATAAATGGTGATATAGTAGGGAACACGCTCTTTGTTATAAACAAAACTGTTTTTGGTTACGTATGCCAGATCACCGTAAGTGGTTTTTTCTTTATTTGTCAGATAAAAGGAAGGACAAAAAAGACTGTTCAGGTACGGACGACCACAAAAAATACCATGCCAATAAGAGACAGAAACTTTGGAGGTTTCTGCAAAAATATCTTTCGTCTCCGGATAGTAAAACAGTGGATTGTTTGCATCTGTATCCAGATAGATTTTGATGTCTTTAACGTAGCCCTGACGTTTGAGGGTATCTACAGTATTGTGGAATTTCGCAGCAGATGGATCCATACAAAGTTCATACAATGTTTTATGCTGATAGGGATTGAATATCTGCTCGCAAAAATCAGAGTCGGAAACCGTCTTGTTGGCGGCAATAATTTCTGAAATATATTTTTCTATAATTGGTGCAGTTTCGGAGGCAGTAAGCTGTTCCTGTTGAACGGCACTTGCAATGTACATTTCATACAACTGCGTATTGAAAAAGACAATGACAAAAATCATTGGTACAGTTGCAATAATGAAATGTGACAAGGACAACTTAAACTGCAGTCTGAGATTTTGAAAAAGACGTATCATAGTAGAACCTGCCTTTGCCTTTCATTATTCAAATATTTTCTTCCGGTATTCGCTGGGGGTGTAGCCGGTACATTTCTTAAAACTTTTTCCGAAGTAATTACTGTTGCTATATCCGACCTTGCTTGAAATATCCGTAATCTGATAGCGGGCGTCGCCTAGCAGTTGTTTTGCCTTCTCCATACGATAATCCGTAATATACTGATTCAGTGTAATCCCGGTCTGCTTTTTGAAATAGGTACAGATATAGGAGGTAGACATAAAAACATAATCACTGATGTCTTTTACGGACAAATCTTCGTGGAAATAATTCTTCGCAATATAATTCTTAATTGTAAAAATCGTAGAATTCTCCGGTACATACGAGTTGATATCATTGAAAAACTGCGTATTCTTAAGAACCAGTGTACGATGCAGCTCTTTGTAAGAAAAGGATTGTTCAAAGTAATCCATGATGTTTCGTGAAGTCGCGTCCAAAGGAAGCTGGAACTTGTTACGATAGTTACTCAGATAATTAAATAATCTATAGTAAATATCTTTTACATGGTTTGGAAGGAAATGTACGTTTTTATAGAAAAACGTATACAACTCGTTAAGATAACGTTCGCTTCCTTTGGTATCTTTCAGGGAAAGCAATTCTTCGTAGCATTGCGGTTCCAATGAAGCCGGTAAAGAAGACTCTTTCTTATCAGGACGGTCAAAGTCTTCTTCTTTTAAGACCGTATTTTCATCAAAAAAGAACGCGTTTTGCAAGTGAAGTGCAGTAGAAAGATAAGATTTATAAATGTCTTGCAGACTGCTTACGATACTTCCGCGACAGATTAAAATATTAGCGTGGCTGGCAAATACATCGATAAATATTTTATCAATGTTACAAAGAGTACTATCGCTAAAAGGGCGTAAACCTGCAATATGAAATACAAGATAGACACCATGGGTTCTGGCAAAGCACACAGCAAAACCAAGGTCTTGTACTGCCTCTGAAAATCCGACACACAGACTTTGCACTAAGGAACTGTCTGTTTCGTGAAGATGTAGTTTCAGAGAATAGGTCACGTAGTGAGCTTTCTTTATCGGCCAGTCCGGACAATCTGCCAGAAGTTTTTGGAGATCTTCATTGTTTTGGGTGGATGGTTTTGTGAAAAAAAGTGCAAGCTTTGAAGAGGTTTGTAGGGATTTCATGGAGACAAGCTGACTAGTCACCAGTTTTTGCTGGTGGCGTACAACCGCCTCACGAAGCGCATCCTCCAATTGGCTGATTTGCAATGGTTTTTCCACGTAATTTACTGCATCCAAACGAATTGCCGCTTTCAGATACTCTTTATCTGAATAACCGCTAATGAATATTAAACTTATATTAGGCAATGCCTTTGTAAGTTGTTCTGCCAAACCGATGCCGTTTAGTCGTGGCATACGAATATCAGAAAGAATGATATCCGGTTTTTCTTCTAATGCAATTTTGATGGCATTGATGCCGTCATCTGCTTCCAAAATGTCAAATATACCAAGGGACATCCAGTCGATTGCCTCGATAATGCCTTTACGTGTAATTTCTTCATCATCTGCAATTAATATTTTCATTACAATATATCTCTCCTGAATAATACACAAATCACCTGTAAAAATCAGTGTTTTCAGTTTAATTTGTCAAGTTTTTTTGTATATGCCTATTTTAAAAAAAAGTGGGAAAAAAATCAATCCGGCCAAAAACAATTGAAAAATAAATTACCCAAAATCGAAAAATTTTTCTGTTTTCGGATAAATTTTTCTCTGTTAACATAGGCGATGTAGAAATTGAAAAGGAGGGAAGAGGAGTGTCGGAGTATATTTTGGAATTGCAGGGGATCACGAAGATTTTCCCGGGGGTAAAGGCGTTAGATAACGTGCATTTTCAGCTGAAAAGAGGAGAGGTTCACGCTTTGATGGGTGAAAATGGTGCCGGTAAATCCACGTTTATCAAAGTGATTACGGGCGTACATAAACCGGAGTTCGGAAAGATGTTCCTGGAAGGAAAAGAAGTGAAATTTAAGACACCAAAGGATGCACAGGAGTCAGGAATTGCGGCGGTATACCAGCATCCTACTTCATATCCGCACCTTTCGGTTGCAGAAAATATTTTCAAAGGCCACGAGCCGATGAAAGGACCGATGATTGATTGGAAAAAAATGAATCGGGATGCGGACGCACTTTTACAGCAGTTGAACGCAGATTTTAAGTCGGTTGCGGAGATGGGGACACTTTCCGTTGCGCAACAGCAGATGGTAGAAATTGCGAAAGCGCTTTCCACAAACGCAAGAATTATTATTCTGGATGAGCCAACAGCTTCTCTTACAAAAAGAGAGTCTGAGGAGTTATACAAGATTGTGGATAAACTGAAAGAAAGCGGAGTGTCCGTAATTTTTATTTCGCACCGATTTGAAGATATGTACCGTCTGGCGTCACGTGTTACGGTATTTAGAGATTCTCAATACATAGGCACTTATAACGTAGATGAAATTACAAATAACGATTTGATCAAGGCAATGGTTGGTAGAGAAATCAAGGATCTGTATCCAAAGCCTGAAGTGGAAATCGGACCGGAGCTGTTAAGGGTAGAGGGACTATCACGAACCGGTTATTTCAAGGATATTTCATTTAATGTAAGGGCCGGCGAAATTGTTGGATTCACCGGACTTGTAGGTGCAGGACGAACAGAAGTGATGGAAAGTATCTGCGGTATTACAAAAGCAGATGCCGGAAAAGTTTTTTTAGAGGGAAAAGAACTGAAAGCAAAATCTCCGCAGGATGCTTCCAAAAACGGAATCATTCTTCTTCCGGAAGACAGACAAAAACAAGGTCTGATTATGGACTGGAGTCTTGGAAGGAATGTTACTTTACCGGTAATCGGTAAATATGCAAAGTATGGCTTTAATAATGAAGAAGCCGAGCGCGAGGTTTCCAAAGAACTTCTGGAGTCAGTAGATACAAAAGCAGTTTCCATTTTTGATAAAGTGAATACTTTATCCGGAGGAAACCAGCAGAAAGTCGTTGTTGCAAAAGCGTTGGCACAGGATATTAAAGTGGTCATTATGGATGAGCCTACGAAAGGTGTAGACGTTGGAGCAAAGGCTGAGATTTATCAGATTATGGGTGAACTTGCAAAGCAGGGTTACGCCGTAATTATGGTTTCTTCGGAAATGCCGGAAATTCTCGGAATGAGTGATCGTATCATCGTTATGTGTAACGGAAAAATGACTGGAGAGTTGCTCTGTCATGAAGCATCGCAGGAGGGAATTCTGGAACTGGCAATGGAAAAGCACAATGGGGGAAATAATTCATGAAAGACAAAAAATCTATTTTAGGAAAAATTACAGCGTCGCGTGAGGCGAGTCTGATGATTGTCCTTATCATTTTATGTTTCGTTATCCAGATGCGAAATTCATCCTTTTTAACACCTTCATCCATTGGTGAAATGCTGAAGAATAACGCAGTCATTATGGTAATGACATTAGGAATGTTAAATGTATTGTTACTTGGAGGCATTGATATTTCTATTGCTTCTACCCTTGCGTTATCGGGTATGTCAGTCGGAATGCTGATAAAGAGAGGAATTGTAACGAACACATTTTTGTGCTTTATGATTGCAATCCTGATTGGAGCGGTTTGTGGAGCAATTGTTGGACTTACGATATCCAAAGGAAGAGTTCTTCCAATCATTGCAACCATGGGATTTATGTACATATTCCGTGGAGCTGCTTATATGGTCAGCAGTGATGAATGGGCAGGCGCAGATGCACTTGGAAGTTTTAAGGATTTTGCCTTAAACAGTGTCCTTGGAATCAACAATATTATCTGGATTGTGATTGTTTGTTACGCGATATTTTTTATCGTAATGAAATGGACAAAAGTTGGAAGAATGGTGTATGCGGTAGGAAGTAACCGCGAGGCGACTATGATTTCCGGTATCCGTGCGGACAGAGTGGAGTTCTTTGTATATTTGATTATGGGAATTCTATCAGGTCTTGCAGGTGCGATGGCGGTTACGGTTTATGCATCCGCACAGCCAAACATGATGTACGCGAAGGAAATGGACGTAATCGCAGCCTGCGTAATTGGTGGTGTAAGTACTACCGGCGGACGCGGAAGTGTTGGAGGAGCTTTGATTGGTGCATTGATTATTGCTATCATTGCAAAAGCACTTCCATTAGTAGGCATTGATGCCATTGCGCAAAACACGGTAAAAGGATTGATTATTCTTGTTGTAATCGTGTTAAATGTTGTAACCCAGCGAACAATGGACAAAAATGTTCTGAAAGGAAGGGAGATGTAGTCATGGCAGGAAAATCAGGAAGAACAATAAGCAACACGCCGGATAAATCCCTTAAGAGCAGGTTGTTATGTTGGGAAAGTATGATGATACTTTTATTTATACTGGTAAATGTATTATGTATCTGCATTTCACCTACATACAATATTCGTAATGTATTTCGTGAGATGCCAAAGTATTTGATTGAGATGTTTTTATTGTTTCCGATGGCATATATTCTCGTGCTGGGAGATATTGATATTTCCGTAGGTGCTATCGTCTGTCTGTCGGCAACAATGGCAAGTATTGCCACAAATAACGGTGTACCGTTCCTTGTGGCAGCGGTTATTGCGATAGTAGTCGGAATGCTTTGTGGATTGGTAAATGGATGCATTCTGACAATGTTTACCGAACTTCCACCAATGATTGTAACACTTGCAACCCAGATTATTTTTTTTGGAATTGCAGAAATCGCACTTGGAAGTGGAGGATCCATTTCACTTACTGACACTGCAGGGTATAAAGCAATATCTGCAAAAATCGGTATGGTGCCGGTTGTATTCTTTGTGGTAATTGTCTTTGCTGTTATTTTTACGGTGATATTGTCCAGAACAACATTTGGAAGAAATGTGTATGCAATTGGTTCTAATCGTGTAGCAGCATATTATTCCGGTGTTCCGGTGCAAAGAATCCGTTTGTTAATCTTTACAGCGACCGGACTGATGGCAGGCATCTGTGCTTTGTTCCTTACTTCCATCCTGTACGGAGCGAATACAACAACAGGAAAAGGCTTTGAAATGGATGCTATTGCAATGGCGGTATTCGGAGGTATTTCTACTTCCGGTGGAAAGGGAAGATTACTTGGCGGTATCATTTCCGGATTCACCATTGTATGTTTAAGAATCGGTTTGGGACAGATTAATATGCATCCACAGCTGATCTTAATTATTCTTGGAATTTTATTGATTGCAGCGGTACTTGTACCAAACATTTCGATGGCGTTTACAAAGAAGAAAACGGCATAGGATATGAAGAAGTATGTTTTCAGTCTGTCAAATCTCTTAACGCAGGATTTGTGCAGATTGTTACATAAATAAAAAAATGGAGGAGAGCAAAAAATGAGAAAGAAACTATTAAGCATGCTGATGTGTATGTGTCTTACAGCGGCATTATTAGCCGGATGCGGAAGCAAAGAGGACACAACCGCAAGTAAGAGTGCAGACACTGAAACAGCAGAAGAAACAACAGAGGCATCAAATGGAGGATATGCCCTGGTAACCAAAGCTGCCGGAAACCCTTACAATGAAAAAATGGCAGAAGGTTTTTCAGATGTAATCAAGGAACTCACCGGAACAGACGCTATTATCAAACATCCTCAGGCAGCTACTGCAGATGCACAGATTGAAGTAATCAACTCTTTAATTTCACAGGGAGTATCTTCAATTTGTATCGCTGCAAATGATGAGAATGCACTTCAGGCAGTTTTAGAAGATGCAATGAATGCCGGAATCAAAGTATCCTGTCTTGATTCCAAAACAAATTCAGACAGTCGTATGACATTTGTTAACCAGGCAGGAACAAAAGAAATCGGTACAACCTTGATGGAAGCAATTCTTGACATTACCGGTGGAGAAGGACAGTTTGCCATCCTTTCAGCAACATCACAGGCAACCAACCAGAACGCTTGGATTGATGCAATGAAAGAAGCAATGGAAACAGATGACAAGTACTCCAAACTTGAGCTTGTAGAAGTTGCTTACGGTGATGATGAACCACAGAAATCTACCGACCAGACACAGGCGTTACTTTCTAACTATCCTGACTTAAAAGTTATCTGCGCACCTACAACTGTAGGCATCGCTGCAGCAGCAAAAGTACTTCAGGATCAGAAATCCAAAGTAAAACTTACCGGTCTTGGACTTCCATCCGAAATGGCAGAATACATTGGTGATGACGATGCACATTCATGCCCATACATGTATTTATGGAATCCAATCGATGTAGGACGTCTTGGTGCATACGTTTCTTCAGCTCTCGTTAACGGAGAAATCACAGGAGCAGCAGGAGAAAGCTTTACTGCAGGTGATATGGGAGATTACGAAGTTGTAGATGCCGGAGATGGTGGAACAGAAGTAATTCTTGGTGCGCCATTCAAATTTGATCCTTCTAATATTGAAGAATGGAAGACTGTATACTAGAACAGATATAATGAATCAGCTCAGGGGAAAACGTAGGCAGCAGTCTGCGTTTTTCCTGTTTCATAACAATCTGGAATAGATTAGAAGAGGAGATTGGAATATGGTGAGAAAATGTTTTCGGATGAAACTGAACGACGGTATGAAAGAAGAATACAAGAAGCGTCATGATGCATTATGGCCGGAAATGAAGCAGATGATCCATGAGTATGGTGGAAGGAACTACTCCATTTTTTTAGATGAACAAACAAACGGACTATACGGATTTATCGAACTGGAGGATGAAGCAAAGTGGTCTAAAAGTGCAGATACGGAGATTAACCGCAAATGGTGGGATTACATGGCAGATATTATGGAGACAAATCCGGATAACAGTCCGGTAAGTACTTCTTTAGAGGAAGTATTTCACTTAGATTAAAAACCGTAAATTAAGGAGGATTTATATGAGATTAAGGGGAAAATGGCTTTCGCTGCTTTTAGTAGCAGCATTGACCGTTCAGTCTTCTTTCGCAGCACCGTTTGTAAGAGCGGATCAGGAGCGAACAGAGGGGAAAGATACAAAGATATATGGATTGCTTACAGACAGCGTAGAAAATCCTGTAGGCATAGATGACAAGAAACCTCATTTTTCCTGGAAAATGGATTCTGATGTTGTCGGACAAAAACAGACGGCATATCAGATTGTCGTAAAAAAAGAGAATGCAGTTACCAAAGAGGCAACAGAAGTTGTCTGGGACAGTGGAAAAGTGGTAAGTGACAAATCGGTAGATATTGCATACGCAGGCGAGGAGCTGGAATCCTCTGCAACTTATCACTGGGAAGTGACTGCATGGGACAAAGATGATACCCAAATCGCCTCTAAAGAAGCAACCTTTGAGATGGGACTTTTGGAAGAGGATTCATTTAGTGATGCGAACTGGCTTCGCAGCAGAATTTCCAGTGATCCGGAGGAGTCAGATGAAATCGATACTTCGGTATATACGATAGAAATGAATGCAAAATTCCGGGATGCCATCGGTTTTATCCTTAAGGGAACCGATACGTCCAATTTCTATATGTGGCAGATTAACAACAATATGGAACACGGTGTAGAAGGTACATGGGTACGTCCACACGTTTGGAGTAACGGCACTCCTGCGATGTACAATCCCGAGAATAAAGCTAACTACAACGGAGACCGTTTGAGCGTTGATCTGGAAAGCAACAAAGAATACAACTTTAAGTTTGTGGTGGATACCAAAGAAAGAAAAGTAGAAACCCTGATTGATAATACATTGGTTCACTCTATGAACTGTTCCGTGGGAGATTTGAGTTATTCGTATGTTGGTTTCCGTCAGTGTAATGTGGATGCCATTAGTGAGCAGGTCTGGGTAAATGACCTTACGATTACGGACAAGAATGGTACTGTTTTATATACGAATGATTATTCTTCTTCTGAAAACACCGGATTTTCCGGCGGACAGGTCGAGGATGGATATCTGCATGTATCAAACGGCAATGGAAACGGAGAACTTCGTATTTTAAACAATGTAGCGCCGGTAAATGATGAGGAAGAGTTTTTGCATTATACGTTAGAATCTGACCTCACCATCACCGGGGACAGTGCAGGCATTGTTTTTTCGGCTGCAAATGGTGCCAATATGTATATGTGGCAGATTAATGGGGCAGATCATAAGGATACGAACGGAAGAGGACTTCTTTATTTAAGGCCACATATCTGGGCAAACGGAACGCCGTATTATGCGGAATACGAAGCGAATATCAGCAGTTTCTTTGATTATGAAAATGATATCAAGAATAAGAAAATACATGTAAAAATTGATGTAACAAAGGACAGTATTAAGACATACATCGAAGATACTTTGGTAAATACGTTTGATGTGGCAGGAAAGCCGGGAAATCTTTTCGATGGAAGAATCGGTTTGAGATCCGGTACAAAGACAGAAACCTTTACGGTAGATACACTGAAGAAAACAAGCTTTGATAAAAACGGTGATATAATTGATGAGGTAAATTACGATTTTGAAGATGGAACGATTCCATTTGTTGCAAATTCAGGACAGCCTAAGAGTGGAAAAGTTGTAAGCGGTGAGTATGTGCCTACACCGGGTGCCAACGAGGTGCTCACAAAGGCAGCAGATCAGCCGGCAGCAATGTATCGTAAAGATTTTCAGGCGTTGGCAGATAAAACTGTAGTAAGTGCAAAGGTATATGCAACCGCACTTGGCGTATTTGACTTATATATGAATGGACAGCGCGTTGGAACGGAGCGTAATGGTGAAACGGTATATGACGAAATGAAGCCGGGCTGGACAGATTATTCCAAGAGAGTACTTTACTACACATATGATGTAACGAATCTGATTCGTCAGAATGCAAAAAATACAATTCTTGCGACAGTAGGAAGTGGCTGGTGGACAGGACGTATCGCTTATGGTACTTACGGGGATAAACCATCTGCGTTCCTTGCAAAAATGCTTCTCACCTATGCAGATGGTACAACCGAAACGATAGTTACGGATAAGACATGGAAAAACGGTACCAACGGAACGGTACGAGATGCGGATATCTGGGATGGTGAAAAATACGATGCCAGATACGACAGTGCAGCACAGATATCACAGCCGGATTATACATTGGATGCTTCCTGGCAAAGACCTGCCTACAGTGGTGATTTTTCAGGAAAGATTACCGCGCAGGTTGGACAGAGTGTACAGGTTCGCAAAGAACTGGAAAGAAAATCTTTAGAAACCGTAGTATACAAAGGAACCGATGCCAATGGCTCTGATTTTGGAGAAATCCATGTATTGAAACAGACAACCAATGCAGATGAAGAAATCGAACTGGGTGCCGGAGAAACTGCTATTTTTGACGTAGGACAGGATATGGTAGGCTGGCCAAATATTGAAATCAGTGCTCCAAAGGGAACCGTGATTACGACACATGTTGCAGAAATGCTTAACGACAGCGGTGCGATAAATCGGGGAAATGATGGACCAAAGGGAAGTCTTTATATGGCAAACTACCGTTCTTCAGCAGCTACCGGTACGTATATTGCCAAAGGAAGTGAGACAGAAAGCTACAGACCTACATTTACCTTCTACGGATTCCGATACGTATCTGTTACGGCAACCAAACCGATTACACTGAAGAAATTCAGAGCAGAGGTACTTGGAAGCGCTATTCCTGAAATCGGGGAACTGGAAACCTCCAGTGAAGATATTAATCAGTTAATCAGCAATATTCTTTGGGGACAAAGAAGTAATTATTTAAGCGTTGCAACAGACTGCCCGCAGAGAGATGAGAGACTTGGATGGTCCGGGGATACCCAGGCATTTGTGGGAGCGGCAGTTTACAATGGCAATGTTGCAGGATTCTTCCACAAGTGGGCACAGGATGCAAGAGACAGTCAGAGAGATGGACAGTACACAGACGTTATTCCTAGATCCAATGTAGTCGGACAGGGTAATCTGGGCTGGGCAGATGCCGGCATTATCGTACCTTATACGATTTACAATACCTATGGAGATACCAAGATAGTAGAAGAGTCCTATGCTTCAATGAAAGCATACATGGATTGGCTTTTTGGCAGAGGTTATGTAGGTGCAAACGGTGCATATGGTGACTGGCTGGCGTATGAGTCAAATGATGATAATGTAAAAGCCTTACTGGCATGTGCATACTATGCATATGATACGGAACTTATGGCAAAAATGGCAAAAGCTATCGGAAAAGAAGAGGATGCCGCAGCTTACAGTCAGAGAAATGAAGAAATCAAAAATTACTTCCGTAACAGATTTATGGATACGGATGGTAACCTGAAAGGTGAGTACCGTACACAGACCTGTTATGCATGGACGATAAAAACAGGAATGCCAAAGGATGAGAATCAGAAAGAAATCCTTGGAAATGCCCTGGCAAAACGTATTGAAAACAATGGAAACAAGCTTGGAACAGGATTCCTTGGAACCTATATTTTGAACAATGTGTTATCTGATGTTGGCAAAACAGATGTTGCGTACACGTTACTGTTACAGCGAGAGAACCCTTCCTGGTTATATAGTATCGATCAGGGTGCGACAACTATCTGGGAGAGATGGAATTCCTATACGAAAGAGAATGGTTTTGGAGATGTAAGCATGAACTCCTTCAATCATTATTCTTACGGAGCTGTTTTGGAGTGGATGTATGCAGATATGCTTGGTATCAAGAATGGTAACGATGTTACAGGTTACAAGCATATAGAGATGAAACCACATCCGGATTTCAGAAAAGCAGCAGATATTCCGGCAAATCAGACCCGTATTACGGAAGTAAAAGGTTCTTATGATTCTGCATACGGAAAGATTAAGGCAGCGTGGAAACAGGAGGGCGGACAATTCACTTATAGCGCAACCGTACCTGCCAACACTACAGCAACTATTTCTGTACCGTTAGATACAAAACAGAGTCTGTTGGTAAATAACAAAGAAGTAACAGCCCTTACAACAGAAGACGGTATTGTATATGACAAAACAGAAGATGGTTACGCTGTGTTTGAGGCGGTAGCCGGAACATTTACATTTAAGACGATTACGCCGGAAAATCCTTTGGATAAGGCAGAAGAAGGTGTTGATCAGGCATTAAAGGATGCAGAAACTGCAAAACAGGCAGAGGAAGCTGCAAGGAGTGAACTTGAAGAGAAACTGGCAGAACTTGAGGAAGCCAGAGAACGTTTGGAAAATGCAAAAACAGAAAAAGAAATCGCAGAGGCCCAAAAAGCAGTAGCGGAAGCAGAGGCAGCAGTGGAAGAGGCAAAGAAGAAAGAGGCACAGGAAAAAGAAAATGCTGCAAAACAACCACAAAAACCAAAAGAGGTAGTACTTGCAAACGGACAGTATGTTGTAATCAAAGGTCTTGTTTATAAAGTTACCAATTCCTCCAAGAAGAGTGTGGAAGTAAGCAAAACCGGTAAGAAAACAGTGAAAACGGTTAATATTCCGGCAACGATTACTGTGAATAATGTGGTATACAATGTTACCGGTATTGGTAAGAACGCATTTGCAAAATGTAAGAAGCTTAAAAAAGCAACCATTGGAGCGAATGTGGAAACTCTTGCAAACGGATGCTTTGATAATTGCAGCAAATTAAAAACAATCCAGATCAAATCAAAAAAGGTTCGAAAGATTGGTAAAAACGCTTTCCGTAAAGTATACAAGAAAGCAACCTTTAATGTGCCAAAGGCAAAAGCAAAAAGTTATACGAAGCTGCTTAAAAAAGCCGGTTACAAAAAAGGTATGAAGATTGTGAAAAAGAATTATTAGACTAGGGGGATAAGTATGGTAATTAGAAAGAGGTTGTTTGCGGCATTCCTGGCAGGTCTGCTTACTGTTGGAAGTTTTTCTCCGGTACAGAATGTAAATGCACAGGCAGTCGAAACAAAGACAACCAAAGATGGTTTGTCACAGGAGAATAGCTATGACTGGCAGGGAAAATGGATCTGGACAAATGATGCCAGAGAAGAAGGTCAATGGGTGAGCTTGCGAAAGAGCTTTGATTTAAACAAAGTTCCGGAGAAGGTCATGGCGAAAATCGCCGTGGATTCCAAGTACTGGCTTTGGATTAACGGTGAGATGGCTGTTTTTGAAGGCGCTGTGAAAACAGGTCCAAACCGCGAAGATATGTACTACGATAATGTAGACATTGGGAAGTATCTCAAAGAGGGAAGGAACACGATTGCAGTAACTGCTGTGTATTTTGGAAAAAACGGTTATGGATTTAAAGACAGCGGTAAAGCAGGATTTTTGTTTGATGCTGACTTTGGCGAGGGTGCTTTGAAAAAAGGAACCAGAATTGTATCCGACAGCACATGGAGAGCAATCAAGGATCCGGCATACCTTAGACCAAATGAGAATCCAAACTATCGTATAGCGGAACCGAATATCCGCTACGACGCATCCAAAGAATTGAAAGGCTGGAAGGAAAACGGATTTGATGATACCGCATGGGCAAAGGCAACTGTACTTGCAAATGTAGGGGAGTCTCCGTTTAACGGACTTTTCGAACGCCCGATTCCGCAGCTTAAAGTATATGATGTGAACAAATATACTTTGGATGGAGCGAATGAGACAGGAAAGTGGACAGTAGAGGATATTGGAGACGGGGCAGAAGATACTTTTACTCCGTTATCCCTTCCGGATACGTATAAAGTTACCTGTGAGTTTATGTGTGAAAGAAATCCGATTAACGGTACCGTTCCGGCAATGGGGTCACTTGGACTTACTGTAAATATGCAGGATGCCAATAACTTTTATATGCCACAGGTTTCTATGGCGGATCAGGGTTCGTCCTATGATTATGCGACATATAAACCACATATCCGTACGAATGGAAACTGGAGTGTACCATTCCAAAAGGATGTTTCTTCTGTTATTTCAGGGGATAAACGTTTTTATACCAAACACACATTGGAAGTAACCGTAGATGCGGATGGCGTGGATTCTACATTAGATGGCGTAGAAATGGAAAGACTGAACACGAGTGTTTTAAGAAACGGAAGCATCGGATTTAGAAATGATAACTTCGAAAAAGTTCGTATTTATGCTTTGGAAGCTACGTCTGTAGATGGGAAAGAAACGTATTTTAAAGATACCTTCCAGGAAGATGGTGTAGGTAAACGTCTGACGCAGTTCAAACGTCTGGATGGAGGAAATGAAATTGGCATCAGAGAAGACGAAAACGGGGAACACTATTTATACACTACCGATGGTATTATTCAGGCGGGAACAGTAACAAAAGCAGAGAATACAACCCTTCGTTACACAATTCGTAACAAGACAAACCTTCAGGGAACACCATATATTAAGGTGCGTTCCAAGGCTGGAAAAGAGATTTTGATGTATACAGATGCATGGCATGATATTAATGGTGATTCCGTGCGTCACAGATACATTACTAAGGATGGGGAACAGGAATTTGAGGCACTTGGCTGGATGAATGGATATGATGTTTATTTTGAAATGCCAAGCAGCGTGGAAGTACTGGAACTGGGTTACCGTGTGTCTACCTACAACACAGAGGCAACCGGCACTTTTACTTCGGACAATGAAAAACTAAATACCCTGTATCAGAAATCCTACGATACCCTCCTTGTTACAATGCGTGATAACTATATGGATTGTCCAAACCGTGAACGTGCGCAATGGTGGGGGGATGCAGTAAACGAAATGCAGATGGCATTTTACAGTATGGATGAAAATGCTGGCTTATTATATAAGAAGGCTTTGAATCAGGTACTGGGATGGAGAACCAAAACCGGCAGACTTCCGACTACAGCACCAAATGGAATTGATGAAATTTCGGAACTTCCAATGCAGGCACTTGCAGGTGTTATGTCCTTCTGGCAGTATTATCTGTATTCAGGAGATGTACAGCCATTGGAAGATGGATATGATGCGTTGAAAAACTATGTCGAACTTTGGAATGTATCTGCAAGTGGTGATGTAAGTCACCGTTCCGGTTCCTGGGACTGGATGGACTGGGGTTCTAATCCGGACGGCAAGATTATTGAAACATGCTGGTATTATGAGGCATTAAAGAGTGTGAAAAATATCGCATCTGTATTGAACAAAACATCGGATATTTCTTTCTTCGAAGAGCGTATGGAACTCATTGAGGAAAACTTTGATCAAAAGTTCTGGAATGAGGAAAAAGCAGCTTATTACAACAGTACCGCTAATAATAAAGCAGATGACAGGGCAAATGCGCTTGCTGTATACAGTGGTCTTGCAAAAGAATCCAGATACGAGAACATCAAGACGGTATTGACTACTCGTTTTGAGTCCAGCCCTTATATGGAAAAATACGTACTGGAAGCACTCTATATGATGGGATACGATGAAGAGGCTATGGAAAGAACAATGAACCGCTATAGCGAAATGATAGAAGATCCGTATCCAACACTTTGGGAGTTCTGGGTAAAAGCAGATGGTACACCAAACCATGCATGGTCCGGTGGCCCGCTTAGTATGATGTATATGTTTAATGCCGGAATTACCCCGATTACAGCCGGTTATAAGACGTTCAGAGTAAGACCGTTAACCGGTGGACTTAAGGAAGTATCCGCTAAGATTACAACACCTGGTGGAGATATTTCGGTTAGCATTGACAAGAAAAACGCAGTACAGAAGCTTGAAGTCAGTGTTCCACAGGGAAGCACGGAAGCAGAAATCAATGTACCAAAAATTGATGGCAAGTCCACTAAGATTATGCTTGGTGAACGTGTTCTTTATACTGGCGGTAAGGCAGCAACGCTTCCGGAAGGAATCTCTTATGTAGATGAAGACAAAGATTTTGTAAACTTCAGGGTAGGAGCAGGCGATTACACATTTACCTCACAGGAAGATACGTTTGCAGATGCACAAAGCTATACAGTATCCATTGACAAATCCGGTGAGGGTACAGTAGTTATTGGAGACAAAAATGTAACAGAGTATCCATACAGCACCGACATTGCGAAAGGCTCACAAATCTCAATCAAAGCAACACCGGCCGAAGGATACAAACTTGCCAGAATTGTGGGAACAGTCAGCAAAGTGTGTAATGCAACAACTGAAACCGAGACGGCATATACCGTAAATGGCAATATTACATATAAAGCGGTATTTGAGAAACTGCCGGAGACAAAACACAAAGTTACAATTCACGCAGCAGACGGCAAAAACTATGCCGCAAAACTTCTGGTAAATGGAGTAGAACAGTTCCTTCCGTACGAAAGAAGCTTTGCAAAGGGAACAGAACTTAGTCTTAAGGCTGTACCGGTGGAAAGTAGAAACTATACGGTAAGCGGATGGAGTGGCGGTGCTATTGCAGAAGGAGACACTCTCCGATTAGAAGTTGGTGACGAAGATGTAGATTTGGAAGTAAATATTTCGGAACAGGTAGAGAAAACACCAATTGTACAAATTGATGCAAGCAATGCAATCGGTGGTTCCTGGGCAGTGGCAAACCTTGCAGACGGTAACCGTGTTGCAGTGCAGGGAGCGGATGGATATTCTACAGAGGTTCATAAAAAGGATTTAAGTGATTTGGATACACCGCTTGTCATTATTGCAGATCTTGGCGAAGTGAAGACCTTTAATCAGGTGGCCATTTTCCCAAGAAGCAATGCAGCAGCAGATGGCAACCATAGAAGCTGTAATTTCCCTGAGAACTTTACGATATCTGTAAGCAGTAACGGAAAGAACTATAAAGAAGTGCGTAACCTTGAAAACTATCCAAACCCAAGATTTTTACAGCAGACGTTTAGTTTTGCAAATCAGCAGGCGAGATATGTAAAGATTATAGTTACAAGACTTGGAGAAGTGGCTGCGGATGAGAATTCAGCATCCAACTACAGATTGCAGCTTTCCGAGGTAGAAGTATATAACAATGCAAATGTGAATCTGCCGTCCAAAGATGCTTTAGTGGAAGCTGTGAATGCGGCAAAGGAATATCGTACAATGTCACTTTATAAGGTATTGGACGATGCAGAAAAACAGACATTTGAGAATGTATTTGCTTCTGCAAAAAATGTTCTTGATGATGCAGAAGCAAATGCTGATGCAGTAGAAGGGGCACAGAATGCAATTGTGGATGCAAACGAACATTTAGTTCAAACCTTTGTCAGTACGGCAGCAAGTAAAGTTGAACAGCTGGAAGCAGCAAAAGCAGCAGCGGAAAACAGCTATAATCAGGCACTGTTAGATAAGATACAGGCAGATGAGGAATTAGAAGAAGCAAATCGTCAGCTTGAGGTAGCAAAAACAGAACTGGAAGAAGCAAAACAGCAGAGTGAAGAAGCAAAAGCCAAAGCAGAACTTGCAAAGAAAGAGGCCGAGGCAGCGATTGCAAAACAGCATGAGGCAGAGGCAAAAGCACAGTTAGATCTGGCAAAAGCAAATAAAAATGCAAGCGCCGAAGCAGCACTTGTAAAGGGCGCAGAGTTTGTTTCCGGTAATCTGATTTACAAAGTTTTAAACCAGGCAAAATTAACGGTTTCTGTAACCGGCATGATAAACGATAGTAAAAATGTTGTAATTCCGGCAACGGTTAAGGTTGGTACAAAGAAATTATCCGTAACGGAAGTGGAAAGCGGAGCTTTTGAAGATTATGATACCATTACTTCGGTAGTTCTTGGAACAAACATTAAGAAAATTGGTGCAAAGAGTTTCCTTGCATGTACGAAACTTAAAAAAGTTACAATCAAATCCACAAGGATTACTTCCTTTGGTAAGAATGCCTTTGGAAAGATTCATAAGAAGGCAAAATTCAAATTACCAAAGAAGAAAGTAAGCGCTTACAAGAAAAAAAATCAAAAAGGCTGGCTTTAAGATAAAATAACAGATATAATTATCTCAATACGTTCGGGCGCTATCTTCATCAAATCAAGCGTATACAAGTGCCCGGTATGGAGGTAATGATGCAGGATTCAATTAAGAAGATTTCCGAAAATCTTAAGAGCGGGGAATTTAAGCGGGTATATCTGCTTTACGGACCCGAGGATTATTTGAAAAGATATTACGGAAATGAATTAAAAAAAGCCATGCTTTCCGATACGGATGATATGAATTATTCCTATTTTGAAGGCAAAAATATAGATGTCACACAGGTAATATCCATGGCAGAGACGCTTCCTTTCTTTAGTGAGAAGAGAGTTGTGTTTATTAAAAACAGCGGACTCTTTAAGAGTACATCGGAGTTAGAAGAGTATCTGCCGGATATGCCGGAGACTACCTGTATGATATTTGTGGAAAATGAGGTAGATAAGCGTAAGAAGCTGTTTAAAGTCGTAAAAGAAATCGGTGTCGTTGCGGAAGTAAATAACGAAGATATTGCATATCTTCGCAAATGGATTGGAGCGCTGTTTGTCAAAAACGGCAAAAAGGTTACACAGGATACGGTGAACTACCTGATTGAACAGGTTGGATGTGACATGCAGTTGCTTGCCAATGAGGCGGAAAAAGTGATTTGCTACGCTTATGAGAAAGAGATTGTTACGGCAGAGGATATTGATCAGGTTTGCTGTCCGCAGGTAGTGGACCAGATATTCCAGATGTTAGATGCGGTTGCAGATCAGAATCAGACAAAAGCGTTGCGTTTGTACAAGGATTTGATTACCTTGCGACAAAGACCGGCTTCCATTCTGTATCTCCTTTCCAGACACTTTGATAAATTACTGACGTTATCGGATTTGCAGGAGAAGAAGGTTTCTTCGGCTTCCTATGCGTCCAAGCTGAAAGTGCCCCCTTTTGCGGTACGTAAGTACGCAGCACAGACCAGGCATTTCTCAAAGGAGTTTTTGCGTCAGGCGTTAGAAGCCTGTGCAGATACAGAGGAGAAAATTAAAAGCGGAAGGCTTGCAGACGGAGTAGGAGTTGAGATGCTTCTTTTGCAGTTCAGTAAAAAATAGAATACAAATAAAGAAAAAGGATTGCCACACACCTGGCAATCCTTTATTTGGGTTAATTTATAATCGAATCAATTATGCAAGCTTGTTAACTGCGATTGTTAAACGGCTAACTTTTCTTGCAGCGGTGTTTTTGTGGAATACACCTTTGCTCTGAGCTTTGTCGATTTCAACTGTAGCAGCTTTAAGTGCAGCAGCAGCAGCTTCTTTATCGTTAGCAGCGATAGCAGCGTCAACTTTTTTGATTGCAGTTTTAACTTTTGATTTAATCGCTTTGTTTCTCTCAGTTTTAGTCTTTGTTACAAGAACTCTTTTCTTTGCTGATTTAATGTTTGCCAATCTAAGCACCTCCAAAAATAATGAAATTTGTAAATTAATTGCTGCATTAGATCCGGAGACACGGACACGTTCCAATGCAAACACACTCAATTAGTGTATATGATATTTATAGGGTTGTCAAGAGAAAATGATAATTTTTGCGCAAAAACTTTTTTGTGTTTTTTAGTGCTTAATCCCACGCATTTTTGTACAGACTAAGAAGGAAGGATGAAAAAATCAGAACGGAGGAATGCAATGAATCGGACGGACCTGGCAGTAGAATTGAATGAGGGACTGCAAAAAGCGAGCAATAGGCATAAGATGGGGATAGCGAAAGTAGAAAAACAAAACGATAAAACACCGGGGATTGAAGTAGAGAAGGAACATTTACAAAAAGAGGATATCTATCTTACGACAATCCGAGTTACCTCAAAAGAGGGGGAGCGGGCGCTTGGGAAACCAATGGGAGAATATATTACGATAGAAGTTCCGCGTTTGCAGAAGGAAATATATTATATGGGAGAAGAAGGGCGGGAGAAGGTATCGGATTGTCTGTGCGCACAACTTGAAAAGCTGGTGAAGGGCAAGCAGATAGATATGCAAACAAAGGCGAAAAAAATTCTTATCGTAGGACTTGGAAACCGTAAAATTACTTCGGATTCTTTGGGACCCAAAGTAGTGGATCAGTTGATGGCAACAGGACATTTGCATAAGATAATGCCGGAAAACGAGCTGCCTTTCGGAATGTGTGATGTATTTACGATTGCCCCCGGAGTAATGGCACAAACCGGTATGGAAACGGTTGCGATAGTGAAAGGAATTGTGGCAGAACTGGCACCTGATTTGATTTGTGTAATTGATGCGCTCAAGGCTTGGGAAACCAAACGCCTTGGTACAACCATTCAAATTGCAGATACCGGAATTGCCCCCGGTTCCGGAGTGGGAAATCATCGAAATGCATTTGATGAGGCTTCTTTGGGCGTTCCGGTGCTGGCACTGGGGGTGCCAACGGTCATTGAGGCAAAATCGATGCTCGAAGAAAAACTGGGAGAAGCACTATATGTCACACCGGGAAATATTGATGAACTGATGGAACGACTGGTGCAGGTAATCGCCGGGGGAATGAACCGTTATCTGCTAAATGCATAATCAGGGAGATGTCCGAATAGAATAATGGGGGAGGGATTTGATTGCTCAGAAGGATATATGTATGTATTTGGACAGGTATTTTATGCATTTCATTTTCTATAATTATTGCGGGATTCCATACGGAGGAGTCATTGGTAGAAACCCTGGAAAGACAGTTTATAAAAGCAGCGGTAACGGGCGCATCCTGTTATCTTAGGGATATGTCGTGTGATATTCCGCCATCCCCGAAAGATTATGCATTTATGATAATGATAGGAAATTGGACGTATGGAAATTATATGCGGGGCTTTTTTTGTGCAAATGATCAGGAGTCAATAAAAGATGCGGATATGATTAAGGAACAGCCGGTCTATAAAGAGTTATTGCCCAAATATGCGTTATTAAGAGAAGAGGAAGGGAGTGATAAAGCACAGGAGGAGATCGCCTATGAGGCAGAGGCTACGGAGGAGACCTCTGTACCATTGCTCCTTGGTGGTTCATTAAAGGATGAGAAGGCGTCTGTTACCAGAGAGGGTGCAAATGCATTCGAATCAAAAATACTTAGTGAGCTTAAGAAGAAGGGGAGCACATCCTATCTTTTAGAACATTTCTATACGGTAGATAGTACGACCAGCATTGACCGGAAAATGTTTTCCGTAAAGAAACTTTTGGATAAAGACATTTCTTTATCCAAAAAGGAGAGAGAGGCGAAAGGACCCAAAATTCTGATCTATCACACCCATGGAGGAAGTGAAGCTTTTATCGACAGCAGGAAAGGAAAGAAAGAGGATTCGGTTGTGGGCGTAGGGACTTGTCTGGCGCAGATTTTGGAAAATAAGTATGGTTATCAGGTGCTCCATGATAAGACAGAGTATGACCGTGTGAATGGAAGCATTGACCGGAACAAAGCGTACAATCAGGCATACAAGGCAATAGAGAAAACACTAAAACAGTACCCGTCGATTCAGGTGGTTATAGATTTACATAGAGACGGTGTCGGAAATAAAGTGAAGCGGCTTACGCAGATTGACGGAAAAGAAACAGCGCAGATTATGCTGTTTAACGGATTAAGTAGGAATCGGGAAGGTCCGATTGCGTATTTGAAAAATCCGAATCAACAGGCGAATCTGGCATTTTCCCTGCAACTTAGACTTAAGGCTATGGAGTTGTATCCGGATTTGATTTACACCAATTATTTAAAAGGATATCGTTATAATATGCACCTTAAGGAACGCTTTTTGCTGATTGAACTCGGGAATGAGAATAACACGGTCAAACAGGCGAAAAATGCAATGGAACCGTTTGCCGAATGTCTGGATAAAGTATTGAAAAGCGAGTAGAGGCTATGCTATAATGCATTAGTGAAAATTTGCGTAAAAGGAGTAACTATGGCATATATAGATCAGGATAAAATTCGAAATTTTTGTATTGTTGCCCATATCGATCATGGTAAGTCTACATTGGCGGACCGTATTATCGAAAAGACAGGTCTGCTTACCAGCAGGGAAATGCAGGCACAGGTGCTTGATAATATGGATCTTGAGCGAGAACGTGGAATTACCATTAAGGCGCAGACAGTACGTATTGTATACAAAGCAAAAGACGGAGAAGAGTATATTTTCAATCTGATAGATACTCCGGGACATGTGGATTTTAATTACGAGGTGTCCCGAAGTCTTGCAGCGTGTGAAGGCGCTATTTTAATTGTGGATGCTGCACAGGGAATTGAGGCGCAGACGCTTGCAAACTGTTATCTTGCCATCGATCATGATTTGGAAGTTATGCCGGTCATCAACAAAATTGATTTGCCTAGCGCGGATCCGGCGAGAGTTATTAATGAGATTGAAGATATTATCGGAATTGAAGCAGAGGATGCACCACAGATTTCTGCCAAGATGGGAACGAACATCGAAGACGTTTTGGAGCAGATAGTAAAGAAGATACCGGCACCTTCCGGTGACCCGAACAAGCCACTCAAGGCATTGATTTTCGACTCGTTGTATGATGCATATAAGGGTGTTATTATTTTCTGCAGGATTTTTGACGGAACGGTAAAGAAAGGTACCAAGATGCGTCTTGTGGCTTCCGGTAAGGAAGAAGAAGTCGTGGAAGTAGGTACGTTTGGTGCAGGACAGTTTATTCCGTGTGATGAATTGAGTGCAGGTATGGTTGGATACATAACCGCCAGTCTTAAAAATGTAAAAGATACGCGTGTTGGTGATACGGTAACGGATGCCAACAATCCATGTGAAGAACCGTTGGAAGGATATAAGAAAGTTAATCCGATGGTGTATTGCGGAATGTACCCTGCAGATGGTGCAAAATATCCGGATCTTAGAGATGCGCTTGAAAAACTTCAATTAAATGATGCTTCCCTGCAGTTTGAACCGGAGACCTCCATTGCACTTGGATTTGGTTTTCGCTGTGGCTTCCTTGGATTATTACACCTTGAAATTATCCAGGAACGTCTGGAGAGAGAATATAATTTAGATCTTGTAACGACGGCACCGGGAGTTATTTACCAGGTGTACAAGACCAATGGGGAGATGATTGAAATTACCAATCCTTCCAACCTTCCGGATCCTTCTGAGATTGACCATATGGAGGAACCGTTTGTCAGTGCGGAGATTATGGTTACGACAGAATTTGTCGGACCGATTATGAAGCTTTGTCAGGAACGACGCGGTGTTTATATTGGTATGGAGTATATAGAACAAACGAGAGCGCTGTTAAAATATGATCTGCCACTCAACGAAATCATTTACGATTTCTTTGATGCTTTGAAATCGCGTTCCAGAGGATATGCCTCCTTTGACTATGAGTTTAAGGGATATGTACCGTCAACACTTGTGAAGTTAGATATCCTGATTAATAAGGAAGAAGTGGACGCGTTGTCCTTTATTGTACATTCCGAAACCGCATATGAGAGAGCAAGAAAAATGTGCGAGAAGCTCAAAGAAGAGATTCCAAGACATTTATTTGAAATTCCAATTCAGGCGGCAGTAGGAAGTAAAGTTATCGCCAGAGAGACCGTAAAAGCAATGCGTAAGGATGTACTTGCCAAATGTTACGGTGGTGATATCAGTCGTAAACGTAAACTGTTAGAGAAACAAAAGGAAGGAAAGAAACGTATGCGCCAGATTGGTAACGTAGAGATTCCACAGAAGGCGTTTATGAGCGTTTTGAAATTAGACGATGAGTAAAGCCGGTGTATATATTCACATCCCTTTTTGTGAGAGGAAGTGCAATTATTGTGACTTCCTTTCCAAACCGGGAACGAGACAATTACAAAAAGAATATGTACAGGCTCTAAAAAAAGAAATAGCAGATAAGAAGGAGTTACTTTCCGGATACATGATTGAGACTGTATTTATCGGGGGTGGAACTCCTTCTTTTTTAGAGCCTTCTGACATAAGAGAGATACTTAGGGTGCTTTGGGAAAATATAGCATCTGTCGACAATGGTTTTTGCCGGGGTGGTGGGCTTGCGGACGTAAAAGAAATCACGATGGAAGCAAATCCGGGAACACTTACGAGAGAAAAGCTTATGATTTATAAGGAAGCAGGCATCAACCGGATCAGTATGGGGCTTCAGTCTGCCAATAATGAAGAGTTAAAGGAACTTGGAAGAATACATACTTATGAACAGTTTCTTGAAAACTATCAGGTGGCAAGAGAGTGCGGATTTGACAACATCAATATTGATTTGATGTCTGCGCTTCCCGGTCAGACAGTGGAAAGTTATGAAGAAACATTGCGAAAGGTAGTGGCGCTGAAACCGGAACATATTTCTGCGTACAGTCTTATTATAGAAGAGGGTACACCATTTTATGATAAGTATGGACCAAAAGGAACTGCGACAAACCGGATTCCGTCAGAAGAGACGGATCGGAAAATGTATCATCTGACGGGGAAACTGCTTAAGGAACAGGGATATCACCGATATGAAATATCAAACTATGCCAGAGAGGGCAAGGAGTGCGAACACAACCTGTTTTACTGGAGCGGTGTAGACTATATCGGCTTCGGTCTTGGGGCAGCTTCGCTGATTCAAAATGTAAGATATAAAAATACGGTGGATATGAAACAGTATCTTTTGCAGGAGGACGTGCGAAAGGTTGAATATGTGCTGGACAAAACGATGCGCATGGAAGAGTTTATGTTTTTGGGATTGCGTAAGATGCAGGGTGTTCGTAAAGACACATTTGCAGAATTGTTTGGTCAGACAGTGGAAGAGGTATATAAGGAAGAAATAATGCAGTTAAAGAACCTGGATTTGTTGGAAGAATCTAAAGGGTATCTGCGACTTACAGAGCAGGGAATTGATGTGAGTAATACCGTGCTTGCAAAGTTTTTATTATAGAAAAGGTAAGGAGTCAGACTATGAAACCAAAGATGATATTTTTTGATATTGACGGAACACTATTAAGTGAAAAGACCGGAAAGATTCCGGATAGTGCCATTGAGGCAATCCGAATTGCCAGAGAGAATGGTCATTTCATATTTATAAATACCGGCCGTTGCTATTCGTTTTTGCCAAAAGAAATTCTGGAGCTTGACGTAGACGGATATGTATGTGGCTGCGGAACCAATGTTTTTTGCCACGGAGAGGAATTATTACATATTTCCAGAACGATGGATTTTGCCAGGTCACTTCGCAAAGATATGAAAGCGTGGAATATTGAAACCATATATGAGGGAAAATATACTGCCTATATGGAAGATTTGGAGGAATTACGTTTTCCAGATTTCCGGTATTTCCGTACCCAGAAAGAATTCAAGGTGGCAAGCGTGGAGCAAATGGAGTATCCCATTGATAAAATGTACGTCTGCACAGACGAGACTTCAGACTTTGCTTCTTTTGAAAAGAAGTATAAAGATGTATTTGAAATTATAGATCGTGAGAACCGCCATTATGAGATTATCCCGCTTGGTTATTCCAAGTCAACGGGGATTCAATTACTAATGGATAAATTCTGCGTCGATTTAGAAGATACCATTTCGGTTGGAGACAGCAATAATGACTTGGCAATGCTTGAATACACAGGTGTAAGTATTGCGATGGGAAATTCCAGCCCGCAGATACTTAACCGTGTGGATTATGTGACAAGTGATGTGGATGAAGACGGAATATATCAGGCATTAAAGCACTATGCGTTGATTTAACTCAGTCGGAGAAATCCCCCACCTCTAAGCGTTAGCGTAGGTGGGGGTTATGACAAACTATACTCAGTCGGGGGATTTCTCCGACTGAGTTAAACGCTCCGCGAGGATGCGCACGGATTCGGACAGGAATTTGTCTGCTGAAGCAGACCCGAATCCGGCGCGCAAGACTCGCGAGCGAGTCTTGACCTCTGCCGGCGTATAAGACACGCCGTAAGCTTTGCCAACCGGTCTGTGAAAAGTTTTTTGAAGATATCGTATCATAGGGGGTTGACAAAGAAAATGAAAGGTGGTAATTTATCTGTAATGAATATTAGCACTCCACTAAGATGAGTGCTAACAAAAAGCTAAGGATGTGATTCTGATGCAGTTAGATGAAAGAAAGGTAAAGATATTGCAGGCAATTATCCGCAATTATCTCGAGACAGGTGAACCGGTAGGTTCCCGTACAATTTCTAAATATACTGATTTGAATCTTAGTTCGGCAACGATTCGTAACGAGATGTCAGATTTGGAGGATATGGGATACATTTTCCAGCCACATACGTCATCCGGTCGTATTCCTTCGGATAAGGGCTATCGCTTCTACGTTGACAGTCTGATGGAGGAAAAGGTTGCAGAGCTTAATACGATGCGCAGTGAACTGGAATTGAAAGCGGACAAGATTGATGTTTTACTTCAGCATGTTGCGAAGCTTCTTGCAGTTAATACCAACTACGCAACGATGGTTTCCAAACCAAAGGCCAAACATCCAAAGCTAAAGTTTTTACAGCTGTCCGAGATGGATATGCAAAAACTTCTCGTAGTTGTTGTGTTAGACAGTAATGAAGTAAAGAACCGTATTGTTGATATGGATATCGCGGTTGAAAAAGAGATGCTTCTTAAATTGAATGTTGTTATGAATACATTTTTGCAGGGGCTGGATCTTACCGAGATTAATATGTCAGTCGTACAGCAGATGAAGCAGCAGGCAGGAGAATACAGTACGTTAGTAACAAACATACTGGATGCGGTTGCAGATGCGGTAAGCGAAGAAGAAGATATGATTTATACTTCCGGTGCAACGAATATTTTAAAATATCCGGAGCTTAACGACAATGAAAAGGCAAGTAAACTGTTATATACCTTTGAAGAAAAGAAGCAGCTTACACAGTTGATTACCGACTCTATGGATGATGAGAACAATCGTGGTATTCAAGTGTATATCGGTGATGAAACACCGTTGGATTCCATGAAAGACTGTTCCGTTGTCACGGCTACTTATGAAGTGGAAGAGGGCGTTTACGGAAAGATTGGTATTGTTGGTCCAAAGAGAATGGATTATGAGAAAGTTGTAAATACGCTACAATCTCTAATGGTAGATTTAGATAATATTTTTAAAGAGAAATCTTAGAAAGGAAGTGTAAATAGTGTCAGAAGAGACTGTTTCAAAAGAAGAAAATAAAGGAGCAGACACTACAGAAATGAATACAGATAGCAAAGAAACTGTAGAAGAAACCAAGAAAGAGACAAAAGAAACCAAAACAAGCGATAAGGCAGATAAGAAAACTGCCAAGAAGAAAAAGAAAGATTCCAAAGATGAGCAAATCGCTGAATTAAACGACAAATTAATTCGCAGCATGGCGGAATTTGATAACTTTAGAAAGCGTTCCGAAAAAGAAAAAACACAGATGTTTGAAATCGGAGCCAAAGACATTGTAGAGAGAATTCTTCCGGTAGTAGACAACTTTGAACGTGGACTGATGGCAGTATCAGAGGAAGACAAAAATAATTCCTTCGTTCAGGGAATTGAGCAGATTTACAAACAGCTTATGACAGCGCTGGAGTCTGCCGGAGTGAAACCGATTGAAGCGGTAGGCAAAGAATTCAACCCGGATTATCACAATGCAGTAATGCATACAGAAGATGATTCCATGGGAGAGAATATAGTAGCTGAAGAATTGCAGAAGGGATACATGTATAAAGATTCCGTTGTAAGACACAGCATGGTTAAAGTAGTTAACTAAGATATTTTTTATATTAATTTAGGAGGAATAGATATGAGTAAAATTATTGGTATTGACTTAGGAACAACAAATTCATGTGTTGCAGTTATGGAAGGTGGACAGCCGGTAGTTATCGCCAACACAGAAGGAGCAAGAACAACTCCATCTATCGTTGCATTCTCTAAAAACGGAGAAAGACTTGTCGGTGAACCTGCAAAACGTCAGGCTGTAACCAATGCAGAAAAGACAATTGCATCCATTAAGAGACATATGGGAACAGATTATAAAGCACAGATCGATGATAAAGGATATTCTCCACAGGAGATTTCTGCTATGATTCTTCAGAAATTAAAAGCAGATGCAGAAGGATATCTTGGTGAAAGTGTATCTGAAGCAGTAATTACCGTTCCTGCATATTTCAACGATGCACAGAGACAGGCAACCAAAGATGCAGGTAAGATTGCAGGTCTTGATGTAAAACGTATCATCAACGAGCCAACAGCAGCAGCACTTGCATATGGTCTTGATAATGAAAAAGAACAGAAAATCATGGTATACGATTTAGGTGGTGGTACATTCGACGTTTCCATTATCGAAATCGGTGACGGAGTTATCGAAGTATTATCTACAAACGGAGATACTTTCCTTGGTGGAGATGACTTTGACAATGCCATTACAAAATGGATGTTAGAAGAATTCAAAAAAGCAGAAGGCGTAGATTTATCCGGAGATAAAATGGCTATGCAGAGATTAAAAGAAGCTGCAGAGAAAGCAAAGAAAGAATTATCTTCTGCTACAACAACCAATATCAACCTTCCGTTCATCACTGCTACACAGGATGGACCAAAACATTTTGATATGAACCTTACCAGAGCCAAATTTGATGAGTTAACACACGATCTGGTAGAAAGAACAGCTATTCCTGTACAGAATGCATTGAAAGATGCAGGCATTACGGCAGCTGAACTTGGTCAGGTATTATTAGTAGGTGGTTCTACACGTATTCCTGCAGTACAGGATAAAGTAAAACAGATTACAGGAAAAGAGCCAAGCAAGAACCTTAACCCGGATGAGTGCGTAGCTCTCGGAGCTTCTATCCAGGGTGGTAAACTTGCAGGAGATGCCGGCGCAGGCGACATCCTCTTATTAGATGTAACTCCACTTTCTCTTTCTATCGAAACAATGGGTGGTGTAGCTACAAGATTAATCGAACGTAATACAACAATCCCTACTAAGAAGAGCCAGATTTTCTCTACAGCAGCAGATAATCAGACTGCAGTAGATATTAACGTAGTTCAGGGTGAAAGACAGTTTGCAAGAGATAACAAATCCCTTGGACAGTTTAGATTAGACGGAATTCCACCGGCAAGAAGAGGTGTTCCACAGATCGAAGTTACGTTCGATATCGATGCCAACGGTATTGTAAATGTATCTGCTAAGGATCTTGGAACAGGTAAAGAACAGCACATCACAATTACTGCAGGTTCTAATATGTCAGATGAAGATATCGATAAAGCAGTAAAAGAAGCTGCAGAATATGAAGCTCAGGATAAGAAACGTAAAGAAGCAATTGATACCTGCAATGATGCAGATGCAGCAGTATTCCAGGTACAGCAGGCATTAGATGAAGTAAAAGACGGAATCGATGCAAATGAAAAAGCTGCAGTTGAAGCAGACTTAAATGCATTGAAAGAACTCATTGAAAAATCAAATGTTGAGACAATTACAGAGTCTGAAGTTGAAGCAATCAAAGCTGCGAAAGAAAAACTTATGACCGGTGCACAGGCATTATTCCAGAAGGTATATGAAAATGCACAGGCAGCGCAGGCAGCACAGGGCGCAGCAGGAGCAGACCCTAATGCAGCAGCCGGCAACAACTATACAGCAGATGATGTTGTAGACGGAGACTACAAAGAAGTATAATATTGGACACTTCGTTCAGGTAATAAATTGGATGTAACGTCCGGACCAGAATCCCCCGCTAGCTTTTTAGCGAGGGATTTAAGTCATATCAGATTGGAGATAAAAAATGGCAGAAAGTAAAAGAGATTATTATGAGGTACTTGGAGTACCAAAAACCGCCAACGATGATGAGATTAAGAAGGCCTATCGTAAATTGGCGAAGAAATATCATCCGGATGCAAACCCGGGAGATGCAGAAGCAGAGAAGAAATTCAAAGAGGCTTCGGAAGCTTATGCGGTGCTCAGTGACGCAGATAAGAGAAGACAGTATGATCAATTTGGTCATGCAGCCTTTGATGGTGCCGGTGGTGGCGCAGGCGGATTCTCAGGAATGAATATGGACGATATTTTTGGCAGCGATATTTTTGGCGATATTTTCGGCGATTTATTCGGTGGCGGAAGAAGTCGTGGGCCACGTAATGGCCCGATGAAAGGTGCCAATATTCGCGCTTCTGTGAATATTACATTTGAAGAGGCATGCTTTGGTACAGAAAAAGAAATTGAACTTACCTTAAAGGATGAGTGTACAACTTGCCATGGTACCGGCGCAAAACCGGGAACCAGTCCGGAAACCTGCTCAAAGTGTGGTGGAAAAGGACAGGTGGTATATACCCAGCAGTCTTTGTTTGGAGTGGTAAGAAATGTGCAGCCGTGTCCGGATTGTCAGGGAACCGGTAAAATCATCAGACAGAAATGTAGTGATTGTCGCGGAACAGGATACGTCAGCAAACGTAAGAAAATTGCAGTTTCCATTATGGCGGGAATCAACAACGGCCAGAGTATCCGAATTCGTGAAAAGGGCGAGCCGGGTATCAACGGAGGACCAAGAGGAGATCTGTTGGTAGAAGTACATGTTGGTCGTCATCCTGTTTTACAGAGGGATAACTATGATCTGTTTTCTACCGTGCCAATCAGTTATGCGACAGCAGTACTCGGTGGTGAAATAAAGATTACGACAATTGATGGAGATATCCTTTACGATGTAAAACCGGGTACACAGACAGATACCCGTGTACGATTCAGAGGAAAAGGTGTACCTACGATACATAATAAGTCTGTTCGAGGCGATCATTATGTAACACTTGTTGTAGACGTACCTACGAAACTGAACGAGGAACAGAAGAATCTGTTGCGTGCATTTGAAGAATCTTTGAACGGCGGTGCAAAGAACAAGGATGACAACAATGAAGAGACGCACGAAAACAGTAAGGGAAAAGGCAAAAGAAAAGGAATTTTCAAATAATAAACAGGAGAACAAACGGTGAAGTGGACGAAAATCTGGATGGACACTACCACGGAAGCAATGGATCTGGTAGTGAATCTGTTTGTGGAATGTGGTTTGGAAGGCGTACAAATTGAGGACAATGTACCTTTGACAAAAGAAGAAAGGGAAGCCTTTTTTGTAGATGCTGACGAACTGATGCCGGATTTATCTGCAGATGATGGAAGTTGCAGAGTCAGTTCCTATGTGGATGAGGAAGCAGATGTTTCACAGATAAAACGCGATTTGGAAGAAGGCTTTTCTTCTGTTGCGGAATTTGTGGATGCCGGAAGCGGTGAAGTCTTTGTAGAGACTGTAGATGACAGCCAGTGGTTGAATAACTGGAAAGAATATTTCAAACCGTTCTACGCGGCAGAAGGAATTTATATTCAGCCAAGCTGGGTGAATGAGGATGAGGAACATGAATTTGTTGATGCAGAAGGCAATCCGATAGAGTATGAGCGTTCCAAAGAAGGCGATTTGATTGTTGAGATTGATCCGGGAACAGCATTTGGAACCGGAGCGCACGAGACGACCAAACTGTGTCTGAATGAATTAAAGAAATATATCAAAAAAGAGGATGCTCCTTGCGTGCTTGACGTTGGATGCGGTAGTGGTATTCTTTCCATCGTAAGTATACTGCTTGGTGCCAAGGAAGCTGTTGGAACTGATATAGATCCGGCAGCGATGGACGCCGCAGCATTTAACAGTAAGGCAAATAACGTAGAGGAAGGCAGAATCACTGTGCATCTTGGTAATGTTCTTAGCGAGGAAGAACTTTGCAAAAAGCTTGGTGATGAAAAATATGATATAGTGGTTGCGAATATTTTGGCAGATGTTATAATACCTTTAACAGAAATCGTGCATCGTTTTATGAAAAAAGAGGGATATTACATTATTTCCGGCATTATCAATATGAAGCACGATGAGGTAAAAGCAGCAATTATTGAGAATACGCATTTGACGATAGTATCCGAAGATACTATGGGAGAGTGGGTATCCTTTGTGGTAAAGAGAACGAATTGAGGTAATTATGCATTGGTTTTACGTGGAGAGCAGCCAGATAACTGAAGATGAAATTCGTATCACCGGAAAAGACGTCAACCATATTAAAAACGTTCTTCGTATGACGAAGGGCGAGCGTATGGTGATTTGTGACGGCGAGGGCCGGGATTATTATTGTACCCTGAAAGATATAGGTTCAAAAGAAGTGGTGGCACATATCGAAAGTATGAATGCCACCGAATCGGAACTTCCTGCGAAACTATATCTTTTTCAAGGCTTGCCCAAAAAAGATAAAATGGAATTGATCATTCAAAAAGCGGTAGAACTGGGAGCCTACGAGATTATACCGGTTGCCATGAAACGTTGTGTCGCAAAGATTGAAGATAAGAAAAAAGAAGCCAGAAAACTGGAGCGGTGGCAGAGTATTGCCGAGTCCGCAGCGAAGCAGTCGGGTCGTGGATTTATTCCGAAAGTGCAGGGAGTGTTATCTTATAAAGAGGCACTTAAGTATGCCGGCGAATTAGAAACGGTAATTCTTCCGTACGAGCTTGCAAAAGATATGAATAAAACCAAAGAAGTGCTTGCAAAATGTTGTACGCATCATTCCATCGGAATATTTATCGGGCCGGAGGGCGGCTTTGATGATGCAGAAATTGAAGAAGCCCTGCAACTTGGATTTGAAACAGTATCCCTTGGCAAACGTATTCTTCGTACAGAGACAGCAGGTCTTGCAATCCTGTCTGTTTTGATGATGGAATTAGAATACGGCCGGGCAGAAGAATAGAAATGAGGAACTATGGAAGCTTATTTAGATAATGCAGCAACGACCCGTCCTTTTAAGGAAGTATGGGACATTATGAAGAAGACAATGGAAGAGGATTATGGTAATCCTTCTTCTTTGCATAAAAAAGGAATGGAAGCAGAGAACTACCTGCGTAATACGAGAACTGTCATTGCGGAAAGTTTAAAAGTTAAAGAAAAAGAAATTGTCATTACTTCCGGCGGTACAGAATCCAACAATATGGCGTTGATTGGTGGTGCTTTTGCCAACCAGAGAAGCGGCAAACACATTATTACAACCCGTATAGAACATGCATCGGTATATAACCCGTTACTGTTCCTTGAAAAACAGGGATTTCGCATTACTTTTTTACCGGTAGACAACAACGGACACGTAGATTTGGAGGAATTAAAGAATGCATTATGTGAAGAGACCATTCTGGTTTCGATTATGCATGTGAATAATGAAATGGGTGCGGTAGAAGATTTACAGACCATCGGAGAAATTATTCGGGCATATAATCCGGAGATACTGTTTCACGTAGATGCTATTCAAAGTTTTGGCAAATTCAAAATATATCCAAAGCAGCTTGGTGTCCATATGCTTTCCGTCAGTGGTCACAAAATACATGGACCAAAGGGAGTCGGTTTCTTATACATTCAGGATAAGACAAAAGTGTTACCGTTGATACACGGAGGCGGACAGCAGAAGGGAATGCGTTCCGGAACGGAGAATGTACCGGGAATTGCCGGACTGGGAAAAGCAGTGGAACTGATATATGAGAATCACGCAGACAAAATAGCAAATATGTACTGTCTGAAAGAATATTTTGTAGAAGAGATTTCCAGGATTGAAGGTGTGAAAGTAAACGGACTTGCGGGAATCGACGTCCGAGATACTGCGCCTCACGTTGTCAGCGTCAGCTTTAAGGGGATTCGAAGTGAGGTATTGTTACATGCACTGGAAGAAAAGGGCGTCTATGTCTCTTCCGGCTCGGCATGTTCTTCGAACCATCCAAGCATTAGCGGAACACTCCGGGCGATTGGAGTGGATAATGATTTGTTGGATTCCACGCTGAGATTTAGTTTTTCAGTCAATACAACGAAAGAGGAACTTGCATATGCAATGGAACAGGTGAAAGAACTGTTACCGATGCTTCGCAGATTTACCCGCAGATAACAGGTCTTCAAAGAATAACAAGCATTGAAACGATAGAAAAAGCAAACACAGGGATTGCAATAGAAAGGGAATTACGTATGTATAAAGCATTTTTGATTAAGTACGCAGAAATCGGTGTAAAAGGAAAGAACCGCCACATTTTTGAGGAGGCGCTTCGTCGTCAGGTAGAAAAGGCACTCAAAGAAACCGAAGGTGAATTCAATGTTACAAGAGAACAGGGAAGAATCTATGCAGAGGCTACAAAGGATTATAACTATGAGGACGCGTTAGAGGCGTTGTCAAGAGTGTTTGGAGTCGTTGGAATCTGCCCGGTTGTCATCTATGATGACATTGAATGGGAAAGTGTACAAAAGAATGTTTGTGATTTTGTTGGAAATGTATACAAAGACAAGAACTTTACATTTAAGGTAAAAGCCAAACGTGGCAATAAAAATTATCCGGTCACTTCACCGGAGATTTGTGCCAAAATCGGTGAGAAACTTTTAGAGGCTTATCCGGAGATGAAAGTTGATGTAAAGAATCCGGATGTATTTATTACGGTAGAAGTGCGTAACCGCCTGTATGTATATTCCGAAACGATTGAAGGACCGGGCGGTATGCCTACGGGAACTGCCGGAAAAGCAATGCTTCTGCTTTCCGGAGGAATCGACAGCCCTGTTGCAGGATATATGGTTGCCAAACGAGGCGTTACTTTGGAAGCAACGTATTTCCATGCACCACCATATACAAGTGACCGTGCCAAACAAAAAGTAATCGATCTTGCAAAACAGGTGGCAAAATATGCAGGTCCAATCAAACTCAACATTGTTAATTTTACGGATATTCAGTTATATATTTACGAGCAGTGCCCGGAGGATGAACTGACCATCATTATGCGTCGTTATATGATGATGATTGCGCAGAAACTCGCCGAGGAGAGTGGATGTTTAGGACTTATTACCGGAGAGAGTATTGGACAGGTGGCAAGCCAGACAATGCAGAGTTTGCTTACGACAAATGAAGTATGTACGTTACCTGTTTATCGTCCGCTTATCGCACTCGACAAGCAGGAGATCGTAGCAATTGCTGAGAAGATAGATACCTATGAGACATCTATTCTTCCATATGAGGATTGCTGTACTATTTTCGTTGCAAAACATCCGGTTACCAAACCGAACCTTAAAGCAATCAAACGTTCCGAAGAGAAATTAAGTGAAAAAATCGAGGAAATGTTACAGAAGGCGGTAGAGACGATGGAAGTAATCACCGTTGGAGAATAAGTGAGTGTAAGAACGCAAGGGAAATAAAAAGGATAGAATCCAAAGAGATTCTATCCTTGACTGTACCATATGTACATACCCCAATACATTACATCACTTCTTAAGTTGTAGATATATTAATCAATGATGTAAGGCGCTAAAATTGCTAAGATGTTATCTACATCATCGTCATTATGAATGCTCAAATCAATTGGTTTGGATAAATCCAGACTGAAAATACCCATGATAGACTTGGCGTCAATTACATAGCGACCGGAGATTAAATCAAAATCTGTATCGAACTTAGTAACGTCATTTACGAAAGACTTTACTTTATCGATAGAATCCAAAGAGATTTTAACAGTTTTCATATAGTACTCCTCCTTATTTCAAGTAATAATTTAAGTAAATTAAGATGTGTAAAACTATCATTTGCTTATGTATATATAGTAGTCTTTTACTATACAAAAGTCAATAATACAAAACTAAAAACAGTCAGTATTTTACTGCATTTTTGAAAGGAAAAAACGTGGAAAACAAGAAGCAGAATAAAAGCGTGGCATTTCTTACTTTAGGATGTAAAGTGAATGCATACGAAACTGAGGGAATGAAAAAACAATTCCGCGAAGCGGGATTTGACATATGTGATTTTCAGGAGAAAGCAGATATCTATATTATCAATACGTGTTCCGTAACCAATATGGCAGACCGCAAGTCCAGACAGATGATTCATAGGGCAAGGAAAAACAATGAGCAGGCATTGGTTGTTGCTACCGGCTGCTATGTTCAGGCACAAAAAGAAGCCTTGCTAAATGAGCAAAAGCTGGATCTTGTTGTCGGAAATAACAAAAAGTCCGAGATTGTGGAACTGGTGCTAGCGGAGCTAAAGCAAAAAGAAGCAGAATATGAGAGAGCGCGTTTTGAACAGGATATTATCAAAGAAGCAGAATACGAGGAGCTGATGATTGAAAACGCCGGAGAGCGGACGAGAGCATATATCAAAGTGCAGGATGGTTGTAACCAGTTTTGCTCCTATTGCATTATTCCGTATGTGCGCGGGAAAATCCGCAGCAGAAAACCTGAGCAGGTATTGTTAGAGGTGGAAGGTCTGGCGAAGAAGGGCTACAAGGAAATTGTAGTTACGGGAATACATTTATCTTCCTACGGAATTGACTTCGAAGGAGGACAGGACTTCACGCGATATGGTGGCAAACCATTGCTTTCCCTGCTTTCGAAGCTGGAAAAAGTGGAGAAAATAGAGCGGATACGTCTGGGTTCCTTAGAACCTCGAATCATAACCGAGGAATTTTTGAAGGAACTGAGCAAACTTGAAAAAGTATGTCCGCATTTTCATTTGTCGCTGCAAAGCGGATGCGACGAAACATTGAAACGAATGAACCGCAAATACACGACAGCAGAGTATCTGGAGGGGTGTGAACGAATCCGTAGTTACTACGAGCATCCGGCTATCACAACCGATGTCATTGCAGGTTTTGTCGGTGAAAGTGAAGAAGAGTTTGAAACAACGCGAAAATTCCTTGAAAAAGTACAGTTTTCAGATGTTCATATTTTCAAATATTCCAGAAGAAACGGAACAAATGCAGACCGTATGGAAGGACATATAGGAGAGAACATTAAGACAGAGCGCAGCGCGAAGTTAATTGAACTTGGCTTGGAAATGAAGAAAGCATATAACGAATGGCTTTTTGGGCGCGAACAGAAAGTGCTTTTTGAAGAAGATGTTATTGTAGACGGGAAGGAATACGTAGCCGGACATAATGAGCGTTACGTAAAATACCTGAAGCCAAAAACAAAGGAGAATATACACAACGAAATTGTCACCGTAACCGCAACTAAAATGTTGGAAGACGGTACATTACTCTGCGGTTAGCCTTTATGGGATGGGGACAGCAATAAAGAAAAAAGTATTGAGGGGGGTTATTTTGTGAAAATAGATATTTTTGTTCCAAAAGCGGAACGTGCTGCTTTTTTTCAATCAAAATTTGAATACTATCGTACGCTGAGCTTTTTCTCTGCGATTCTTACCGCGTTGATGCAAACAGCGTATTTTGTTACAGACTGTCAGATTTTTGGGCGTTTTGCTATCGAAACACTGTTGCCGCGATTTTCGGTTCTTCTTCCGATGCTCATTTTGATCATCATCAATCCGAAAATTAAAAGTTACCGCGTGGGCGCCGTACTTTACTATCTTTTCCCGCATCTTTCCATGTGGGCTACTATTTGGACCATCTGGTATCTGCCCAATCGTGACTTTGCGCGCGAAGGCTTTATTATTATGCATTTCGCATTTCTTGCAGTAGGAATGGGTATGCCGATGGTGTACCATGTCATTGCCCATGGATTTTTGTTTTGTAATATCATCATATCCAATCTTTGGATTCACTATGAAACTTTTGATATGATGATTACGTTGGCTGCACCGCTGTTTATCGGCTGTGTATTGATGCTGCTTTTCAATCACAAGACCTATCTCGATCACTATCGCGTTGTCAAAAAGATAGAAAAAGATGCGCTCACGGATCAGCTTACAGGTGCGTTCAACCGCAACATTCTGACTGAAATTTTCGATGAGCAAAGCCACACGTTAAAGGCACAGTTTCAGCAATATCTGGTTTTAGACGATACCTCAAATGCGAAAGCCTCTCGTGTGGTAACGTTGATGCTGGACCTGGATAAATTCAAGGAAGTCAATGATACATATGGCCACGAGGCCGGTGATCATATTCTTCAAATATTGAGCGATACGCTGAAAAAGAATGTAAATGAAAGTGATTACGTCATCCGCTGGGGCGGTGAGGAATTTTTGGTGTTTTTGATGGGACACAGTTATGAACATGGCATGCAAATTGCAGAGCAAATCCGCGCGCAGATTGCGTCCACAGACACAGGGATTTGTCCGGTGACGGTATCCATTGGAATGAGTTTGTACAATGGCGAAGATTATCACGAAACCATTCGAAAAGTCGACCGCGCATTGTATTATGCAAAAGCACACGGACGGAATCAAGTCATCCGCGAAGAGGAGCTGAATCAACAAAACTAGTCGGGAAATCCCTTTGTAAAAAGTAAATTTGGATACTCTTGCAATTTTCAAAGGTTTATATTATCATAGATATACATGATGGGTATTTGTACGTATAAAAGTAAGAATCCATGCTAATTGGCCAGACAGAAAAAAAGGAAGTGATAAGATGCAGGAGATAAATAATACAAGATATTTTCAGGTTCAGAAAGAACAGGAAGTACAGGCGCGTGACATTATTGCGTTGGTTTACAAGGCACTTACAGAAAAGGGCTATAATCCGGTAAACCAGATTGTTGGTTATGTAATGTCAGGAGATCCGACTTATATTACGAGTCATAACAATGCCAGAAGTCTTATCATGAAGGTAGAGCGTGATGAAATTTTGGAAGAATTGCTGGATGACTATATCGAAAGAAATTTAAAATAGAGGTAAGGATTTGCGGATTATAGGATTAGATTACGGCTCCACGACGGTAGGAGTTGCGATTAGTGATGAGCTTGGAATTACCGCACAGGGTATTGAAGTGATTCGCAGGGATAAAGAAGGCAAGATGCGTCCGACGATTCGTAGAATCGAAGAATTGATTGAAGAATATCAAGTGGATACGATTGTGATTGGCTATCCCAAGAATATGAATAATACGGTTGGAGAAAGAGCGATTAAGTCTGAAGAACTTGCGCATTCGTTGCATAAGAGAACCGGTTTGCCGGTGGAATTATGGGATGAGCGATTAACGACAGTGGCAGCACATAAGGCTATGATCGAAGGCAATATGCGAAGAGAAGATCGTGCGAAGATTGTAGACAAGATTGCAGCAGTATTTATATTACAGGGCTATTTGGATCATAAAGCCAACCAGACGGATAAAGATGGAGAATAATATGGATAGAGAGAATGATGAAATTTACATCGGAGAAGTAGAACTTCTGGATGAAGATGGTCAGGAAGCGACCTTATATATATTTGAAGAGGCAACCTTAGCCGGCAAAAAGTATTACCTTGCAACCGAATCAGAAGAAGAGGAGTGCGAGGCTATTGTTTTGGAAGAACATCCGGCAGAGGATGGCAATGAAGAGGATTGCTGGTATTCAGTAGTTGAAGATGAAACTTTATTAGATGTATTGTTTGATTTGTTTGCAGAATTGCTTTCAGAATCAGGAATTGAATTAGAAAAATAATAACACTAAGATAAATGTGTACATGAACGAACGGAATAATAAAAGAATAATTTTGATTTGTATGGAGTTACAAAGCTTTTTTCGTTGCGGTCTTTTTTTCGCGCCCAAAAACCTTTGTGATTTCCAGAGTTATTAGTGTGAACGGATTGTAATTTATACTGTTTAACCCGAATGAAACTCGTAATGGAGTTTTGTTTTGATGTTATTATTCTTGACGTGATTGTGCACCGCAATAGTAATTATAATTTGGAGGTGCAGACTTTGAGAAAGTCAAAAGAAGTTGAAGGAGCTAGCGTAAAGATAATCCCGCTCGGAGGATTAGAACAGATAGGTATGAATATTACCGCATTTGAATACGAGGACAGTATTATTGTTGTAGATTGCGGTATTTCTTTTCCGGAAGATGAGATGCTTGGAATAGACCTTGTAATTCCGGATATCACATATTTAAAAGAAAATGCAAGCAAAGTAAAAGGCTTTGTATTTACACATGGACATGAGGATCATATTGGAGCGGTTCCTTATGTTTTAAAGGAAATGAATGTTCCGATTTATGCAACCAGACTTACGATGGGGATTATCGAGAATAAGCTTCGTGAGCATAACTTAATGAAAACAACCAAGCGTAAAGTAATCAAATACGGACAGTCTGTTAATTTAGGAGATTTTCGTATCGAATTTATCCGTACAAACCACAGTATTGGTGATGCGGCAGCGCTTGCAATTTATTCTCCGGCCGGAATTATTGTCCATACCGGAGACTTTAAAGTAGATTACACGCCGGTATTTGGTGATGTGATAGATTTGCAGAGATTTGGTGAGTTAGGTAAGAAGGGTGTACTGGCATTGATGTGTGACAGTACAAATGCTATGAAGCCAGGCTTTACCATGTCTGAAACAACCGTTGGTAAAACGTTTGATAATCTGTTTCAGGAGAATACAAAACATAGAATTATCGTGGCAACATTTGCATCTAATGTCGACCGCGTACAGCAGATTTTGAATTCTGCGCACAAATACGGAAGAAAAGTTGCAATCGAAGGAAGAAGTATGGTAAGTATCATATCGACAGCCAGCGAGCTTGGATATTTGAACGTACCGGATAATATCATTATCGAAACAGAACAGATGAAAAACTATACAGATGACCAGTTAGTGGTTATTACGACCGGAAGTCAGGGAGAGTCCATGGCGGCGTTATCCAGAATGGCAGCATCCATTCATAAAAAGATTACGATTAAGCCGGGCGACACGGTAATCTTTAGTTCCACTCCGATTCCGGGAAATGAAAAATCTGTTTCCAAGGTTATCAATGAACTTGCTATGAAAGGTGCAAAGGTTATTTTCCAGGATACACATGTTTCCGGACATGCCTGCCAGGAAGAAATCAAACTGATTTATGCACTTACAAAGCCAAAGTACGCAATTCCGGTGCATGGTGAGTATCGTCATCTGATGGTGCATGCAGATCTTGCACAGGAAATGGGAGTTCCAAAAGAGAATACATTTATCTTGTCTTCCGGCGATGTTTTACAGTTGTCTAAGGAAGAAGCAAGAGTTGTAGATAAAGTACCGGCAAGAGGAATCATGGTAGACGGACTTGGTGTAGGAGACGTTGGAAATATTGTTCTTAGAGACCGTCAGCATTTATCTGAAAACGGACTGATTATCATTGTAGTAACACTTGAAAAATACACAAATCAGGTTCTTGCGGGACCGGATATTGTATCCAGAGGATTTGTCTATGTCCGGGAGTCTGAGGATTTGATGGATGAAGCGAGAGTTGTCGTAAATGATGCATTAGAGTATTGTTACGATAAAAACATTACCGATTGGGGTAAGATTAAAAATGAAGTAAGAGATGCTTTGAGCGATTATATCTGGAAGAGAACAAAGAGAAATCCGATGATACTGCCAATTATTATGGAGATATAACAGAGGGACGAAACGCGAACGTGTCCTTGATTTTCACGTGAGAAGGGTGATTGTATGAATGACGTAAAATTCTATACAGACAATTTGTTGGAGGCAATCAATAACAGTGAGGAATATTTGAATTATAAGAAAGCATTGGAGCGTCTGAAGCTGGAAGGTGATTTGATCAACCATGTAAATGAATTCCGTCGGAGAAGATTCATGTTTCAGACCAGCAGCAGTGAGGATACGTTTGAGAACAATCAGCGTTTGGATACAGAATATGACTGGCTGCTTCAGAATCCGGTGGTTATGGAATTTCTCAATGCGGAGTTTGTCTATTGCAGAATGCTTCGTCATATCAAAAGTAAGATGCGTAAGAAGATAGATTTAGATCTTATGTTTCTGGATGAATAACAAAAAAGGGGAAAAAAATGAGTGGATCGTTAAGAAAAACACTTCGGGGATTTGTAATTGTATTTGGTATTATTTTTAACATATGTTTTTATTGTGGTGTGATTTACGGTGTAAATGCTGTCGCACACAGAACGTATGACCTGTCTTACCGCATATTTGGAAATGTTACGGTTTCCGCAGAAGGACAGGGAAGAGATTACAGAGTTACGATTGATGAAGGTGAAGCGACAATGGATATAGCGAAGGATCTTTATAGCAAAGGAATTATTATAGACAGATTCTCCTTCTATATAAGAGCAAAGCTTACTACCAATGGACGCAGACCGATTCTTCCGGGAACGTATACCATCAATTCGTCAATGACGTATGATGAAATACTGGAATTGTTTACGGATATATCCGCCGGAGGACAGAATAACCAAAACAATCAAAGCACGAAATAACGGAGGAAGAAATGATTACAGATATAAGGATTGCAGATTTTATAGAATCCTTTGATGAGCCGCTTTCTAATTGCATGAAAGAAATGGAGCGGTATGCAGAAGAAAATTATGTACCAATAATTAAAAAACCGACACGCACATTAATGCGGTTCCTACTTCATATGCATAAGCCAATGCAGATTTTAGAGGTGGGGACTGCAATTGGTTTTTCGGCAATTTACATGAGTCAGTTTCTGCAAGAAGGTGCTCATATTACGACCATTGAAAAAGTGCCGGCGCGTATCCGGGATGCGAAAGATAACATTAAAAAAAATAAAAAGGAAGACGTGATTACGCTGTTGGAAGGTGATGCAACAGAAGTTTTGGAAATGCTCAAAAACGAAGGCAAAACATTTGATTTTATTTTTATGGATGCCGCAAAAGGGCAGTACTTAAATTTCTTTCCTACAGTGGAAGCCTTGCTTAAGAAAGACGGACTTCTGGTATCAGATAATGTATTGCAGGACGGAGATGTAGTTGAGTCCAGATATGCAGTTACAAGGAGAAATCGTACCATACATATGCGTATGAGAGATTATCTGTATACCCTGACACATACGGACACACTGGATACCGTGATTCTTCCGTTGGGAGACGGTGTAACACTTAGTACAAAGATAGAAGAAAACAGATTGGAGAAATAAAATGAGAAAACCGGAATTATTGATTCCTTCCAGCAGTCTGGAGGTATTAAAGATTGCCGTTAAGTACGGCGCAGATGCTGTTTATATCGGAGGAGATATGTATGGACTTCGTGCAAAAGCTAAGAATTTTTCTCTGGAGGATATGAAAGAGGGTGCTGCTTTCGCACATGAACACGGTGTAAAAGTGTATGTGACGGCCAATATTACAGCGCACAACGAAGACCTTGCAGGTATCGAGAAGTATTTTAATGAATTGAAAAGTGTTGGTATCGATGCATTGATTATATCAGATCCCGGAGTCTTTGATATTGCCAAGAAAGTCTGCCCTGAGATAGATGTCCATATCAGCACACAGGCCAACAACGTAAACTACGGAACGTATAATTTCTGGCGTCGTATGGGTGCTACCAGAGTGGTTTCTGCCAGAGAACTTTCTTTGCAGGAAATCAAGGAGATTCGACAGAACATTCCGGAGGATATGGAAATCGAAACCTTTATTCACGGAGCAATGTGTATTTCCCATTCCGGACGTTGCCTGCTTAGCAACTATTTCACGGGAAGAGATGCAAACCGTGGAGCCTGTACACATCCTTGCCGCTGGAAGTACTACGTAATGGAAGAAAAACGCCCCGGGGAATATTTGCCTGTGGAAGAAAATGAACGTGGTACCTATATTTTTAATTCCAAGGATCTGTGTATGATTGAGCATATACCGGACATTATAGACGCCGGCATTGACAGTTTAAAAGTGGAGGGAAGAATGAAAACTGCTCTTTACGTTGCTTGTGTTACAAGAACGTACCGTCAGGCGATTGATGATTTCTTAAAAGACCCGGAGCTTTACAAACAGAACATTCCGCATTATCAGGAAGAGATTTCAAAATGTACGTATCGTCAGTTTACAACCGGATTCTTCTACGGAGCACCGGATCATGATGCGCAGATTTATGACAACAATACATACGTAAAAGAATATACGTATCTTGGATATATTGAAGAAGAAAAAGACGGATGGGTTCGCATTACCCAGCGAAACAAATTCAGTGTCGGCGACGTAGTTGAAGTGATGAAACCTTCGGGAGAAAATGTGAATGCAAAAGTTTTGGAAATGAAAAATGAAAAAGGTCAGGAAATTGAGTCCTGCCCACATCCACAGGAAACCGTATGGTTAAAATTTGACGCAGATATTTGCAACTATGATTTGCTTAGAATGAAGGAAACAAAATAATAGCCGTATTTTCGATTGGAAAGGCACTAATGTAAGCACTTTAACATAAACTGTTAGAAAACAGTCAGGTTGGAGTGCTTATTTCTTTGAAATCATTTCCCAAACCGCTAAGCACGTCAGAGGAAAGACTGTTGTTAGAGGCAATGATGGCAGGGGATACGGAGGCAAGAAATCAGTTGATAGAAAGAAACCTTCGGTTGATTACCCATATTATAAAAAAATACAATGTGCAGGAGTCTGATTTTGAAGATATGATTAGTATCGGAATCATCGGATTGATTAAAGGAATCGATAGTTTTGATATAAAAAAAGGGATTCGTTTGGCAACCTACGTGTCCAGATGTATAGAAAACGAGATATTGATGTGTTTTCGCAGTGCAAAAAAGTTATCGAAGGAAGTGTTTGTGTATGAACCGATTGGAACGGACAAAGAAGGCAACGAAATCAAACTGATGGATGTGCTTGAGAAGCAGGAGGAGGATGTTGCGGAAGTACTTCAGAAAAAACAGTATCTTGCGAAGCTGGAAGGGTATATGGAACAAGTGTTAAATGACAGAGAAAGGCTTATTTTGTCCCTTCGTTACGGGCTTGGGAGAAAAGATGCAATTACGCAAAGAGAAGTGGCAGGAAAGTTAAATATATCGAGATCGTATGTATCCAGAATAGAAAAGAAGGCATTACAGAAATTGAGAAAATGCTACGAAAGTTAAAAAAATATTGACGAATGGGGACTTATCGACTAATATTATTTTAATGCGTTTAACGCTTTAATACACAAAACTGAATTAAGTAAGTCAGGGAGGTTCGAAATGTACAAAATAGTAAAGAAAGAGCAGTTGACTGATAGTATATTTCTTATGGATGTAGAAGCACCCAGAGTAGCAAAGAAATGCTATCCGGGACAGTTTATTATCGTAAAGACAGATGAGAAGGGTGAAAGAATTCCTTTGACCATTTGCGATTATAACAGAGAAGCAGGAACGGTTACCATCGTTGCGCAGATGATTGGTGCATCTACAATGCAGATGGGACGTTTGGAAGTAGGAGAAGGATTCCAGGATTTTGTTGGACCACTTGGATGTCCGTCTGAACTGATTCACGAGGATCCGGAAGTTCTTAAGAAGATGAATATTTTATTTGTAGCCGGTGGTGTTGGAACAGCACCTGTTTACCCACAGGTTAAATGGATGAAAGAGCACGGCTATGATGTGGATGTAATTATCGGAGCAAGAAACAAAGGTCTGATTATCTTAGAGGATGCAATGAAAGAGTATGCAGCTAATGTATACATTGCAACAGATGACGGTTCTTATGGCTTCAAAGGAAATGTAAATGACAAGATTAAAGACCTGGTTAACAACGAAGGAAAGAAATATGACCTCGTTGTTGCTATCGGACCGGTTATCATGATGAAATTTGTTTCCCTTCTTACCAAAGAATTAGGAATTCGTACCATTGTTAGTATGAATCCGATTATGGTAGACGGAACCGGAATGTGCGGTGCCTGTCGTCTTACCGTTGGCGGCGAAGTGAAATTTGCCTGCGTAGACGGACCTGAGTTCGACGGACATCTGGTTGATTTTGATGAGTCAATGAAGAGACAGCAGTTATATAAGACAGAAGAAGGAAGAGCAATCTTAAGAGAAAAAGAAGGAGCTACTCACAAGAATGGTGGCTGCGGATGCGGAGGTGACAAGTAATGGCAGATCCAATGACAAGAATTCCTGTTGCAGAACAGGATCCAAAAGTAAGAGCAACTAATTTTGAAGAGGTATGTCTTGGTTATTCCAAAGAGGAAGCGATGGAAGAAGCTACCCGTTGCCTCAAATGTAAAAACCCACAGTGTAGACAGGGATGTCCGGTAAGTATCGATATTCCTGGATTTATCAGCAAATTACAAGAAGGCGATATCAAAGAGGCATATTTTACAATCAGCAAATACTCTGCACTCCCAGCAGTATGTGGACGTGTCTGCCCACAGGAATCACAGTGTGAAGCCAAATGCGTTCGTGGAATCAAAGGAGATGCAATCTCTATTGGTAAATTAGAGCGTTTTGTTGCTGACTGGGCAAGAGAAAATAACGTGAAACCGGTTGCTGCAGACGAAAAGAACGGAAAGAAAGTAGCCGTTATCGGTTCCGGTCCTGCAGGACTTACCTGTGCCGGAGATTTGGCTAAACTTGGATATGATGTAACTATTTTTGAAGCATTACATAAAGCCGGGGGCGTATTATCTTACGGAATTCCGGAGTTCAGACTTCCAAAGAATACGGTAGTTGCTTCCGAAATCGAAAATGTAAGAGCACTTGGTGTTAAGATTGAAACAAACGTAATCATCGGTAAATCTACTACAATTGATGAGTTGATGGATGAGGAAGGTTTTGACGCTGTATTCATTGGATCAGGAGCAGGACTTCCAAGATTTATGGGTATCCCGGGAGAAAATGCAAATGGAGTATTTTCTGCAAACGAATACCTTACACGTTCCAACCTTATGAAAGCATTTGACGACAGCTATGCAACTCCGATTGTTGCAGGAAAGAAAGTAGCCGTTGTTGGTGGTGGTAACGTTGCAATGGACGCTGCCAGAACTGCACTCAGACTGGGCGCAGAAGTTCATATCGTTTACCGTCGTGGCGAGGAAGAATTACCGGCCAGAGTAGAAGAAGTACATCACGCAAAAGAAGAAGGAATCATCTTTAATCTTCTTACCAATCCAACCGAGATTCTCGTTGGCGAAGATGGATGTGTTACCGGAATGAAATGCGTAGAGATGGAACTTGGTGAACCGGATGAAAGTGGAAGAAGAAGCCCGGTAGTTAAAGAGGGTTCTGATTTTGTACTGGATGTGGATACGGTTATTATGTCACTTGGAACAAGCCCGAACCCATTGATTTCTTCTACAACCAAAGGCTTGGAAACTAACAGACGCAAATGTATCGTTGCAGAAGATAATGGTGCAACCACGAAAGACGGTGTATTTGCAGGTGGAGATGCCGTTACGGGAGCAGCTACCGTTATTCTTGCCATGGGAGCAGGTAAAACAGCAGCACAGGCAATTGACGAATATCTTCAGGGCAAATAATCAATACTTAAGATAAAAAATGTGGGAATCCAGGTTCCCACATTTTTTTCATAATACCAGAAAGTGTTTTGAAATGGAGAGAACCGTTATGGAAATAGAAAAGAAATTTACAATAAAGCACCTTCCGGATAATCTGGAGAACTACCCTTGCAAAACGATGGAACAGGGCTATTTGTGCGACAGACCGGTGGTTCGAATCAGAAAAAGTAATCATGATTATATTCTGACATACAAATCCAAGATTGGTGTGGTGGAAGATTCGGACAACACAAGAGTCTGTAATGAGGTTGAGGTTATGCTTACGAAAGAGGCATATGAGCATCTAAAACCCAAGTGCGACGGCGTTATAATCGAGAAAAAGCGTTATCTGATACCATATGAGAAGTGGACGATCGAACTGGATGTTTTCTCGGGAGCCTACGAAGGATTGCAAATAGCAGAAGTCGAGTTTGAAAGTATAGAGGAAGCAGAAAGCTTCCAAAAGCCATCCTGGTTCTTGGAGGATGTCAGTATGGAGGAGCGCTATTCTAACAGATACTTGGCATATAAAGGAATTTAAGTTATAATAATGTCTTGTAGACAATGGAGGACAACAAAATTATGGATAATATTTTATTTTGGGTTGGTGGCCTCATAATCGTCTCGTTAGTTCTAGTGCTTATGATTATGGGACTTTTGCTAATGCGTACAAGGCAGAAACTGACCAGAAGATACCTGCGTCTTGAAAATGAAGTAGGTAATCTCAAAACTGAAAAGGACACCATCGAAAAAGAAAAAGCAGAGATTGATGAAAAATATAATGAACTGTTAAAGCATGAGGAGAAAACACGAAAGATTGCATATCTGGATATGCTGACCGGACTGCCAAGTAAGGTTGCGCTGGAAGAAATGTTAGAATCAACACTTAAAACGCTTAGAAAAGATGAAATGGCCGGGTTGATTTATGCAGACGTGGACAATCTCAAAAGAATCAACGACAGACTTGGTCGAAGTGCGGGAGATGAACTCCTGGTAGATGTTGCCGGGAGATTTCGCCAGGGGCTGGAGGAAGATGATTTCCTGTCCTGTATTGGTGGCGGATGTTTTATGATACTTTCGCAGAACCTTGAAAGTACGGAGAATCTGGAAGAGAAAATTAAGAAAATATACAATGTCTTCTCGTTCCCTTTTTCCGTATCCGGAAGTGACGTGTTCATTTCGTTGAATATTGGAGTATGCCTGATTCCTAAGGATGGTAAGACAACACAGACATTGATGAAAAATCTGGATGCGGCACTTTATGAAGCCAAGAAGATGGGCGAGAATAATTATTGCTACTATGATGAGTCATTTTCCAACGAACTTATGGAAAAGATTCAGTTGCAGTCAGAACTTAGAAATGCGATTGCAGATGATCAGTTCGAAATCTATTATCAGCCGCAGGTAGTGTTGCAAAGTGAGGAGATTAATGGATTTGAAGCTTTGATTCGTTGGAATCATCCGGAGAGGGGAATCGTATTACCGGATGAATTTCTTCCGGTTGCGGAAGAGTCCGGCTTATTGAATGCGATTGAGAATCAGGTACTCTTACAGGTAAATAAAGATATTGTAAAGCTTAAGAAGTATATGTCCAATGATTTTCGCGTGTACGTGAATATCTCAAAGAGACACTTCTTTGATACGAATTTCCTGAATGATTTGCGTGAACTTGCGACAGATGAACATGCGAGTATTTCTGATATTACGCTGGAGCTGGAAGGTGATGCAATCAAATCACATATGGATACAGCGCTTGCAATTATCGAAGAAGTAAAAGGCATTGGATTTGATCTTTCCATGGATGGATATGGTTACGGCCATTTTTCCGCGGATTTCTTCAAAAAATTACCGATACAGATTTTAAAGACGGACAGAAGTTATATGGAGGAGTTGGAAGTAGACACAACAACGCGCAAGATTTTTGAAAATATCATTCATCTTGCAAAGGATATCGGAAAGTCTGTTGTGGTTGAAGGTGTCGAGAATGTATATCAGGTAGACTATCTCAAACAGTTAAAATGCGAAGTGGTGCAGGGGTATATATTCAGTCAGCCGATTCCGTTAAAAGACGTACTTTTTATGCTGGAAGAATTTCAAAAAGGAAAAAGCTTTCAGGACTTTAACTGGAGTTAGAAAAAGTGCACAAAGAATTGCATATGATTTGTTAAAAAAGACTATTTCACATAGGTTGTGAGATAGTCTTTTTTAAATGTGACACGTCATTTTTTATAAAATATCAGGGGGGAAAATAGAGGGGTATACAAACATGTTTTTGGCGTATTGTCTTTCCAAAAAGCATTTGTTATTATCTAGAAAAATCAAAAAATGAAAGGAGAATGTATGGAGTATACGAAATTTTTGGAGGAGGTAGAGAACCGCATCCGGGAACAGGCAGGGGAGAACTATACTGTGACCAGAGGACGAGTTGTCAAAAACAATGGAATGGAACTGGATGGTATTTCTATTTGTGAAAAGGGATACAATGTAGCGCCTACTATGTATTTGAATTCCTTGTTTGAGGAATATGTCAGGGGACAGATGAGAATGGATGAAGTAATCGGCAGTATCTGGTCTACCTATCAGAAACACAAGGAATTTAAATTGGGGGAGAAATGGACCGGGTTTGGTCCGTTTGAGGAATACAGGCGCAATATTATTTACCGCCTGGTGAATTATGAACAGAATAAGGCGTTGTTGGAAAATATACCGCATAGAAGGTTTTTAGATCTGGCACTTACGTATCATTGTGTCGTTGCGATGGGAGATGAGGGCGTATCCACATTTCGCATTTTTGATAGTGTTATGTCTGCCTGGGGGATTGACGAAGAGACTCTTTGGGAGAATGCAAAAGAGAATACACCAAGACTGTTTCCGTGTAAGATTCAATCCATGAGCGAGATTATGCAAAGATTTCTTGGAGAGATGATGGGAGAAGAGGATTGGCCGGAGGATGCAACCGAAACTTTTGCGCAAAACATATACGTAATCAGCAACGAAAGAGAAAACTACGGTGCGGCAGCGATTTTGTATAAAGATGCATTAGAGGATTTTGCACAGGAGATGGAACAGGATTATTACATTTTGCCAAGCAGCATTCATGAGGGTGCGACCTGTTAGCCTAGATAAATACACAAAAAGGCTGTAGTGAAAGCTATAACTTATTCTTCGAGAAGTGGAATGCGGGGGTAACGCCCCAAAACGCTTCCTTTAATACTCCGAATAGCGTTTTACAGTGCGACAGTAAAAGGTTATAAGCTCGGTGAAGTCGGCTAAGAGCTACCCAGCGTAAGTTGGAAATGCGAACCAGAGGTGGTCGAGTAGTGATAGGCCGGAAGTCTATAATATATCTATGGTCAGGATGTTACAACAGACGAACTTTTGATGGAAAGAGTCTAGAGAATGCATACATAGCAATGTGTAGATCCTTATAGGAATTAGATGTGGATTAGTAAGACACTCATTATGAAAGTCCATAAGCTGTAATTGGCAGCTTCCAGTCTAAAGGCTCAAAAAAAGGACCTGTGGGTATAAGAACAGATAGAAGAATAGGAACAGGGAAAGCTAACAACGTCTAGAAGGCGCAACTTTTATGAAGCGGTCGGTGGTAACATCGTTTGTGTTAGTGAGAGTAGGGGAATAGTACCGTTGAAGCTGTGATAACAAGCAGTGGAGGGATGGCCCCAAGTCAGTTATTTGTATAACAGATATATTCACCCCATATACCTGATATACAAATGACTGATGGAACGCCGGGTGAAGCGAAAGTTTCACGCCCGGTGTGGAGCGGGGGAAAAGGCAGCGTATTACAAAGCCTTACCTATCGCTATTGATTTTGGTTCCATACAATCAAGGGGAACAATCGAAAGAATATCTGGCAAAAATGGTAGATGAGGTGAATGCGACAGAAGTGCCGCAAGAGGATATTCTCTCGGATAAAGTGTATATTTACCTGAGAGAAAATAAATGCATTACATTATAAAAAAAATGCATTACATTATAAAAATGTAATGCGATAGAAAGAATGCATCCGACAGGATTCGAACCTGCGACCTTTGGCGTCGGAAGCCAATGCACTATCCAGCTATGCAACGGATGCATTTGAATGTTATTATAATAGATTTTAAATTCAAAGTAAAGAATTAAAATATTACGAAAGTGTTACAAAAAACGAAAAATGATGATACAGGTGTTGATTTTTTTATTATTATTTGATATGATAAAATCTGTTAGGTTACAGGCAGAAATTTATAGGATGTTTAATATAAACGATTGCGCATTAGATTTGGATTAATGCGATAATCGCCCGAAATATCAGATTGGAGATTCATATGAAATTAAGATATAAAAAAATCATTATACTTGTCACAATGTTCGTAATGTTTATTGGAATGGCATTTTTGACTGTGTTTACAACGAAAGATAAAGATTCTACAAAAGTAGATAAAAAAGAGGACAAAGAGGTTGCGAGTGAAGAGAACAAGGTTGAGGAAGTAGAACCGAGTGCTACACCGGACAGAACGCTTAAGCAGAATGACGATACCCAGATTGTAGAGACAATCGAAGATTATCTGGGTGCAAGTATCGAATGTGATATGGATACATTATCTACAGTTGTGAGTGATCCGTCTTTACTTGTTGAGAATGAATACAAAGTCAAATATGCAGATGTTGAAGATTTTGAGAATCTGAATATTTATACAATCGATGGCTTGGAAGAAGGAAGTTATCTGGTTTATTTCTATCACGAACTGAAGATTAGAGACATTGATACATTGGCACCGGGACTTACGAGAGTTTATCTTGTTACCGGAGATGACGGTAAGTTGAAAGTATTTATCGGTGAAAATGCTGAGGTAAGCGCACTGATTGCAGATAGTGATCAGACACCGGAAGTGCAGGATCTTGTTTCTACAGTTAATAAGAAACTGGATGAAGCAGCTTCTGCAGATGAGAAGTTAAAGACCTTCTTAAGTAACTTAACACAAGCTACCAATAACGGAACAACTGCTGATGACAATGCACAGACACAGCAGACGGACGGACAGCAGAATGCAGAAACTCAGAATGCGGATACACAGAATGCAGAAACTCAGAATGCGGATACACAGAACGCAGAAACGCAGAATACAGATACGCAGAATACAGAGCAGAGCACACAGCAGAATGCAGAATAATCTGCGGCAGGAGTTTCTATTATAGTTAGCTTTGCAAAAGCAATACCAAAAGCAATAATAAGATTATTTGGCAGGAGTAACATCTTTGGATGCTTACTCCTGTTTTTGACAGATAGTTCAAATAGAAAGGACAATGAATGAAGCCAGAAACGATAGCAATGCAAGAAGATGCAATCCGGATAAACAAGTATTTGAGCAGTAAAGGGGTCTGTTCAAGACGGGAAGCGGATCGACTGTTAGACCAGGGTCAAATCAAGATTGACGGTGAAGTGGCGGTGAAAGGTGCAATGGTAAAGCCGGGACAGATTGTTGAAGTCAATGGTAAAGTTGTTTCGCAAAAGGAAGTTGAAAAACTGTGGATTGCACTCAACAAACCCAGAGGTATTGTTTGTACTACAAGTAACAAAGACAGAGCGCAAAATGTTGTGGACTATATCGGATTAAAAGAACGTGTTTATCCGGTAGGAAGACTGGACAAAGATTCGGAAGGACTATTGTTGCTTACGAATCAGGGAGAGGCTGCGGACAAACTGCTTCGGGCTTCCAATTACCATGAAAAGGAGTATATTGTTACCGTTAATAAGACGATAGAAGACAGCTTTCTTCGAAGGATGGAGAAAGGGGTACCTATCCTGGATACGGTGACCAGACCGTGTAAATGTGTCCGTTTGGGACACAATAAGTTTAAGATTATTATTACGCAGGGATTGAACCGGCAGATTCGCCGTATGTGTCAGTACTTCCACGTGGAAGTGGTATCGTTACAAAGAGTGCGTATTATGAATATAAAACTCGGGAATCTTAAGTATGGTGAGTATCGTAAGCTTACACCAAAAGAGATCAAGGAATTGGAACAGGCACTAAAATAATCATAAGAAATGAGAGTAGAACCAACGGAGTATGATGAGTATGAAGGAAAAGATGGAACGTTTGAAGGAGTTGACCACACTGTTAAATGAGGCTTCCAAAGCCTATTATATGAATGCAACCGAGATAATGTCGAATCTGGAATATGACCGGTTGTATGATGAACTTGTGGCATTGGAGAAGGAATTGAATATTACACTTGCCGCAAGTCCTACCGTAAATGTAGGTTATGAAGTGGTAAGTGAGCTGCCCAAAGAGACACATCCGGAGCCGATGCTTTCTCTGGACAAAACGAAAGACAGAGAGGCGTTAAGAGATTGGCTGGGAGCGCAGTCCGGTAATCTTTCCTGGAAACTGGATGGCCTTACGGTTGTTTTGACCTACCGCGAGGGAAAACTGGAAAAGGCAGTAACCAGAGGGAATGGTGAAGTCGGAGAGGTGATTACGGCGAATGCAAAGACATTTATCAATCTTCCTTTATCCATACCTTATAAACAAGAGTTAGTTCTTAGAGGAGAAGCAGTAATCAGCTACTCTGATTTTGAAAAGATTAATCACGAGATTGAAGAAGAAGCACTCAAATATAAAAACCCGAGAAACCTGTGCAGTGGTTCTGTAAGACAGTTAAACAGCGAGATTACGTCTAAGAGAAGAGTGCGCTTTTATGCGTTTTCGCTAGTTGGGGCGCAGGAAGTGGATTTTCACAATTCAAGAGCCTGTCAGATGGAATGGCTGAAAGAGCAGGGATTTGAAGTAGTGGAAAGTAAACCGGTAAATGCAGATAACATTATCTCCGCCGTAGAGTGGTTCGAAAATGAGATTAAGACGTACGATATTCCATCCGATGGTCTGGTGTTAAACTATGACGACATTGCATATGGACGTTCGCTTGGAAGAACGGCGAAGTTTCCGAGGGATACTTATGCGTTTAAATGGAGCGACGAGACGGCGGAAACGACACTAACGGAAGTGGAATGGAGCGCGTCAAGAACAGGACTGATTAATCCGGTTGCGGTGTTTGATGCGGTTTGGCTGGAGGGAACCAGTGTCACACGAGCCAGTCTGCATAACCTGAGTATTATGGAGGAAATGCAGCTGGGAATCGGAGACAGAATACTGGTATATAAGGCGAATATGATTATTCCGCAGATAGCTAAGAATCTGACGCGAACAGGAGGATGTAGCGCACCGGCTGTCTGTCCGGTATGTAGCCGGGAAACAAGAATTAAAAACGATAACGGCATCAAATATGTATATTGTGAGAATCCGGATTGTATGGCGAAAAAGGTGAAGTCCCTTTCGTTGATGGTAAGCAGAGATGCCTTTAATATCGAAGGATTATCAGAGTCTACCCTTGAGAAGTTTGTTTCTATGGGAATGATTCATGAGAAAGCAGATATTTTCCATCTGGCGAATTATAAACAAGCCATTATAGAGCGGGAAGGGTTTGGAGCAAAATCCTATGACAATCTGATTGCGGCAATTGAAAAGAGCAGAGAAATTACACTTGCCAAATTCATTTATGCGCTCGGAATATCTAATATCGGGCTTTCTACGGCAAAACTTATTTGTTCTCATTTTCAGAATGACTGGGAGAAGATTAAGGATGCCACAGTAGAGGAACTGACCGGAATTTCCGGAATTGGAGACGTGATTGCGAGAGCATTTGTTGCATATATGCATCAGCCGGACAATCTGGAGATGGTAGAAAAACTTTTTAAAGAAGTAACCATTCAGAAAGAGGAAACAAATGCGGAACAAAAACTTGCCGGAATCACATTTGTAATTACAGGAAGCGTCGAGCATTTTGACAATCGTAATCAGGTAAAAGAGGTAGTGGAGCAAAATGGAGGAAAAGTAACGGGCAGTGTTACGTCCAACACGAACTATTTGATTAACAATGATATTAATTCGAACAGCTCCAAAAATAAAAAGGCCAAACAGCTTGGAATTCCGATTATTACTGAAGAAGATTTTCTTGCAATGTTAGAGTGATTTCTTTACGAAAAGAAAAAGAAGTGTTAGAATAAAGCAAATCCGAATAAGGAATATAGAATTTAAGAAGAAAGAAGTGGATGGCATGCCAATTAAGGTACACGATAATTTACCGGCAAAGAAAAAATTAGAAGATGAAAATATATTTGTAATGGGAGAGAACCGTGCATTGATGCAGGATATCCGTCCTTTACAGATTGCAATCCTGAACCTGATGCCAATCAAAGAAGATACGGAACTTCAATTGTTAAGAAGTCTTTCCAATACACCGCTTCAGGTGGATGTTACATTTTTGACGACAGCAACCTATGTCGGAACGCATACGGAACCGAGTCATCTGGATAAGTTTTACGAGACAATCGCGGATGTAAAAGACAAAAAATTTGACGGTCTGATTATTACCGGTGCACCGGTGGAACTGATGGAGTATGAACAGGTTGCTTATTGGGACGAACTTTGCGAGATTATGGAATGGTCTAAGACCAATGTTACGTCTACCATGCATGTATGCTGGGGCGCGCAGGCAGGGCTTTATTATCACTACGGAATACAGAAGCATTTGCTTGATCAAAAAATGTTTGGTATATACGAGCACAAGGTTTTGCACAGAAAATGTCCGTTAGTCAGAGGTTATGATGATGTTTTTTATATGCCACATTCCCGCAATACGGAGAACTATACGGAAGATATCGAAAAAGAGCCTGCTCTTAAAATACTTGCACAGTCAGAACTTGCAGGGGTTGGTATCGCAATTGATGAAGAGGCAAGCAGAATTTTTGTATTCGGACATCCGGAATATGACCGTATGACATTGGATAAAGAGTACAGACGTGACAGATTGGCAGGATTGGATATTCACGTTCCGTTAAATTATTACCCCGGAGATGATCCAACAAACCGTCCGTTGTTACGCTGGAGAGCACATACGCAGATTTACACAAACTGGCTCAATTATTATGTATACCAGATCACACCATATGTGCTGTAATATGTAAACATAATAGGACAATTTGGATTTGGAGGTGCCTATGAATTTTCAAACGATTCACCACATTGCAATTATTGCATCGGATTATGAGAAGTCGAAGCATTTTTATGTGGAACTTTTGGGACTGCCCATCATACGTGAAACCTATCGTAAGGAAAGAGATGATTACAAACTGGATTTGAAAGCCGGTGATATCGAGATTGAACTCTTTGGCATAAAAAACAGCCCAAAGAGACCGTCCTATCCGGAGGCGTGTGGTTTGAGACATCTGGCTTTCCGTCCGGATGATTTCGATAAAACGGTAGAGGAATTAAATGCACTGGGCATAGAGACAGAGCCGGTGAGAATTGATCCACTTACGAATGCCAAAATGACATTTTTCAAAGATCCGGATGATTTGCCGATAGAATTGCATGAATAGAAGAATGCAAAGGTAAGAATGCTTAATTCCATATGGAGTCAGAGAGCAGACTTCCACATACGGCAAGTGTTCCAACCAGGAACAATCCCAACGAAATATAGAGATTATGTATACTTAAGAGCATTACTCTTGATGCGCTCCCAATTAGGAGGGAGAACAGCGTCGGATAGAGGATGCTCTTTTTTGTGGAAACAGAAAACTGCATCTTGCGTTTTAAAAAGTGATAATTCAGAAAGCAAATGGTCAGGTGGCTTACAAGGAGACTGATTAGGTATCCATAGATTCCATTGGAGGGAATCAAAAACATAATGAGGACAATACGGAGTGTGAGTCCGATACAGGTATGAAAGAACGTGATGTGGTTGAAACCTAATCCGTTGATAATGCTGCTTACGGTGATGGAAAGGTACATAAAAGGGCAGAGAAAAGACAGTGTACGTAAAAACATGCCGGCGGAGTCATTGTGAAAGAACAGTTGCCCAAAGTCGAACCCGTAAAAGAAAAAAAGCGAAGTTGAGAAAATACCAATCAACAGACAAAAATGAAGGGTCTTTTCGGAGAGCGTTCGTATGTGTGACTCTTCTTTTCTGGCACTGGCTTCCGACACGGTTGGCAAAAGGAGCACGGATAGGGAGCTTGGCAAAGCTGACGGGAACAGAATAAAGGGCATTGCCATACCGGTAAAGATACCATATACACTTAGCGCCTCTTTGCTGTTTAACCCAAAGTCCTTCAAAAGAAAAGGAATAAGTACGGCTTCTATACTGTTAAGAAGGCTTACAACGAAGCGATTGGCAGATAACGGCAAAGAGAGCTTTAGTACCGGGCGGATATGACTTTGCAGGGAAAAGAAAATGCGCTCCACAGCAAATCCCGTAGTTTTTATTTGCTTTGTAAAGTGAAGAAAATAAAAGAGGGAGTAGAGGGCAGACAAACCTTCCCCGAATACAATTCCCCATACGGCGTGAAAGGCGGACAGTTTTTGTGGAAGAAGGAAAACGAACAGGATGCGTGCGGTTTGTTCTACAAGTGTAGTGGAGGCAGGTAAAGAAGTCTGTTTATTTCCATAATAATAACCGTTTAGACAGGAAGAAATGCTGCAAAACAAAAAGGCAAAAGAGAGGACTTTAAGGGGGTGCTTTGTCCTTTTTTCCATAAGCAGATAAGCAGAAACCGGTTCACACCAGAAAAAAACAAGAATCGACAAAAGAGATGCTACGCAGAGCGATAGGAACAGACCGGTAAGAAGAATATGCTGTTGCTTTGTTTTGTCCGACCGGTATTTGGCAACCAACTGGGAAATGGCTGTTTGTATGCCGGAACCAAACAGCGTAAAACAAATTGCATAGACCGGAAAAATCAGCTGGTAGATTCCAAGCTGGTCAGCGCTTAAAAGCCGTGACAAATATATTTTATAGAAAAAGCCCATAAAACGGGTAATCAGGCCGGAGAGTGTCAGAATCAGTGTTCCTTTAATCAGTGCATTTTGAAAATGTGATTTCATTTCGGCATTCCTATACGAAGTATCAGTTTAATATATGCGAGTTGAACACAATAAATCCGAATACACAACAAAGAACTTTTTCTCATAAAATGTTAGTAAGGATATGAAAACGAGTAAGAATGTTGAAGAATTGGATTTATATGGACAATGCTGCCACTGCAAAGATGAAGCCGGAAGTGCTTCGAGCCATGGAGCCGTATCTGACGAGACAGTATTATAACCCTTCTGCCAATTATGAGCCGGCAAGAAAATGTCGGGATGCGGTGGAAAATGCACGTGAATCGGTTGCAAGGGTCATAGGGGCAAAACCGGAGGAAATATTCTTTACCTCCGGTGGAACGGAGGCTGATAACTGGGCGATTTTTTCGTGTGTCGGAAGGCGGAGAGGAACGCTGGTGACTTCGGCAATCGAACACCACGCGGTGTTGCATGCCGCCAGGCGTGACAAAATGGTGCCGGTAGAGTTGGTGGGGGTGGATTGTCACGGAGTAATTGATTTGGAACGGTTGAAAGAATTGCTTTTGGGGGAGGTTTGCCTGGTCAGTATAATGGCCGCAAATAATGAAATCGGGACGGTAGAACCGCTGAAAGAAATCAGCCGGCTTACAGGTGCAGCAAAAGTCCCCTTCCATAGTGATGCAGTACAGGCATTTGGACAAATACCGTTAAGCGTAAAAGAAACCGGTGTGGATATGTTAAGCGGGGCAGCACATAAACTGGGTGGACCAAAAGGTGTCGGATTCTTATATGTACGAGAAGAAATGGAGCTTTTGGGGATGATTAAAGGAGGGGAGCAGGAGAGAGGAAAACGCGCCGGAACAGAAAATGTCGCAGGAATAGTCGGCTTTGGCAAAGCGTGTGAAATGGCGATGTATAAAATGGAGGAAAAAATAAAGCATGAGACCATGCTTAGAGATTATATGATTCATGAAATAGAAAAAAGAATATCCGGTGTCCATCTAAATGGCAGCAGGAAGTGCAGACTTCCCAACAACATTCATTTTACATTTGATAAAGTGCGAGGGGACGCGCTACTGGCATTGCTGGAAGAACAGGGAATCCTGGCTTCTGCAGGTTCGGCATGTAACAGCAGTAACACAGAGCCCTCACACGTGTTAACCGAAATTGGGCTGGATGAAGAAGCGGTGCGAAACAGTCTTCGCTTTACGATTCAACCGGATATGAAAATACGTCAGATTGATTATGTCGTAGATGCCATTGTACAATCGGTACATTATTTAAGAAGTATAACACCGTAAACAGTTATCGTTTAACCATAATTGGAGTTCTGTTTTCAAAAACGGTGTAGTAGGAAATGCCTAACCGGTCTAACAAATCATCTGCATATTTTAAGTCGGCGGCGTAATCGGCAACGCTGTGAGCATCAGAACCTATGGTGATAATTTCACCACCAAGTTCAAAATACCTTTTGAGAATATCCGGTCTTGGATGAGGATGCAAAAATCCTTTTCTAAGACTGGCGGTATTGATTTCGATGCCTTTTCCTGCTTCGATGATTGCGGTTAAAACTTTATCCGAAATCTCTCTGATATCCATAGATTGGTACGAAACCCCTTTGTAAGGAGAGTAGCGGATAATGTAATCCAGATGACCGTATACATCAAAATCTTTGTAGTTTGCAACATTTTGCAGGATGCTTTCAAAGTATTCCATTACGGCTTCTTCTTCAGTTTTGTTTTCCCAAAATTCCGGGAGGTAAGGGTCGACATTATCAATCAGATGAGAAGAGGCAATGACAAAATCAAAAGGATAGCGGTTTACTAATTCGCTTGCACGTTGTTCGATTCCGCGTTTGATTCCCATTTCAATGCCGCGGATAATTTTGATTTTGTTTCCGTATTTGACCTCCATCTGTTTTAGGGTGTCGAAATATTCGTCACAGTCAAAGACAAAATCCCATCCCTCATAAGCAGGAAAATCCAAGTCCATATGATCCGTAAAACAACAGCGGTCAAAACCGAGAGAAATGGCTTTTTGGATCATTTCCTCCATCGAAGCTTCGGAATCGGATGAGAAAGCGGTGTGTACGTGGTAATCTGATAAAATCATTGTGACTCCTTTCCGTCTACTAATGTCAGATGACTGATATCCGGTGTGATTGCCATCGAATAGTTTGTGTGATAAATAACAAACCCCGGTTTGGCAGCAGCCGGTTTTTTGATGTGTTTCTTTTGGATGTAGTCAATTTCGACCTTGTCCATATCACGGCCTTTTGAGTAATAGCCGGCCAGCATGGCAGCCTCCTCGAATACTCTGTCCGGGAGTTCCCCATTGCCGTCATTTTTAACGATTACATGAGAACCCGGTATTTTCTTGGCGTGGAACCACCAGTCCCCGCCATTTGCGAATTTAAATGTAAGTTCTTCGTTCTGGTAGTTGTTTTTTCCAACGTAAATATGATATCCGTCGGAAGAAATATAGTGGAGAGGATGACTGGTGCTTTTTCTTTTCGGTCCTTTTTTGGAAGTATAGTGTTTTCTTATGTATCCGTATTCCGTTAGTTCCTGTTTAATCTGAAGCAGGTCATCTTCATCGGTGGCAATCTGTAAAGATTCCTGAATGGATTCTAAGTGTTCCTTCTCATTTGCAGTTTCCTTCAGTTGTACGCTCAAGGCCTCGAAGGTTCGTTTTAATTTTGCATAGCGGTCGAAATATTTTTTGGCGTTTTCGAGAGGAGACAGCGTTTCATCTAATGGAATCGTGATTTCTTCTCCGGTGTAGTAGTTGTCACAGGTGAGACTTTTGCTTCCCGGTTCCGCCTGGTATCCGTAGGTGGTCAGCAAATCACCGTATACTTTGTATTTGTCACGCTTATCGGTATCTTTTAGCTGGCGGCTCTGTAAGTCGTACTTTTTGCTGACACGTTCCAACGCGGTAGACACGATATGACGCAAATCAGAAGATTTCTGGCGCATGCGGGTAAGCTGCTCTTTCCGGCGATAGTAGTTTTTTAGTACATCGGATACGGAATCATAGGTGGTAGCCGTTTTGCCGTTGCTTTCGTAAGCGGTGAGGGGAACCGAAGAAAATTCCACCGGTGTCTGTCCGTCATAAACGATCGTCGGGGTAAATGCACCGTTTTTCACATCCTCTATTAAAAAAGAAAAATTGTTATACAAATGAGTCAGAAGGTCCCGGGATAATTCTTCCGTGTAGGTATCCGGGAAAATACCGGAGCGGTGGCAGATTTCGTTGGCAATCAGGGGACTGATTCCGGTGTAGGAAGTATAGATTGCTTTGGCAATCGTATGGTTCTTTGACTGCATCAACTGCGTAAACTCGGTAAGATTTGTTGTAAGAGGGGATTTTTTGTTCTGGGTTTGGGGAATGAAATAATCCCTTCCCGGAAGTACCTCACGAACAGAACTTACCATTCCGGATACGTGCTTGATGCTATCAATAATTTTGTACTGATCATCACAGAAAATAATGTTACTGTGTTTGCCCATTAATTCGACAATCAGATATTTGGTACAAACATCTCCGAGTTCGTTGAGGTGTTCAATCTTAATCTGAACGATGCGTTCCATGTCAGGCTGGGTAATTTCCAGAATGCGTGCGCTGTTTAGATGCTTACGAAGAAGCATGCAGAAATTAGGCGCAGTCAGCGGACCGGGTTTGTTCGTTTCCGTCAGGTAAATCAAAGGGAGGCTGGCTCCCGAAGAGATAAGAAGACGGTACTGTTTGTCTGCCTTTACGGTCAGTAAAAGTTCGTCTTTTTCCGGCTGCGCGATTTTATTAATACGTCCGCCGGACAGTAATTTATTTAAATCAAAAACAACATTTGCAATTACGATTCCATCCAGTGCCATTGTGAAAAAACTCCTTTCAAAATTGAAATCAAGGTACATTATACCCTATTATGAAATGGTTTACAAAAGGTAAAAAAATTGATAAACTATAAATGGTTATTTATGCCGTTTTTGAAAGTGTGAAGGTGATGCAATTGGGGTATTGTATTGACGTAATTCCATTTTTATTATTGGTATATCTGATATTTGTTTTTTTACAGGATTCCAAATTGGATGTGCGCGCAGATCGTGTTTTTTTATACACATTGGGCTTTTCTTGCACATTTTCCTTTTGTGTACTCGTAATCCGGGCGATGCTGGAGATTACAACTGTGAACGAAGAGATACTGATAGTAGTGGACAGAGCAGAAGGAATTTTGTATTATTCAGCGCTTCAATGCATGATAATGTTTGTTACGAAATTCTTTTACAATGAAAAGAAATTTAATAATAAAACCGTTGTTTTCTACAATCTGGTGTGGGTAATGGCAGTTGCACTGATTGGTGCTGCCGGATACGATACGGTACTTTATGCGCTGGCAGCTATTATGACAGGGTATATTTGTGTAGGTCTGTTTGTGATATCCAGACAGAAAAACAAAGCCACACGCAACGAGAGGTATCTTTATCTGGTGACGGCGGTTTATGTAGAACTTGCACTTGTGTTGCCGGTAATTCTAAAGGAAAATGTTCGTATGAATATGCTTCTTTTGTTTGCCTGTGTGATTATGTATATCCGATTTGGACGACGTAATTTTAATTACAGCACGAAGACCGGAGGTTTGAATCTATATGCCCTGATCTGGCAGGTATATAGAAAATTAGAAGAAGAGACACCGTTTTCTTTATTACTTCTGGAATTACACAAGGTGACGCAAAAAGGAAAGGAACTGCCGCCGGAGGAAGCACTTTCTGTTTTCCATAGGACATTAGCGAATGCCAACCGTAAGTTTTACATCGGCAATTATTTTGATTATACAGAGAAAAGATTTATTGCGCTTAGCACGCTTTCAATCAGCGAATTTGAGCGCAAAGTAACACAAACACGCAACTTCCTGGAGAATACTGCCGACGATATCAGGATAGACTTTGGAATTGCACAGTTAAGATATCCGGAGGATATACAAGGAATGGAGGAACTAATGCAAATAGTTCCGGCACTGTTTTCAAAAAGTCAGAGTAAGAGCAGCGGCGAGATTATCAAGGCCGGAGATTATAATCTGTTATCCGGCAGAAGAATTTCCGAACTGGAAGAGAAAGTTTCCAAAGCAGATGAAGCCAGAAAAGAAGCGGAGAATGCCAACCAGACACAGACCCGTTTTCTTACAAATATGTCCCATGAGTTAAAAACACCGTTAAATGCTGTTGTGGGAATGGCAGAACTTATTATTAGGGAAGATGCTTCCCTCAAAATCAAAGAAAATGCATCCAATATCAAGACATCGGCCAATACGCTTCTGTCTATGATTAACGATATATTAGATGTTTCCAAAATTGAATACCGTGATGTGGATCTTGTAGAGAAGGAGTATTGCTTTTCAGATCTGATGAAGGAACTGGTGAATGTAGTGCGAACAAGACTCGACAATCGTTTTGTTCATCTTATTATTGATGTCGATCCGTCAGTTCCGGAAATGCTAGTCGGGGATGTGAGTCGAATCCGCAAGGTATTCAAAAATCTACTGGATAATGCGATTAAGTACACCGAGAGAGGATTTATTAAACTTTCGGTTAATGCCATGCAAAAAGATCGTACGGTTACGCTGTTTTGCAGTGTGGAGGATACCGGAATCGGCATACGCGAAGAAGACAGAGAACATTTATTTGAGTTATTCAATCCGGCGTCTTATGATATGGATTACAACAATACTACAGGTACCGGTCTTGGACTGGCTATTTGTCACAAGGAGTTAGAACTTCTGGGTGGTCAGATTAGCGTAGACAGTGAGTACGGCGTGGGAAGCAATTTCTATTTTTCTTTCCCGCAGACGATAGGAAGAAACTCCAAAAAAGTTTCTATAGATAAGCCGGAAGAATATAGAATTCTTTACATGGGCGATTTCCCGGAAGAAGACAGAGTGGTAAAAAAAATATTCGAGTACTATCATCTTGCAGCGGATTTCGCAGAGGATGTGCAGGAACTTTTGTCCCTGGTAGAGACAGAAGATTATACGGATGTTTTTGTTCCAAAGAATACCTACGAAAAATATATAGACCAACTGAAAAAAGCAGGAAAAGAAGGTATGCGCATATATGCAATCAAGGAGTTCTGGCAGTCGCCGATAGAAGATCCGGATGTAGTGCAATTACAGAAACCTGTTTTTTATCTGAATCTGGTTTACGCGCTCAGAAATGAGTTGTATACTGTGGGTAGCAAGAACCTTAGAGACAGTCTGGAAGTGGTTGATTCCAGAGTCATGGTAGTGGATGACAACAAGGTGAACCTGAAGGTTGCCGTGGGATTGTTAGAGGACTATGGTTTCGAAGTGGTTTCCTGCAACAGTGGTATCGAGTGTATCGAGACCTTACAGACGGATAAAGCGTTTGATCTGATCTTTATGGATCATATGATGCCGGAAATGGACGGTGTTCAGACCTTGCAGGCAATGAAATCCCTGAATGATGAAGAGATTAATCGGATACCGGTAGTCGCATTTACTGCGAATGCGTTAAGTGGTTCTGAGTCACTCTATGAAAAAGCCGGTTTTTGTGGTATTATTTTCAAGCCGATTGATATTCTTAAACTGGAAGAAATCATTAAGCAAATGATTCCGCCACAAAACATTCGTATTAAGAAAGTAGAAGAACCTTCCGCTGAAATTGTGAATTTCCGAATTGAAGGCGTCGATACTTTGATGGGGCTTAGACAAAGTAGTAACAGCATGGACAAATATCGAAAACTGCTGGAAGTCGTATGTATGGACGGCATGAATAAGATTTCTGTCATGCGGGATTATATAAAGAATAAGGATTACTACAGTTATATGGTGGAGGTACATTCCCTAAAGAGTGTAGCAGGAAGCATCGGAGCGGTCGAATTGTCTGATCTTGCAAAAGAGCAGGAAATGGCAGTAAAAGATGGCAAGTTCGAATTTCTGGATTCCAATTTGGATCATTTCCTTGGCATATACGAGGGTGTGCTACATCGAATCAGCGAAGCGTTGCTTGCGGATGAAGTAACGGAAGAGGAAAAAGCACCGGTAGAACAGACTGTTATTTCCGGTGAAGAATACGAAAATAAAATAAATGAGATTCGTCTAAGAATTGAAGCTTACGAGGATGAGGAAGCCATTGAACTTTTGCATCAATTAGCGGAATTTAAACCGGACCGGGAGGATACGGTGCCGGTAGGCAAGGCGATGACGGAACAAATCATTAATCATCTGAAAAGATTTGATTATACAACAGCAGTGAATATGCTTAACACAAGGAGGACGCAAGACAATGAAAAAGATATTATCAGTAGACGATAGTGTAGCTACGTTAACGTTGGTAAGAGAAACATTAAAGGATGACTACAAGGTTTTTGTGGTGACCTCAGGGGAAGAAGCACTGAAGTTTTTAGAAAAACAGAAACCGGATCTGATCCTGTTAGATTTTTATATGATGGGATTAGACGGCTTGGAGACTCTCGAAAAAATGAGTGAGATGGCAGGGTTTGATGTGCCGGTAGTAATGCTTACTTCTATTTCTACCAAACCGTTGGAGGAGACCTGCAAGGAGCTTGGTGCGGTACAGTTTTTACCAAAACCGTTTGAACCAAGTGAGTTGAAAGAGTGTATCCAGTCTATTTTAGGATAATTAAGATTATAAGAAAGTGAAGGATGAATGAGATGCTAAAGAGCATGACTGGCTTTGGCCGACACGAAAAAGTTACCGGTGATTATAAGATGGTGGTGGAGTTAAAATCCGTCAACCACAGATATTGTGATATGTCTGTTAAGATGCCAAAGAAATTTTCTTTCTTTGAGACCGGTATACGTAATTTACTAAAGGAATATATCAGTCGTGGAAAAGTAGATGTTTTTATTACATACGAGGATTACACAGAGAACAAAGAATGTGTAAAGTATAACGCAGATATTGCAAAGGGGTATATGGATTGTCTTATGCAGATGTCCAAAGATTTTTCTTTGGATATGGATGTCAGAATATCCGGGCTTTCCAGATATCCGGATGTCATCACTTTGGAAGAACAGACCATTGATGAGAAAGAAATATGGTCCGTTTTTGAAGAGGTAATTAAGAAAGCTGCAGAGAATTTTGTGGAATCCAGAATTACCGAAGGTGAAAAGCTCAAAATTGATATTATGAACAAACTGGATACCATGCTGGAATATGTTGCAAAGATTGAAGAACGTTCACCACAGATTGTAGAAGAGTATCGTCAGAAAATCATCAACAAAGTAAATGAACTTTTAGGTGATACGAAGATTGATGAAAGCGTTCTTGCAACAGAAATCATCGTATTTGCCGACAAGATTTGTGTGGATGAGGAAACCGTCCGCCTTAGAAGTCATATTTCCAATATGAAGGATACGTTGAATCTTGCGGAAAATATCGGACGTAAACTGGATTTTATCGCGCAGGAAATGAACCGCGAGTCCAATACCATTTTATCGAAAGCAAATGATATTGAAGTATCCAATATTGCGATTGATTTGAAAACAGAAGTTGAGAAAATCAGAGAGCAGATTCAGAATATCGAGTAATAGCACGAAAGAGTGGCACAGCCAAATGGAAGTATGACGAGGTGATAAATTGCAGCGATTTGTGAATATTGGATTTGGAAATATTATCAATACGGATAAAATTGTAACCATTGTAAGTCCGGATGCGGCGCCCATTAAGAGAATGCTTCAAATTGCAAAGGATAATGGGACTGCAGTGGATGCAACCTGTGGAAGGAAGACAAAGTCGGTTATTGTAACCGGTGATGGACAGCTGGTGCTGTCAGCGTTGTTGCCTGAAACGATTGCAACCAGAGCAAATACACAATAGAAAAGAGGATTAGATTTTGAATAAGCGTGGAGTTTTAACTGTAATTTCAGGATTTTCAGGTGCCGGCAAAGGTACGTTAGTAAAGGAACTGGTTAGGAAATATGACTATAAATTATCTGTTTCTGCAACGACCAGACAGCCAAGAGAAGGGGAATGCGACGGAAAAGATTATTTCTTTTTGACAACTGAAAAGTTTGAGAGTATGATAGAGAATGGTCAGTTTTTCGAATGGGCGAAGTATGTAGGTAACTACTATGGAACTCCTCGTGAATTTGTGGAACAACAATTGAACGAAGGAAATGATGTTATATTGGAAATCGAAATCCAGGGCGCACTTAAGATGAAAGAGCAGTTCCCGGATATTTTGCTTTTGTTTATAACACCGCCAAATGCTGAAGAACTAAAGAATCGTCTGGTTCGACGTAATACAGAGGATATGGAGACGATTACGAAGCGACTGAAGCGGGCGGAGGAAGAAGCAGAATTTATGGACCGGTATGACTATATTGACATAAATGATGATTTGGACGAATGTGTACAAAATACACATACCTTGATTCAGAATTACAAGGCAAAGACGTCTAATTGTGCTGATTTCATTCGAGAAATGCAGGCACAATTAAAAAAACTGAACCAGTAAAAGTATATTAATTATAAAACTAGCCGGATTGGCGGAAAGGCGGATTTAAATGATTCATCCATCCTATACAGATTTAATGGAAGTAGTAAACAGCGGAGTAGAAGAAGGCGAAGAAAAGGTAGTTAACTCCAGATACTCTATCGTACTGGCAACGGCAAAAAGAGCCAGACAGTTGATTGATGGAGCAGAAGCAATGGCAACTACAAAATGTAATAAGCCGTTATCAATAGCAATCGCAGAAGTTTATGACTCTAAAGTAAAAGTGCTTGGAGATGACGAAGAAGCAGAATAATAGGGAGAGTATATACTATGTTGGATAACGAAAAGGATATGGAACTCAAAGATAAAATCACAGGCGTTATTCGCGAATTAATTATTTATGCGTTGATTATTGTTGTATGTATATATGTGATTCCTCAATACGTAATCCAGAGAACCATTGTTGATGGGGAAAGTATGGAAAATACATTGATGAGCGGCGATAATCTGTTGGTTGAGAAGCTTTCGTATCGTGTAAGCGATCCGGAGCGTTTCGATATTATTGTATTCTATCCACAGGGGAATCATGGCAGTAAAAGCGAATACTATGTAAAGCGTGTGATTGGACTTCCGGGTGAGACAGTTCAGATTATTGGCGAAGATATTTATATTGACGGTAAGATACTGGATGAAAACTACGGTAAGGATCCGATTATGGATGCCGGTATCGCGATTGATCCAATCACTCTGGCAGATGACGAATATTTTGTAATGGGTGATAACAGAACAATCAGCAAGGATAGTAGATCTTCTGATGTAGGACCGGTTGCCAAGAGCAAAATTGCCGGAAAAGTAATTCTTAGAATGTGGCCGTTTGATGAGTTTGGAACATTAGACTAGCAGAAAGGGGGCGTCCCGATGATTGAAGTGCAAAAAACTTCAGGAACCTATATGGAACTATATCCGGTTTCGGGCAAATCGGGTACCCGTTCAAATAGTCAGAATATAAAACCTTTCATAGAAGTATTAAACGATACTTCGAAGATGGCAGGAGCAACGAATAAGACACAGAGCAAAGCAACGAATGCCGAGACGTTAAATGGCAAGACTGCAACGCTGGAATCTATTTTTGAAGAAGCTTCCAGGAAGTATAATCTTCCGTTGAATTTGTTGAAAGCAGTAGCCAAACAGGAGTCGGATTTTAATCCGAACGACGTATCTCATTCCGGAGCGGTTGGCATTATGCAATTAATGCCGGATACAGCAAAAGAAGTTGGTGTAACAGATCGTTATAATATTCGACAGAATATTATGGGAGGCGCAAAATATCTTTCTACGCAGATGAAAGCGTTTGGTGGCAATCTTACTCTGGCGCTTGCAGCTTATAATGCGGGTCCGGGAAGTGTCCGAAGATATGGTGGGGTGCCACCGTACAAGGAGACACAGGATTATGTAAAGAAGGTTACAAATTATATGAAGCAGAACATTCAAATTCCGAATAAGACGGTGGATTTGTCAAATGGAAAACTTCTGAATGAAGACAGCGCAAAGAACGTATCAAATACAAAGACTGTATCAGACACAGTAGCTAAGACGGTTGATATGAGTGAAACCAGATACATAATGATTGAGTCAACCAGTGATTATCACAGAAGAAAATTATTAGAAAGCTATAGCATATAGAATATAGCATATATTAGAAATTTATTAGAAAGTTATAGCATATGAAAGAAAGGTCCCAAAGACATTTTGTCTTTGGGACCTTTCTTCTTCGGGACTTTCTATGTCTGTACCGGCTAAGTTCGGTTTGAATTTCTTTTACGGATTAAGTGCGAGCTTGTTGTTAGTCTAGTAGATAACGACCGGCGTTCCTTTTTCTACATTTTGATAGATGATTTTGGCTTTGGCATATGGCAGGTTGATACAACCGTGTGAGCCTTGTTTTTTGTAGATGTTGCCACCAAATTTTACGCGCCATGTTGCATCATGCAACCCGATGTTACCGTTAAAAGGCATCCAAAAGTGTACGAGAGTATCGTAATCTTCTCCGACCAAAGGTGCTTCGGTTTGTTTGTAAGTGATTGAGTAGACACCCTTTGGCGTGTCATATTTCTTTGCATGATTACCACTGACAAGTTTGGAATCTACAACCATTTTGCCATCCTTGAATACCCAGAGATGCTGTTTGGAAAGATCGATTTCAACATAAGAATCTCCGATGTCGTTGGCTTTGTGTGTAACGGCAGTCTGGTAGTATTCCGGCTCGCGCGTCACGGATTTGCCCTCCTGAATAGTGGCAAGAAGTGCTTCGCGTTCTTTGGATTTGTTGATCCACCAGCCGTAGTCACCGCCGCTTACAGTAATTTGCTTCTTGTCATGTGTTGTAAAGTCTCTTGCAATACCAAAGGTAGTGTAGTGGAAACCAAGATAATCTACATAAGCAGCAACTTTGTCAGTGTCAATTGTAACCTCAAAGTCATCGCTGATATTAATCCACTCGTGTAAAGTGGAAGCATCCAGTGTTTCGGTTGCAATTTCAAAATCGTAAGTAATGGTAAGTTGCGTGTATTTATTTGCTTTTTTAACGGCAGCGTTCATTGCCTCATTTTCTTTCGTAATCGATGGGTTAGTGTAACAATCAATCGTTTCTAAGTTAAGCAGAGTCTCGTTCTGAGCGATGGCATCTGTCAGCGCATCATACATAACGTCTTCTTTGACCTGACTTCCGTAGGTTTCTTCTATTATGCGGTAGCCGTCATCCTCGGAATAATCAATGTATGCATCTGTTGGAGCAATATTGTTTGTTTCGTTAAAGAAAAGAAGTTTCTTCATACTTTCCCTTAACAAATCAGCATCGAAAGTAGTTGTGGCATCCATTTCAACAGCATTGGAACGAAAGAGTCCGACCGGCCACAGGAAAGGGTTCTGGTCATCTTTTAATTGTTTGACCTGACCGTCGGAAATGTAATGGTAGTCCATATCCTGAGCGGTAATTACATCCTCTACGTCGTTACGACCGGATATATGAATGGAGTAGGAAGCAATATCAGATGCGATATGTTCTTCGACTTCGGAAACGGTTTGATTACCGTAATTGATACCGTTGATGGTAGAACTACGATAGAAGTGCGTTCGATAATAGTTAACAAAATATAAATATATACCCAAAATCAATAAAATGATTGTTAGAAGTGCAATATTACGTGTGTTAGGCTTTCTTTTTGTGCGTTTCATAAGTTCCTCCCTGTGTTACTGTTTATCCCCCATTTTGACTACCGTAGTAGTCTAAAACATTATAGCACAATTTTTTTCGACTTTCACTAGTAAATTGGTATATTATTATTTTTCTTATGATTACTGAGGGGGCAGTCCGTATACTCTATCAATTCCAAGTGGCTGACACTTTCGTTCAGTTTCACACGTAGCGGATGCTAAGGTCGCAAAAGACGCAACCAAGCACCGACGTGTGAAAATGCAGCCTTTGGAATCGATAGGGCATCCGGACTGCCCATCTCTGTTACTGAAGGGAAAATTATATGCCACCCTTCGATATGAACTTGATCTGAGGGCATAAATGTGAGGACACATTTTTTTGTAGTGTGTAATAGAAAACAGTTGTCTTTTAGGACTGATGTACTATATAATGGGACTTGTGGAAAATAAGAATTGTTATAATTAAGATGATTTCGACAACAGGAAGTGTTTGTCGGAGTTTATGAGTCAAGGGAGATAAGTAGAGTAATGGATATGAAAAGAAGAGTTTTAAAAAGCCTTATGATGGGACTTGTAGTAGGAATTGTACTTACCGGTGGTATGCTTTCAAACACCCATGCAGAGGCAAAGCAGAAAAAGGTTACATATATAACCGGCAACCAGTTTGTCTCATATGTAGCGAAAAAAACCGGAATCAAAAAAGAAGCCATTAATGAAGGAACCTACGGAAAGGTAGCCGATGGAAAGAAAAAGATCACTCAGGAAGATGCAGCGGTAATTCTCAACTGGTGTGACCTTCAGTTAAACGGGGGAACCTATTCTACAAAGAAATACGATGCGGTCGTTTCTAAAAGTAGAATCAAAGACAGAAAGAAGATCAATCCTACCAAGAAGGAGGATATGTATCAGTGTTTTGTCAAAGGTATCCTTGTGGGAAAGAAGAACGGAAACTATACCCATACACGTTCATTGGAACCAAAAAAGAAGGTTACTACAAGTCAGAGAAAGACATATGTATCCCGCTTAGTAAACAAAGGAAAACGAATCAAAATCACGGATGACGGACAGGTAACCAGAAGAACGAACCTGCCAAAGAACTATAAGTGTTATTCGTACATTTTAGACAGTTTTCCAAATAAATACTATGAGTGGAACTTTTCCTTCCAGAATCCAAAGTATAGCCGCCCACAAAAGAACCTGGAAGACTTTGCATGGCCAAAGGACGTAAGAAAGTATCATACCGGATTTGGCTTGGTAGGTACAGCACTTGACATCGATGGCGATACTTATATGGATCGCATTCTCAAAAACGTACGTACCAGACTTTCTTATAACTATAAGAAGACCAGCACGAAAAAGTTTGTATCGGATATCGTATCCACCTCGAATGAATATAACTGGGGTAGTGATTGGTTAAGCAAATTCGAGAAGGAACTGAGAGCGTATGTGAAGAGAGCGAAGAAGAACCATGTGCAGCTTACCTGTAAGCAGGTGTCTACAGATATTTCTTCTGCCTACTTTGATGGAGGTCTGATTTTCCGTGTGGCAGCCACTTTTAAGGTAAAAGCGGATAAGGTACCTTCTGCAGTGTATCATCAGCCAAACGACCAGACATCGATTCTTTCAGGAGATGATCCGTTTATTACCGGATTGAAAAAGAACAAGTATGTTACCAAGTTCTTTGATGTAAGATTATCCGGTGATCAGGCTCCGGAAACCTGGAGAGTTGTTGATAGTGCAGAATATTCTGGTGACGTGCTTTGTGAACAGATTGAAAAGAAACAGGTGAAGAAGGGACTCAACTGGAAGTGTGAACTGATGGACAACTAAAAGACTTCTTTTTTAAGAGAAATGCTTTGGCATTTCTCTTTTTTTTAATTGTGCTTGACTTTGAATAGGGAATTAAGCCTACAATACTTGTAAGAGAAAAAAGGAGTGTTGGTCGGATGAAAAAAATGTTTCGTTATCTATGTAGTGTGCTGATGCTTTTGCTGTTGGTATCGGTAAAAAGTGAAGCGGCAAAAGAAGAAGTGAATGCAGTATTGAAACCAAAAAACGGGAAAACCATGGTTACCTTTGAACTCACAGATAAGGCAGGAGGAGCTACCAATGCCACCGTGTACCGGACCATTGGCTTTAGTGTGACCTATACCACGGGTAAGGAGAACGAGAAACCAAAGGAAGGGGCTTACTTTTTGTTGGAGAAAGGGGAAAGTAATACGGTAGTGGATCAGGAAGGTATCGCTACCACCACGTATTACTTTTCCTATGAAAACATCGAGGATTGTCTGGAGAAGGCAGGGGTAACGGACGCGCGACTGAAGGCGGCCGGATGTCACGTATATTTGAATGCCGTGATGGAATCGGGATACCGTGACGGGAATGGAAAGTATTCGAAACGAAAAGGACCATATTATACACTGGATGAGATAAAACATGCAGAACAATGGAGCAATCCCGAAGATTTGGCAGATCACTTTAACATCAGCGTGCCCTTTACCATTCCGGTGTTTGGGTATGCGTACCTGTATGACGGGCAAAGTAAGTATAGCCAAGCCAGCGGGGTAAAGAGTTCGGATGGTCATTATACCTATAACAGTAGGGATGATTGGCTGGAACAGATAAAAGAAGCGGAGAAAATTAGTGATAATAGCAGCGACATCACGTCAGGAGGATACGTGGTGCCAAAGGCGAAACAGCCACCGAAGACGATCGTGAGTGGCGGAGCGACATATTATTTATACGGAACGCGGTGGACGAAGGCGGTGTCCCAGGGAAAAGAGATATCGGTTGCCAGTGCGGACACGACGTGGCATCAAATGCCAAAAGTGAACGGGAAAGAACAGCTGACGCAGACGAGTGCCATTACGGAGGAGGATTTCAAGGGAAGTCAGTACCAGACGGATTTATCGAAACTGTTGGCAACGACACATAAGTTTCCGCTGACCAAAAGCGGATTAAACGTGATTTATCTGTACCGAAAGGGAAAGCCGATACGTCAGCAGTATTCCTACGAAGTGAATGGATATGTGTACCTGTATGACGCAGAAGAAAACGCATGGAAACAGCCACAGAATGCAGTAATGAGTAGTGATGGAAGTTATACCTATAATAGCGCAAGAAGTATGGTAGGAACGGTAAAGACGGATAAATACACGCTATTTAGCACCGGAACGGCAAGCCTAAAAAGCGGAGAGGGCGTAACCGTTTCATCCGGAAAGCAGCCAAAGAAGACGATTACGGAAAACGGAGAGACATACTATCTGTGCGGAGTGCGGTGTGGAGAAGGATAGATAAGAAGGAACATTAAAGAAAGAAAAATAATGAAAATATAATTTCTTTCTTTTTCTTTTTCAATTTTTCGTTGTTCTTCAAACGAAAATTGAAAAAGCGCTTACAAAAAATGGAAATACCAACTAATTGGCAAGCACCTGCCTAAATAGTCAGCCCCTTGCTATCTGTTTCAAAAGGGGGAATTAACTTACGCTGGTACTTCGCAGCGTTTTTTGCTGCGTTAGTATCCACTGCGTAAGTTGCTTAGCGAGAGCGCCCCCCGATTGAAATAGATAGGGAGGGGGTGACGTGTAGACAGAAGAAAGGGGTTGACGTGTAGACAGAAGATAGGGGGTGACGTGTAAGCAGAAGCAAGAGAAGTTCTGACGAGTAGACAGAACCAAGGAGCTGACGCATAGACACTGTGGGAGGTGCAAATCCAGAGTACGAAAAGCCACAGAATGTCTCCCTGTAAATTGACACTATATAGGGATTCGATTATAATTTATTAGATATGTGTTATTAGAATGAATGACAAAAAATGACTTCAAAGATACAAGGCACAATGCTTATAAAACGGAGGAAAAGACTATGAAATTTACGAAGATGCACGGGTGTGGAAATGATTATGTTTATGTGAATTGTCTGGAGGAGAAGGTAGAGAACCCTTCAGAGGTTTCGATAAAAGTCAGTGACAGACATTTTGGAATTGGATCGGACGGCTTGATTCTCATCAAACCTTCCGATAAAGCGGATTTCGAAATGAATATTTTTAATGCGGACGGTTCCGAAGGGGAAATGTGTGGAAATGGAATTCGTTGCGTTGCGAAATATGTGTATGATAAAGGTTTGACTGACAAAACAACAATCACCGTAGATACCAAGGCTGGTATCAAGATTCTTGAACTGACGGTTGAAGAGGGCAAGGTTTCCAGCGTTACGGTGGATATGGGTGAACCGATTACAAAGCCGGAGCTGATTCCGGTTGTTTCGGATAGAGAGATTGTAATTGCTGAACCGATTGACGTGCAGGGCACTACATATGAGATGACCTGTATTTCCATGGGGAATCCGCATGCGGTCGTGTTTGTGGACGACACGAAGAATTTTCCGATTGAAGAAGTCGGTCCGTATTTCGAAAAACATGAGAGATTTCCAAATCGCGTGAATACAGAGTTTGTTCAGGTCTTAGACCGTAAGACAATTAACATGCGTGTATGGGAGAGAGGTTCTGCTGAGACATTTGCCTGTGGAACCGGTACCTGTGCAGCCGTATTTGCCTGCATAGAGAATGAAAAAACAGAGGATGAGGTGCTGGTACATTTGCTTGGCGGAGACCTGACCATTCGCTACGACAGGGAAAGCAACCACATTTTCATGACCGGGCCTGCAACGATTGTATTTGACGGTGAGATTGACGTATAAATTTACAGTCATTATTACAGGTGATACAGGTATACAATGATAAAGAAGATATTTGTCTTGACATACGGATTTGTGAGTGACAGCGTATGCGGCAGAGTTTTAAGAGGGATTGAATATGAGATTATTGGATTTAGTGGAAAATGTAGAGTATAAATGTTTGCAGGGAAATGCGGATATTGAGGTAAATGAGCTGGTTTATGATTCCAGAAAAGTTACAAAAGGCGATGTTTTTGTATGTATCAGTGGCGCAGTTCGTGATGCACACGATTTCGTTCCGGATGTAATTGAAAAAGGTGCAGCGGCAGTTATAGTAGAAAAAGATATGGAAGCACCGGAAGGCGTATGTATTCTTAAAGTGGATAACAGCAGACTTGCGTTGAGCCAGATGTCAGCTGCATTTTTTGGATATCCGGCAAAGGAATTAAAGACAATTGGTATTACCGGAACAAAAGGTAAGACGACAACGACTTATCTTGTAAAAGCAATGCTTGAGAAGGCAGGAATCAAAACCGGTCTTGTTGGTACGATTGAAACTATTATTGGCGATAAAGCAACGCCGGCACTTAACACCACACCGGAATCTTATGTGTTACAAAAAACATTCCGTGAGATGGTAGATGCCGGGCTGGAATGTGTTGTAATGGAAGTTTCCTCGCAGGGGCTGATGTTACATAGAGTCGGTGGATTTACGTTTGATTACGGTATCTTTACCAATCTTGAGCCGGATCATATCGGACCAAATGAGCATAAGGATATGGACGACTACATTTCCTGCAAAGCGATGCTTTTCAAACAGTGTAAACATGGAATTTTCAATATAGACAGCGAGTACTGCAAACAGGTAATGGAAGGTCACACCTGCGAAGTGGAAACATTTGGCTATTCCAAGGAGGCAGATTTGCAGGCTGAGAATGTAGAGTTGTTCCAGAAACCGCAGATACTTGGCGTGTCTTATGATATTAATGTGAAAAAAGACGGGGAAGTTGTGGATAAACAACATATCGTTGTAGATATTCCGGGTGATTTCAGTGTGTATAATTCCCTTTGTGCAGTTGCAATCTGCAGACACTTTGGGGTTTCTTTTGATGTGATTCGAGAAGCGGCTGTGTCTACAACCGTTAAGGGAAGAGTGGAGCTGATTCCGGTATCTCCAAAGTACACGCTGATGATTGATTATGCGCATAATGCTATGGCATTGGAAAGTCTTTTGACTACGTTACGTGCATATAATCCAAAACGTCTGGTTTGTCTGTTTGGATGTGGTGGCAATCGTTCCAAATTACGTAGATTTGAGATGGGTGAGATTTCTTCCAAACTGGCGGATTTGACAGTGGTAACTTCAGATAATCCAAGGGATGAAGAGCCGCAGGCAATTATGGACGATATTGTGACCGGTGTTAAAAAAGCGGATGGTGCCTATGTAACAATTGAAAACCGCAAGGAAGCCATCAAGTATTGTATGGACAATGCCAAAGAGGGCGATGTTATCGTGCTTGCCGGAAAAGGACATGAAGATTATCAGGAAATCAAAGGAAAGAAATACAAAATGGATGAACGTGATCTGATTCGCGAAATCCTGCAGGGTATTTAAGCAAAACGCATATTTATAAAATTAAGAGTGTATGTACCAGGCAAAGCGCATATTTACAAGCAAAAAGCGCATATTTACAAGCAAAAAGCGCATATTTACAAGCAAAAAGCGCATCGTACGAAATGAAATGTGCATTCAATAGAAAGAATAGGAGATTGGAGAAAAAGACATGGAAAAGATGACGATCAAAGAAATCGTAGAAGCAGTAGACGGCGTATTATTATGTGGAGATGAAAGTCTTTGCGTTACAAGTGTATCTACCAATTCCAATGAGATTGAGAAGGACGCACTGTTTGTTCCGATTATCGGAGAAAGAACAGATGCGCATAACTATATTCAGGGCGCATTTGCAAATGGCGCGATTGCAACATTTACTTCACGTCACACAAAAGATAGTGATGACATGGAAAATGGAGTTTATATTCAGGTTGAGGACACATTACGTGCAATGCAAAAGCTTGCAACTGCATATCGTGAAAAGTTTGAGGTACCGGTGATTGGTATTACAGGAAGTGTAGGTAAGACTACCACGAAAGAAATGATATCAGCAGCGCTTGCAACCAAATACAACGTTTTGAAAACCAAAGGAAATATGAACAGTCAGGTTGGTCTGGCACTTATGATGTTCGAAATCAATCAAGATACAGAAGTTGCTGTCATTGAGATGGGAATGAGCGAATGGCACGAGATGGAACGTCTGGTGCAGATTGCGAAACCAAAGTATGCGGTAATGACCAATATCGGTGTTTCCCATATCGGACAGCTTGGCAGTAAAGAGAATATCCGCAAGGAAAAGCTGAACATTATCAATTGTATGGATGAAAACAGTATCCTTTATTTGAACGGAGATGACCGCCTTTTGCTGGATGTGGCAGAAGGCAAATTAAAGGAGGAACATACAACGCCTCTTACCAAAGAAGCCCTTACCAAAGTTTCGTTCCATATCTTTTCTACAAACGAGTGTGACAGAGAAGAACGCGTATTTTTTGCAAAAGATATTAAGGCAAGGGAAAACGGTATGGAGTTTACATATGTGAATGGGGAAGAAGAAGCTGATGTAAAACTTTCCGTACTTGGAATGCATAACGTGGGAAATGCTCTTGTGGCAATGGCGATTGCAAAACAATTTGGTATCGCACCACAGGATGCAGCCAAAGGACTTTTAGCGTATGCACCGATTGCAATGCGCGGCCAGATTTTCGAAAAAGACGGTATACGTATCATTGATGATACCTACAATGCGAGCCCGGATTCCATGAAGAGTGGGATTGGAGTTCTTTTGATGATGGAAGGAACAGGCAGACGTTTTGCAGTGCTTGCGGATGTGTTGGAACTTGGAGAGGATTCCTACCGTTGTCATTATGAAGTAGGTGGTTTTATTGCCAACGAAAAAAACGGGGAAAACTACGTAAATGAACTGCTTTGTATTGGAACAGAGGCAAAGGCAATTGCAGATGGATTGCTCCATGCCGGTACGGATTTATCCGAAAAGATTATTGTACACAAATTTGAATATAACGAGCAGGCGATTGCCTACCTGAAGGAACACCTTCAAAAAGGGGATATCGTAATGGTAAAAGGTTCACGCGGAATGCATACGGAAGAAATTGTTGAGAGCCTGAATGCAGTGTAAGCAATCCACCGCTTAAAGTGAACGCTGTGAAAATGTAACTGAGGTGAGAGGATGTTATTTGCAGATGTTATTGTGGATATTTCCCACGAAAATCTGGACAAAGTTTACCAATATAAAATAAAGCCTGACCTAAACATCAGTATCGGTACACCGGTAAATATCCCGTTTGGAAGAGGAAATAAACTGATTTTTGGTTATGTGGTCGGAATCAGTGAAACACCGAACTGGGACGTTGACAAAATCAAATATATTGATTCTGTGGTGGAAGGCGGACTCCCGATCCAAAGTCATTTGATTGAACTGGCGTATCGGATAAAGGATGACTACGGCGGAACGATGATTGATGCCCTAAAGACCGTCATTCCCATCAAAAAATCCGTTAAATCCATTGAAAAAAAATATATACAGTTGGCAGTGCCGGTGGAGGAAGCCAAGACAATCCTAAGTAGCTGCATACAAAAAAATTACAGAGCCAGAATACGGCTTCTTAGCGCACTTTTGGAAGAAGATAATCAGGATTATCATATCCTTTGTGATAAATTAAATATCAGTTACGGTACGGTAAAAGATCTGGAGAAGCAGAACATAATTCAAGTGACGTCAGAGCACATTTTTCGAAATCCTGTCTCCAATCTTTCAAAGACCGGTAAAGAATTTGAACTAAACGGTGACCAGAGAGAGGCAGCGGATACGATGATTAACGACTATAAGGCGGGAATATGCAAAACCTACCTTCTTCATGGTATCACCGGAAGTGGCAAGACAGAAGTGTATATGGAAGTGATTGAACAGGTGGTTGCAGCCGGACAGCAGGCAATCATGCTGATACCGGAAATTGCGCTTACATACCAGACGGTAAGCCGTTTTTATAAAAGATTTGGCGACCGGGTATCCATTCTTCATTCGAAGATGTCTCAGGGTGAGCGCTACGATCAATATGTGCGCGCGAAAGAGGGACAGATTGATATTATGATTGGTCCGCGTTCTGCACTGTTCACACCATTTTCAAATTTAGGTCTTATTATAGTTGATGAAGAACATGAAGACAGTTATAAGAGTGATAATCCGCCCAAATATCACGCAAGGGAAGTGGCGGTAACCAGAGCAAAGATGCTTGGAATCAGTTGTGTTCTCGGTTCGGCAACACCGTCTCTGGAGTCCTTTTATAAAGCAAAGAGTGGTGAGTATCAGTTGCTTACGCTTGGTAATCGTGCAGGAAAAGGCACATTACCGCAAATCTGGGTCGAAGATTTGCGTGAGGAATTGAAACATAAAAATTATTCCATTTTAAGCAGGCGGTTAAAGAATCTGATTGCAGACCGCTTAAGAAAACAGGAACAAATCATGCTGTTTATTAATCGAAGAGGTTATGCAGGATTTGTTTCTTGTCGCAGTTGCGGACATGTGTTAAAATGTCCTCATTGTGACGTATCGCTTACGTATCACAACGGAGATAAACTTTGTTGTCATTACTGTGGATACGAGGAGCCGATGCATAAGAAATGTCCGGAGTGCGGTTCGCCCTTTATCGCAGCCTTTGGTACCGGAACTCAAAAGGTAGAAGAAATGATTAAAAAAGAGTTTCGGGATGCAAGAGTGTTGCGAATGGACGCAGATACGACGGCAAGAAAAGACGGACATAATAAAATCTTGTCCGCTTTTGCCAACCATGAGGCAGATATTCTGGTGGGAACACAGATGATTGTAAAAGGACATGACTTTAAAGAAGTGACACTTGTCGGAATACTGGCAGCAGATATGGCATTATATGCAGACGGCTACAGAGGGGCTGAAAAGACATTCCAAATGCTTTCACAGGCATCCGGAAGAGCAGGCAGAGATAAACTTCCCGGGGAAGTGGTAGTACAAACCTATAATCCGGAACATTATGCGATTATTGCAGCGCAGAATAACGATTATACCGGGTTTTATGAGGAAGAGATGCTGTACCGCCAAATGCTTGGATATCCACCGGCATCACATATGATGGTAGTATTTTTACTTTCTAAAGAGGAAGAGAAAGTAAGGGATGCTTCCGGACGATTGCGTGGAATGCTTTTAGAACGAGAGGATAAAGAACAATTCAAAATAATGGGTCCGGCTCCGGCGAGTCTGTCCCGGGTAAATGATTACTACAGATTTGTCATGTATGTAAAATGCCCGGATTACGACAAACTCAAAGAGTTGAAGAATTATTTGGAAGGCTATGTAAAATACTCAGAAATATTTGAAGATGTCATCGTACAATTTGACTTTGATCCAACAAGAAACTATTAGTTCGTGACATCTGGAAAGGATGATGAAATGGCAATTCGTAATATCAGAGAGATAGGGGATCCTATTCTGAATAAGGTATGTAGAGAAGTAAAAGAGGTTACGCCACGTCTTCGTGTACTGGTGGAAGATATGCTGGATACTATGTATGAGGCAGACGGTGTGGGACTTGCAGCACCGCAGGTGGGAATCTTAAAAAGAGTGGTGGTAATCGACATCAGCCAGGAAAGAGATTCTGCTGTGGTTTTAATTAATCCCGAGATTCTCGAGACGAGTGGTGAACAGTTTGGACAGGAAGGTTGTCTTAGCGTACCTGGTAAAGCGGGCGATGTCAGAAGACCGAATTATGTGAAAGTGAAAGCTTACAACCTTGATATGGAGGAATTCATTATCGAGGGCGAGGAATTGATGGCAAGAGCACTTTGTCATGAAATCGATCATCTGGATGGTCATCTGTATGTGGAAAAGGTAGAAGGTGAACTGATTACCGGACAGGCGGAACCTGAGGATATCGAAGACAACGATGAAGTATAATAAATGGAGTGATATCTATGAATATAGTATATATGGGAACTCCGGATTTTGCGGTTCCGGCATTGGAAGCGCTGATTCGGGAAAAATATAATATTCTGGCGGTTGTGACACAGCCGGACAAGCCAAAGGGACGCGGAAAGAATATGCAGTTTCCGCCGGTAAAAGAGACCGCGCTTAAGTACGACATACCGGTATATCAGCCGGTCAAGGTGAGAAATCCGGAGTTTATAGAAGTACTTACAAAACTGCAGCCGGATGTGATTGTTGTTGCAGCATTTGGTCAGATATTGCCAAAAGAAATATTGGAACTTCCAAAGTACGGATGTGTAAATATACACGCATCGTTGCTACCGCGACTTAGAGGGGCAGCACCGATTCAGTGGGCGATTCTGGATGGCGACAAAGAATGTGGTGTTACCATTATGCAGATGAATGAAGGTCTGGATACCGGCGATATTTTAACTATGCAAAAGATGACATTAACCGGTGAAGAAACCGGTGGTTCACTTTTTGATGCATTATCCGGGATGGGAGGCGAACTCTTACTTGAGACACTTCCCAAACTTCAAAAAGGGGAGATTACCCCAATCAAGCAAAATGATGATGAGGCAACCTATGCCAGGATGTTAAATAAAACAATTGGTAAACTGGATTTTAGTCAGCCGGCAGAAAAGCTGGAAAGATACATCCGTGGATTAAATCCGTGGCCAAGTGCATATACTACATTGGATGGAAAGACACTCAAAATCTGGAAAGCAAAAGTGTCGGATACCCATACAGAAGGAATGCAGGGGGCTGTAGCAAGTGTATCGAAGGATGCATTTTCTATTGGCACCGGCGATAAGGATTTGATTATTCTGGAACTGCAGTTGGAGGGAAAGAAACGTATGGATGTGGCAGCATTTTTACGTGGATATCCACTGGAAGCAGGACACAGGTTTGATTCCTTGGAATCATAATCATAGGTGATAAGGAGGCAATGCGTATGATTACAGCACTTATGTATTACGGAGGTTATGGATATGGATTGGGCAGATATGGTTTTTATTGGGATCCGACCTATATTTTAATTATTATTGGTGCAGTTATCACTTTGATGGCATCTGCCAGGGTGAAAACTACATTTCACAAATATTCAAGATACAATACACACAACGGACTTACCGGAGAAATGGCAGCAAGAAGAATACTTGACAGCCAGGGGTTATACGACGTTCGAGTGGAGCCAATCCGCGGAGAACTTACGGACCATTATGACCCAAGAACAAAAGTAGTTCGTCTTTCGGAGCCGGTATTTCACAGAAGCTCGATTGCGGCAGTCGGAGTAGCGGCACATGAGTGTGGACATGCGGTTCAGCATGCCAAAGGTTATGTTCCGCTTCAGATTCGTTCCGCGCTCGTACCGGTTGCAAACTTTGGTGCAAAATTCAGTTGGCTGATGATTATTGCAGGAGTACTGCTTAGCTGGAATCAGACAATACTGGATCTTGGAATATTGTTTTTTGCGGCAGCCGTATTATTTCAGATTGTAACGCTTCCGGTTGAAATCAACGCTTCGAGACGGGCGGTTGCAATTCTTAACAATTCCGGGATGGTGTACGAGGATGAAGTATCCGGAGTGAGAAAAGTATTGAAGGCAGCAGCACTTACGTATGTTGCAGGCGCAGCATCTTCAGTTTTACAGTTGTTACGTCTTGTAATGTTATTTGGAGGAAGAAATCGTGACTAACTCTGGTTCGTCAGTCAATGTTCGGGCACTGGTGCTCGACATCCTAATGGAAGTAATGGAAAACGGTGCCTATTCGAACCAGATGATTCGACAGGTGCTGCAAAACTATCAGTATTTAGATAAAAAGGAAAGAGCCTTTTTGAATTACCTTACGGAAGGCGTTGTGGAAAGGGCAATTACCCTTGATTATATTATTGATAGTTTCTCAAAAACCAAAACCCGGAAAATGAAACCGCTGATTCGCAACATTATCAGAATGGGCGCATTTCAGATTTGTTATATGGATGCTATCCCTGACAGTGCAGCCTGTAACGAAGCGGTGAAGCTTGCCGACAAACGGGGGTTTTATAACCTGAAGGGCTTTGTAAACGGTGTTCTCCGCAACATCGCACGCAACAAAACAAAGCTCTCTTTTCCACAGGAATCTGCAAATGCAAAGGAATGGACAAAATATGCAAGTGTGAAGTATTCCATGCCGGAATGGCTGGTGGAACATTTTGTGAATGAGCTGGGACGGGAAAATGCGAAGAAGGCAATGGAATATTTTCTTTTGCACAAAAAGACGACCATCCGTTGCAACCTTCATCAAAATACAGTAGAGGAACTAAAGGAAGCATTAGAACAGGAAGGTGTTACGGTAACTCCTGCGTCCTATGTAAAAAGCGCACTTTATATAGAGAACTATAATTATCTGGAGGGACTTGCGTCCTTTCAAAAGGGAAGGTTTCAGGTACAGGATGAAAGCTCCATGTTGATTGGATTAGTGGCAGCACCGGATAAAGAAGATTATATTATCGATGTGTGTGCAGCGCCCGGAGGAAAGTCAACACATCTGGCAGAGCAGCTTAGCGGTAACGGCAAAGTGTCTGCCAGGGATCTGGTTCCTTTCAAGGTTTCGCTGATTGAGGAGAATATACGGCGTCTGCAGTTAGAGCATATAGAAACAAGAGTGCAGGACGCAAGTGAATGTGTGCCGGAAGATATAGGAAAAGCAGATATTGTGATTGCAGACCTTCCGTGTTCCGGACTTGGTGTAATCGGAAGAAAAGCAGATATCAAGTATAAGACGACGAAGGAAGATATTGAAGAGTTAAGTAAAATACAGCGGCAGATATTAAAGACGGTTATCTCTTACGTAAAGCCGGGCGGTACGCTCATTTATAGTACCTGTACCATTGCCAAAGAAGAGAATCTTCAAAATGTGAAATGGATGATGGAAAACTCCAACTTAAAACCGGAGTCTCTGGATCCGTATCTTCCAAAAGATTTACGTTGCGAAACAAGTGCCAAAGGCTATTTACAGCTGATACCGGGAGTACAGGATACCGATGGATTTTTCCTGGCACGTTTGGTGAATAAGGAATAAAAGGATGGAAGTATAGTATGGAAAAGAAAGATATTCGTTCCCTGTCTTATCGGGAGTTGGAAGAATTACTTGTTTCGTACGGCGAAAAATCTTTTCGTGCAAAACAGGTATATGAATGGGTGCATCAAAAACTGGTCCCATCCTTTGCAGATATGACCAATCTTTCAAAAAATCTGCGGGAAAAACTGGAGGAACATTTTTGTATATCACCGTTAAGCGTGGTAGATAAGAGAGTGTCCCAAAATGATGGAACCGCTAAGTTTCTGTTTCAATTGCAGGACAAAAGGGTGATTGAAAGTGTGCTTATGAAATACAAGCACGGTAACAGCGTGTGTATTTCGTCGCAGGTCGGATGCCGGATGGGGTGTCGTTTTTGTGCCTCTACACTTGGTGGTTTGGAACGGAATCTGACACCCGGTGAGATGCTGTCGCAGATTTATGAAATTCAGCGAAACACAGGTGAGCGGGTTTCCAATGTTGTAGTTATGGGAACGGGAGAACCGTTAGATAATTATGACAACCTGATTTCCTTCATTAGAATGTTGACCGATGAAAAAGGATTACATATCAGTCAGAGAAATATTACCGTATCTACTTGTGGTATTGTGGAAAATATCCGAAGACTTGCAGATGAGAAACTGCAGATTACATTGGCAATTTCGCTTCACGCACCGGATGATGAAACGAGAAAAGAACTGATGCCGATTGCAAATAAATACACCATACAGGAGATTTTTGATGCGTGTAATTATTATTTTGAAGTGACCGGCAGACGCATTTCCTTTGAATACAGTCTGGTGGAGGGCGTAAATGCAAATGAAAAAGAAGCGCATAAACTGGGAGAATTATTAAAAAGCAGGCTGGCGCCTAACGCCCATGCTCACGTCAATCTGATTCCGGTGAATAAGATTAAAGAACGAAATTATCGGCATGGCGCAGAAAGCGAAATAATAAATTTTAAAAATATAGTTGAAAAATATGGGATTAATGTTACCATTAGAAGAGAGATGGGTAGCGATATCGATGCTGCGTGTGGTCAGCTTCGGAAAAGTTATCTGGATCAAAGCAACAGTTAGGAGGTTATGGAATGAAAGTTTGTTCCATTACAGACGTAGGGAGACAGAGAGAGGTCAACCAGGATTATGTATTCTGTAAGTCAGAACCGATAGGCAATCTGCCGAATTTATTTATCGTTGCTGACGGTATGGGAGGACATAAGGCAGGAGATCACGCATCGAGAACCTGTGTATCCTGTGTAGTGGAAAGTATTGAAAAGTCCGCTCTTGTGACTCCGGTAAGCGCGTTGGAAGAGGCAATCAAATATGCCAACACCAAAATATATGAAGAGTCTGTAAGTAACAGTGCGTTCGAAGGAATGGGTACTACATTCGTTGGAACGGTAGTGTGTGAGAATCGGATGTTTGTGGCAAACATCGGTGATTCCAGGTTGTACATCATCAAAGGTGATACAATTACGCAGGTTACAGAGGATCATTCGCTTGTAGAGGCAATGATTCGTAACGGAGAATTGGAACGTAAGAATGCAAAGTTCCACCCGAATAAGAATATAATTACCCGGGCACTTGGCACAGGGAAAGAAGTCATCGCAGATTATTTTGAAGTTAACATTGATGAAGGTGACGTTATTTTAATGTGTTCAGACGGGTTAAGCAATATGATGGATGATGAAGAAATGCTTAAACTCATTCAGAAACATGGAGAAGATATCAACACCGCAGGTGGCAAATTAGTCGAAAAGGCAAATGCTAACGGTGGAAAAGATAATATTTCATTAATATTAATACAAATATAAAGGAGATACGAGATGGTTAGTCCGGGGATGATTATTGGTGAGAGATATGAGATTCTGAACAAAATTGGTACTGGCGGAATGGCAGATGTATACAAGGCAAAAGACCACCGTTTGAATCGTTTTGTTGCAATAAAGATTTTAAAACAGGAATTTAGCGAAGATAAAAAGTTTGTAGATAAATTTAGAGCAGAGGCCCAGTCGGCAGCAGGACTTACGCATCCGAACATTGTAAATGTATATGATGTTGGAGAAGACCAGGGACTTCACTACATTGTAATGGAACTGGTAGAAGGCGTTACCCTTAAGAATTTCATTGAAAATAAAGGCAGATTAACTTCACAGGAAACGAATGGAATTGCAATTCAGATTGTTCAAGGTATTCAGGCCGCACATGATAATGGAATTATTCACAGAGATATTAAACCACAAAATATTATTATTTCCAGAGATGGAAAAGTAAAAGTAACAGACTTTGGTATTGCGAAAGCAGCAAGCTCGAATACGATTACATCCAACGCAATGGGTTCGGTACATTACATTTCACCGGAACAGGCGCGTGGCGGATACAGTGATGCAAGAAGCGACCTGTACTCATTCGGTGTTACGATGTATGAGATGCTGAGCGGTCGTGTACCGTTCCAGGGGGATAATACAGTTTCTCTTGCATTGGCACATATTCAGGAAGAACCGGTTCCACTTCGACAGATTGATCCCGAAATCACAGTAAGTATGGAACGCATCGTTATGAAGTGTATGCAGAAGAAATCTGAGCGCAGATATCCAAATGCAACTGCATTGCTGGAAGACTTGAAACGTGCAGTTTCCGATCCGAGTGGTTCTTTCGTTATGTTATCGGATACGCTGGTAGATGCTTCACCTACCAGACAGTTTACCGAGGATGAAACCAGACAGATTAAGAATGCAAGCCGTCAGAGTATTATGAATGAATTAGATACCAGAACAGATGAGGATAATCTGAATCTTCCGGAGGAGAAAGAAGAAGAGGGAGATTTGGATCCGAAACTTGAAAAACTTATGTTTGCCGGAAGTATCGTTGTGGCAATTCTGGTAGTGGTATTCATTATCATTATTGTTGTGAAACTGATGGGAATGGGCAAATCAAAAGAAGTGAAGGTTTCTCCTTCACCATCACCGACAGCTACGGCATCTGTTGAACCGGTCGATGAAGAAGAAAAGGTTGAAATGCCGGAGGTTCTTGGAAAGACCAAAGCAGAGGCATATTCTGAACTGACAGCGCTTGGGTTGGAAGTTGAGACGAAAGAGATGGTTTCCAAAGAATATGAGGAAGGACAGGTATGTGAGCAGTATCCGGTGAAAGGTGCCGAACTTGTCAAAGGCGATAAAGTAACCATCTATGTGAATACCGGTGATAACAAGATTGATATGCCGGATGTAAAGAATCAGTCAAAAGATGATGCCAGCGTGGCACTTTCCCTCAAAGGATTTAAGATTGCCGGCTTTGAAGAAGAATTCAGCGAAGATGTAAAAGAAGGTTATGTAACACGTACGGATCCGGAAGCCGGTGCACGCGTTGCAGAAGGTGAAAGTGTAACCGTATATATCAGCAAAGGGCCGGAAGAGAAGAAAGTAAAAGTTCCGGATTTGAGCAAATGTACAGAGGCACAGGCAGAGGAAGCATTAGCCGATGTCGGACTGATTGGAGAAGTCAGTGCGTACAAATACAGTGATACCGTTAAGAAGGGCTATGTCATCAAACAGAGCAAAAATGCAGGTGCAGAAGTGAAAGAAGGAACCACGATTTCTTATACGGTAAGTATGGGTAAAGAGGAAAGCTACAGCTACAAAGGAACCATTACGATTGGAGATAATCCATTCGACTACGAAGATGAACAGGGTACCATCCGTCTTGTGCTTACACAGGATGGAAGCAGCCAGGTGGTATTTGAGCAGACAATGACCTTCTATGATTTCCCACTGAAGAAATCTGTGGAAGGTAAGAGCGATTCTGCCGGAACCATCGAGATGTTCCTGAACGGAAAGAAAGTCGGAGGTACGTATTCCATCACCTTTAAGAAGGTTAAAAAATAATGCAGGGTAAGATTATCAAAGGAATCGCCGGATTTTACTATGTGCATGTAGTGGACCGGGGAGTATACGAATGTAAAGCGAAAGGTGTTTTTCGTAATAAAAAGATCAAACCTTTGGTTGGAGATAATGTTGAGATTGAGATATTATCAGAGGAATACCATACAGGTAATATTACAGGCATTTTACCGAGGGCGAACCAGTTGGTGCGCCCTGCGGTTTCTAATGTTGACCAGGCGTTAGTCATTTTTGCTGTGGCAAAACCTACGCCAAACTTTAATCTTCTGGATCGGTTTCTGATACGCATGATTCATGAAGGGATTCCTGCGGTTGTCTGTTTTAACAAAAGCGATGTGACGACAGAGGAAAACATACGTAAGTTAAAAGGAATCTATGAGGGATGTGGCTATCCGGTATTGATTACAAGTACATACCTGGAAGATGGTATTGATAAGCTGGATGCGTTGCTGGAAGGGAAGACGACAGTTCTTGCCGGTCCGTCCGGCGTCGGTAAATCTTCCATCATTAATCTGATTTCTCCGGAGGCACAGATGGAGACCGGAAGTATCAGCAGAAAAATAGAGCGTGGCCGTCATACGACCAGGCATTCGGAATTGTTTTGTGTAAGAAACAATACATACATTATGGACACGCCGGGGTTTAGCTCTATCTACGTAGAAGAAATGGAAAAAGAAGAACTGAGAGAATATTTTCCGGAGTTTTTCGAGTATTCCGCAGGTTGCCGTTTTAACGGCTGTCAGCATATCAATGAGCCGGACTGTAAAGTCAAAGAAGCGCTGGCAAATGGCAAGATTAGTAAGACCAGGTATGACAATTATGTCTTATTGTATGAAGAATTAAAGAATCGAAAAAAATACTAAACAACCTTGTGTCGCATTGATGCAAGGTCGTTTGTTTGCAGTGGAGGATAAAGATGTATAAATTAGCACCATCAATTCTGGCGGCAGATTTTAACCGCCTTGGAGAACAATTAAAAGAAATGGAGAACGCAGGTGCAGACTGGGTTCATTTTGATGTTATGGACGGAAAGTTTGTTCCAAGTATCTCTTTTGGGATGCCGGTACTTTCGTCTATTCGTTCAACGACGAAGTGTCCGTTTGACGTTCATTTGATGATTGAAGAACCGATTCGTTATGTTGAGGAGTTTGTGAAGTCCGGTGCAGACATTGTTACCGTACATGCAGAAGCATGCTCTGATCTTGAAGCAACATTAAAGAAAATTAAAGCGTGTGGCGCAAAAGCAGGAGTGTCTGTCAAACCTGCGACACCGGTGGAGGAGATAAAGGATGTATTGCCACTTGTAGATATGGTATTGATTATGACAGTGGAGCCCGGATTTGGTGGACAGGCATTTATTGAGAGTTCCTATGAAAAAATCAGAAAAATGAAAGAAATGATTGAAAATTCAGAATTAGCTATAGACATAGAGGTAGATGGTGGTATAAACTTATATAATATAGAGAAGGTTATAGAATCAGGAGCCAATATTTTTGTTGCAGGAACATCTGTATTTGGAGGCAACATTGCAAAAAATGTTGCTGATTTCAAGGAGGTTTTTGATGGGTGTTAGTAAACGAGATTAAAGTAGGCAAATCTGTTGATATTTTCGTCAAACGTACAGATTATCGCTTTAAACTTGTGAGCACTATCGAGGGTGTGGAAAACAATCGTATTTTTGTGACTAAGATTGCTTCCGGTCCACGGGTGTTTCATTTTCAGAAAAGCGATGTGTTGATACTGGTTTACAAGGATACGATGTCAATGTGGGAATTCCGGGTTGTTCATGCAGGAGGTATTGTCTGGAATGGCGACTTTGTGCATTATTTTGATGTGAAAGATACCGGCAAAAAATATAACCGAAGAAATTCGTTCCGAGTATTTCTTGGGATGGATTCCGTCGGTTTTTTATGTACTGCCAAGAGTGATGAAGAGATGCAGGAGGAAGCGGACGAGCGTAATATTTCACTTTCGGAAGTGTATCCCTACAGCGAAGAAGAGATGAAAATTAAAATTAAAGACATGAGTGAAAATGGCATCGGATTCTGTGCAGATAACAAGCTGGAAATTGGAAAGGTCGTTGCATTTCGTTTACGACTGAATGGAATGGAAATGTACTGTCGTGGCAGAGTGGTTCGTATGATACGAGGAGAGTTTGGTGATTATAATTATTTCTACGGACTTTCGATGGATGTACTGGACCGGCGTTTGATTCCTTTCTTATATGAGCAACAAAGGCTTCAGCTAAAAAAAGAGAGACAAATGGACTAAGATAAGGATGAGAAGACATGGGTGCCTGTTATATGATTATTACCGGTGGGACGCTGAAAGTGCCATTTTTAAAAGAGCAGATAGACAGTGTACAACCGGATTATATAGTGTGCGTAGATGGAGCGTTGGAGCTCCTTTTTGCGAACGGAATTTCTTTTGATGTATTGGTGGGGGATTTTGATACAGCCGATCCGGAGCTGGTTCTTAAATACAGAGAAATGTCTGCAAACCACAAGATTCATTTTATGGAGTACAATCCCAAAAAAGACTATACGGATACCGATATTGCACTCCGTTATGTTATGGAACAAAAACCGGAGAAGGTTGTGATTCTTGGAGGAACCGGGACGAGACTGGACCATACGTTGGCAAATATTCATTTGTTGTATCAGATGCTTCCGCTATCCCAAAGTGGATATCTCATTGATGAATACAACAAGATATATGCTACGGATTGCGACATAACAATTTCAAAAGCATCCCAATACGGAGAATATGTTTCACTGATTCCGTTAAATGACAAAGTAGAGGGATTAACGTTAGAAGGTTTTAAGTATAACACCAGGGATATTACGTTGGAACGTAACGTATCACTTGGTATCAGTAATGAAATTGAGGCGCAGGAAGCTACGATACGAATCGCTTCCGGGGTGCTTATGGTGATAGAAGTAAAGGATTAATAAAAGAATAAAGAACCAATCATTGGCATAATGATCAGGAGGTGGAACTGTGAAAAAATATTCGCATCAAACCAATCGTGACACTGTATTTTGTGCAATTATTGTAGTATTAGGAATTCTGGTTAATGTTTTATTGTCTTATATAATGTATCAGGTTGATCGGCCTATTTATCTGGACACAATAGGCACTGTTTTTGTTGCGGCATTAGCAGGCTCGTTTCCGGGTATTTTTACGGCTGTTTTAACGAATATCGTATGCGCGTTATACAATAGCGAGTCGATATATTTTTGCGCGGTTAATGCAATGGTTGCATTACTGACGGTGTGGTTTATCGAAAAAAAGAATACAAAAAGTATAAAACACATAGCTATGTTTATATTACTGGCAGGTTTGTTTAGTGGAGGCATTAGTGCGATTATACAATGGAGATTGCTTGGACAGCCGCAGGATGCGCTTATGGCGGATTCTGCCACAGCATTTTCGGCGGCAACCGGGTTTCCGTTCCTTATTTCATTTTGGATTGCAAATATTGTGATGAATCTTTTGGATAAAGGAATTTGTATTGGAATTGCATTGATGCTTTTTCATTTTGTTCCATGGAAATTCCGCACAAGAATGCGAAACTGTGGTTGGAGACAGCAGCCTTTATCCGGAAAAGAGTTGGAAGAACTGAATGTAAAAGGCTGGAGTGCACTACACTCACTTAGGACAAGGATTACGATAGTTTTGCTTGGTATGATGTTTGTACTCGTAATTATGATGGGGTGGGTAGGAATACGCCTTTATTTTGATAATGAGGTGGATGGAAAAACTATTGCAGCAAGAAATGCGGCGAAATTTGCAGCATCCGTGATTGACACGGATAAAATAGATGAATATATAGAAAAAGGAGATGCGGCGCCGGGATATAAGGAAACAGAGGAAATGCTCTATCGGATACGGGAAAATGCATCCGGCGTAAAATATCTTTACATACTTAAGGTAGAAGAACAGGGCTCTACGTTTATTTTTGATCTGGAAGAGAAAAGTGAATATAAAGAGGATGAGGAAGAAGGAGTTACGGCCTTCCAGCCCGGAGATTTTGTCCCGATTGAAGAGGCGTTTGAACCTTATCTTGAACAGCTTCTGAATGGAGAAGAGATTCCACCAATCGAATCGATGGACAATTGGAGCTGGATTATTACCACCTATTATCCGGTGCTTGACGATAAGGGAAATTGTGTTTGTTACGCCGGTGCAGATGCTTCCATTGATTACCTTGCAAATTATATGAGAGAATTTCTGCTACATGTGTTTTTGATAATGCTTGGAATATTTATTCTGCTGATATCTTTTGGAATGCGTACGACGCGAATATACCTGATTTATCCGATTCACAGTATTGTTCTGAAAATGGAGCGCTTTATTCTGGCGGGAAGTGAACAAAAGAAGCTGGATGCGGCAGTGAAGGATTTGAGAAGACTAAATATCCGTACGGGAGATGAATTAGAGAAACTGTACGATGCGATTTGTGATATGGCACTTAACCAGACAGAGCAGATGCGCAGTATCCGGCGTTTTTCCGATGCAACTGTGAAAATGCAGGACGGCCTGATTATCACAATGGCGGACCTGGTAGAGAATCGGGATTCCGATACCGGAGCGCATATCCAGAAAACAGCGGCATACGTAAAGATTATTGTGAAAGGACTAAAGAAGAAGGGATATTACGCAGAAAAAATCACACCGAAATTTATCTCTGATGTAGTAAGAAGTGCACCGTTACATGATATCGGAAAGATTCAGATATCGGATACGATATTAAATAAACCGGGAAAACTGACAGAGGAAGAATATGAAATTATGAAAAGCCATACGACAGCCGGCAAGCATATTATGGAAAAGGCAATTAATACGGTGGAAGGAGCCAACTACTTAAAGGAGGCAAGGAATATGGCAGCTTATCATCATGAACGTTGGGATGGAAAAGGCTATCCGGAAGGATTGCATGGGGAAGTGATCCCGCTGTCAGCAAGAATTATGGCAGTTGCAGATGTGTTTGATGCTTTGACCTCGCCGCGTGTTTATAAGAAATCCATACCGCTTGAAAAGGCACTTGAGATGATACAGGAAGGAGCGGGGAGCCAGTTTGATCCAAAATGTGTAGAGGTATTTATGGATTCTTTACCTAAGGTAAAGGTAATTCTGAAGAAGTACAATGAAACTCTGTAAGTAGATTATTTGCAGAAGGAGGTTGTATATGAGGAGAAGGACATTTTTGATAATCATAAGTCTGTTGTGTGCGGTACTTGGGAGTAAAGAAGCTTGCGCTACAGAATATGGTGGAGGCTATGCCGTAACAAATCAGATTTCGGGAGCGGGTTACAGTGCAGAAATATATGATGCATCCAACGGGCTTCCTACATCGGATGCGATGTTTCTTATGGGTGCAAAAGACGGACATATGTGGATTGGCGGATACAGTGGTGTAATCCGCTACGACGGGTCGGTATTTGAGAGAATGAATACAACAGATGGTCTGACGAGTGCAAGAGGCATGTTGGAAGACAGCAGAGGACGAATCTGGATTGGTACCAATGACAACGGAGTCGTATTGATTGATGGAAGAGAGACAACACATTTTACATATAAGGACGGTCTGCCATCGTCGTCTATCCGTGTTTTTGCAGAGGATGGAGAAGGCAATATATTTATCGGAACGACAGCAGGTGTATGTTTTGTGGATAAGGATTTAAAACTGCACACGCTTCCTGAAGAACAGTTGGATAAAGACAGGGTTCTAAAACTGGAATCGGATGCGGATGGTAAAATATACGGCCAGACGGTAAATGGACTTTTGTTTTCTATTGAACATTGTAAAATAACAAAAATATACGACAGTCATGAACTTGGGATTGGAAAGGCGACAACTATACTTGTGGATCCAAAGCGTACAGGATACATATATGTGGGAACGGACAGTGGCAAAGTTTATCACGGTTTATTCGGAGAAAGCGCAGATAAGCTTGCGTGTATATCTGTGACACCGATAGATAGTGTTCACTGGATGAGCTATGATTGCAATCGTGTGTGGGTGTCTTCAACAAGCGTTGTCGGATATCTTGATACGGATGCACAATTTCATACACTGTCAAATATTCCGATGGATAGCGGAATAGAAATGCAGACTTCGGATTATCAGGGAAATATGTGGATCGCGTCTTCTACACAAGGTGTGATGAAGCTTGTTACAAATAATTATATTGATGTGACCGGTGAGGCTAAAATGCCGGGAGAGACAACAAATGCCGTTTATTATCGAAAAGGATTTTTGTATATTGGTACCGATAACGGATTAAGAATTCTTGATTCTAAAAAGAAAGCAGTAAAGAATGAATTAACGGAATATCTGGAGGATACAAGGGTGCGTTGTGTGAAAGAGGATTCTTATGGAAATCTATGGATTGCAACGTATACAAATGATTTGGGGCTGCTTTGTGTGAAAAAGGATGGAAGTTTTGTTTCTTACACTACTGAAAACGGGATGCCGGATAATCAGGTTCGCTGTATTTCCTTTAGCAAGGCAGGAGAGGTACTTGTTGGAACCAATGGCGGTCTTGTTGTTCTAAAGGATGGAAAGATTACAAGAACCGTTGGAATAGAAGACGGTATCAATAACAGTGTATTGCTGACGGTTGCGGAACTGGACGACGGTTCGATACTTGCCGGTTCGGATGGAGACGGACTCTATCGGATTGAGGAAGACAAGGTCGTAAGGATTGGTCGTGATGAAGGTCTTACCAGTGAAGTTGTAATGAGAATCGAAGAAGATAAAAAGAGAGGCGTTTATTGGCTGATAACCTCCAACTCAATCGAATATATGAAAAACGGGAAGATTAAACAGGTCACCACTTTCCCGTATAATAACAATTATGATATCCATGTGGACGAGACAGGAAATGCATGGGTTCTCTCTTCTTATGGAGTGTATATGCTGCATGTAAACGAAATGCTTCAGGATAATGTAACGGATTACAGACTGTATACGGTAGAGAGTGGACTTCCATACGCAATAACGAGTAATTCCTATAGTTCGGTAGATGAAGTGGGAGATTTGTATATAGCGGGACGTGAAGGCGTCATTAAGGCTAATATAAAAGAGTTTTTTGAGGAAAGTGAAAGCATTTTGACTTCAGTGAGATCGGTATACTGTGATGATAAAAAGATACTTCCAAATGAAGAAGGAGTATATGAGTTGCCGGCGACAGACGGTCGTATTCAAATTGCTGCTTCCGTCTTGGACTATACAATGACGGATCCGATGATTCATTTGTATCTGGAAGGGGGAAAGGACGACGGTATTACGGCATATAAGAGTAAACTGTTGTCGCTTGATTATACCGGACTTCCTTACGGTAATTACATACTCCATATTCAGATATTGGATAAAGTGACAGGAGAAGTGTTGCAGGATGACACCTATCCGGTTTTAAAAAAACCAAAACTTAGAGAGTTGTTAATTTTTCGATTAATGATATTTTCGTTTGTGGTATTATTTGCAGGATTTATTGTCTTTAGAGTTATGAAGTCAACTGTTATCAGCAGGCAATACGAGGAAATAAGACAGGCAAAGGAAGAAGCAGAACAGGCGAATCTTGCCAAGTCGAGATTTCTTGCCAATATGTCGCATGAAATTCGTACCCCGATTAATACAATCCTGGGTATGAATGAGATGGTGATGCGTGAGAGTGCGGCAGATGTACCAAAAGCATACTATACGGCGATGATTCATTATTCTATGGATATACGAAATGCTTCAGAGTCGTTATTAGGACTTGTAAATGACCTGCTCGATATTTCCAAAATTGAATCCGGTAAAATGCATCTGGTGGAACAGGAATATGATGTTTTGGAGATGCTTCGTTCAGTAGTTTCTATGATTCGTGCAAGAAGTACGGAAAAGGAGCTTAGTTTTGATGTCGTTGTTGATGAAATTTTGCCAAAGCGTTTGTATGGTGACGCAGGCAAAATCAAACAGATACTTTTAAATCTTTTGACAAACGCTGTTAAGTACACGCAATCCGGTGGGTTATGTTTAAGCGTAACGATGGAGGAACGAAAAGATGATATCGCCGGACTACGTTTTCTGGTAAAAGACACAGGTATGGGTATCCGGGCAGAAGATATGGACAAACTGTTTGCTGCTTATGAACGACTGGATGAAGAGCAAAATAGCGGAATTCAGGGAACCGGACTTGGACTTGATATCTCAAAAAAATTTGCAAATATGATGGGTGGAGAACTTTGGTGCGAAAGTGTTTACAAAGAAGGTTCAGAGTTTATTCTTTCAGTGCACCAGAAAATTATTGATGCGACACCGTTAGGTGCATTCTTAGAACGTGATGAGGGTGCAAAGAAGGGGCCTTACATACCGCAATTTATTGCACCGGATGCGGACATTCTCGTTGTAGATGACAATCCGATGAATTTAAATGTGTTCAAGGGACTGCTAAAGGCAACCAAAGTTTTTGTAACAACGTCGAATAGTGGCGAGGATGCGCTTGAAAAGATAAAAGATACCGCCTTTCATGTTGTTTTTCTTGATCATATGATGCCGGGAATGGACGGAATCGAAACGCTTTCTAAAATTCGAGAGAATTATCCAAACCTTCCGGTCTATGCGCTGACAGCGAATTCGACCATGGGTGAAGAGTTTTATACTTCAAAAGGGTTTGACGGTTATCTGACCAAACCGGTGGAGAGTGAACTTTTAGAAAAGACAATTATGAAGCATCTTCCTAAGGAAATGATGGAACAGCCGACGAGGGAAGATATAGTGGAGGAAATACAGGAACTGCCGGAGCAGCTTTTGTGGATCTATGATACCGAAGGAATTTTGGTAGAGGAAGGAATCAAAAATTCAGGTGGCATTTCCAATTATATTTACTCCTTGCATATGTTCCTTGATTTGATAGAGGAAAATGCAAAGGTGATCAGCAATGCCTACGAAAGTGGTAATATCAGCCTTTATACAATTAAAGTTCATGCCTTAAAAAGTTCTGCCCGTATCATAGGAGCCGGGGAATTGTCAAAGTTTGCAGAAAGTCTTGAAGATGCAGGCAAGAGACGGGATGAGGAATTCATTCATAAAAATACCGGAAGATTTTTGGAACTCTATCTTGGCTTTGAAAAGAAACTGGAACGTCTGAGAGAAGAAGAGGAAGACAAGCAAACGCTTGAAATGATTCCAAAAGAGGAACTGGAAGAGGCATATATAGCGCTTGCGGAAATAATTCCTCAGATGGATTATGATGCAGTAGAAATGATACTCGAACAGGTTTTGCAATACAGACTTTTGGAAGAAGATGCAAAGCGAATGAAAGAATTGAGCAAAATGCTGAAAGTCTTTGATTGGGATGGAATGGAAGAAATGGTGAAAAATCTTAGGTAAAGGGGCGAAATACACATGTTTGATTTGATAAGAACGTATCAGTTAGATATTATGCTTGCGCTTTCTGCTGCCTGCATGACCTTTGGGCTTTTGTTGTTTGTAACGAGGTTTCTGGAGAAGCGAAGAAAGCGAATCCTGATTTTTATGGAATTTGTTGCAACATTTCTTTTGTTTTTTGATCGGCTGGCATATATTTACTCGGGGGATACAAGTCAAACCGGGTATATTCTGGTACGTGTCAGTAACTTCTTTGTATATACACTGACTGCGGGGATTATTTTCGGGTTTAATATGTTTTTGAGTGATTTGCTTTGGGTGGAAGGTAAGGTGAAGCGTCTGCCAAAGCGTCTGATACTTGTTGGAGTTAGTGCACTGGTGGAAATAGGACTGGTGATTATTTCGCAGTTTACCGGCTTGTACTATTATTTTGATGAAATGAATCATTATCACAGAGGACATGGATTTTTGTTTAGTTATTTTATTCCTGTGCTTGGACCGTTGATTCAATATACGGTAATTCGCCAGTATAAGAAGTCATTTAGTCGATTGATTTATACTTCACTTGTGCTTTATATTTTTGTTCCGATTGCAATGGGAATTCTACAGATTTTTAATTATGGAGTATCGATTGTAAATATGGCGATGGTACTGGTGTCTATTTTGCTGTACGTATTTACTTATCTGGATATTAATGAAACCGTTGTGGCTGCACATCAGAACGAAATGGTGGAACTGAAAAAGGAACAAAAAAGTATAAAACGTCTCTTTGATCAGACCGCAACAGCCTTTATGGCAGCAGTGGAAAAAAAGTATGACTACATGGAAGGTCACGCAAAGCGGGTTGCAGAATTGTCAAGAATAGTTGCAAAAAGACTTGGAAAAAGTGAAGAGGAATGTGACAGAGTGTATTATGCTGCGTTACTTCATGATATTGGAATGATCGGCGTGCCGGATAATATTTTGAAAAAAGAAGAATTAAGTGAAGAAGAGTATGAGGTTGTGAAACAGAAACCAAAGATTGGTAGCGAGATACTTTCACACATTACAGAATATCCGTATTTGCAGGTGGGTGCACGTTACAGCCGGGAGAGATATGATGGCAAGGGATATCCGGAAGGAATTTCGGGTAAAGAAATTCCGGATATAGCCAGAATCATATCTGTGTGTGATGCGTATGTTACAATGACGCACAAAAAACGGTTTCGTGCATCGTTACCATATCAGACGGTAAGAGAAGAGTTTATAAAACAATCCGGTCTGCAGTTTGATCCGGATGTGGTAAAGTGCATGATTTCAATTATGGATGAAGAAAATGGTGCTACGGAAAAGTGTGAACTCGTACAAGTTGAAAAGGAAATTATTTGTAAAGAATATAAGGAGCATGTGTCGGTTGGAATACCGATGTCAACACGGGTGACAAAGATAGAATTTCACGCGGATTTGTTTGGAGAAGCTGAAGGTAAGTTTGCAGCACCGTCAATACTATTGTTTGACTCCTACGACAGACATTGGCACGATAATGAAAAAACGATGGAAGCGTATCATTATCTGGAGTATGGCGAAATCTGGTTTGATGGACATTTTGTCTCCAGTGAGGCAAGAAATATGGAAGTAGAGTTTTATGAGAAAGAGGATATGGAGGATGATTTACTGTATGTAATTACAGAAGCAAGATATGAGGATCATCTGTCTATTAAAATGGAGAGTGCAAAGGGAGTTGTGGATGCAGTTGTGGCGTTGCCGGATCAGTCGAAATCTTCATTTATCGGACTTACGGGAGAAAATTGTAAACTGGAAGATATCAAGGTGACGCAACCGGGCGAAAGTGTTGGGGAAGGAGACATTCGGAAAATCGCAGATAAAGTAAGTTATATTGACCGTATGGAATCTGACGTGAAAAACGTTCAGGTGGACCGGACACGTTCTGCTGCAACGGAAGGAATCAGGATAGAAGAGGAACTTCAATTGGATTTTCACGGCATGAGCCTTCCGTCTTCCAGCCTTGTGTGGCATTGCCCGTATATTTTACTGTTTTATTCCGAGGACGGACGGGTAAATGGAAAGGGATACCGGGAGTATGCCTTGATTAAGGTAAACGGCGAAGTGTCAAGTGACAAGGAACTTTCGGATAACAAATTCTCGATGAAAAAGAAGGAGGATTTCCCGGGATGGGAAACATGGAAAGAAAAGAACAAGGAAGGAATGGAATACCGTGTTTTCTTTGAAAAGAAAGGGAATAAGATAAGTCTGGCTACGAAGAACCTTGGAATTGAGATTGAGGATACACTCGTGTTGAAGGATAGTGCGAAGGAGGTATATGTGGCGTTGACCGGTGACCAGGTGGCACTGACGGATATTCGGATTAAACAATAAAAGAAATGACATTTCTTACTTGATGTGGTAGAATATGTATTGCTGTATGAAAGTTTTGACAAGGAAGAGTGAAACTTTCTATTTGAGTAAGAAGTTATTTAAAGGAGATATAAGATATTATGAAACTAGGAATCGTTGGTTTACCTAACGTAGGTAAAAGTACATTGTTTAATTCGCTTACCAAGGCAGGAGCAGAATCTGCCAACTACCCATTCTGTACCATCGACCCGAACGTGGGAATCGTACCGGTGCCGGATGAGAGATTAAAGGTTCTGACAGACTTATATCATTCTAAGAAAACCGTACCTGCTACGATTGAATTTGTAGATATTGCGGGACTTGTTAAGGGTGCTTCCAAAGGAGAAGGACTTGGTAATCAGTTCCTTTCCAATATTCGTGAGGTAGATGCGATTGTTCACGTTGTTCGTTGTTTTGAAGATGCTAATATTGTACACGTTGACGGCTCAATCGACCCTTTGCGTGATATTGAGACGATTAACCTGGAACTTGTATTTTCCGATATCGAGATTCTGGACCGTCGTATTGCCAAGAGCAGTCGTGGTGCGCGCAATGATAAAGATCTTGCCAAAGAGGTTGAGATTTTGAATCGTTTGAAAGCTTTTTTAGAGGAAGGCAAACTTGCAAAGAATTTTGAAATGCAGGATGAAGATGAGGAGGCGCTGATTGCTTCTTTGAATCTTCTTACATATAAACCGGTCATCTATGCTGCCAACGTTACAGAAGAAGACCTGGCAGATGAGGGTGAAAGCAATGAGTTTGTAAAGAAAGTTAAAGCTTATGCCAAAGAGGAAGGTGCCGGTGTATTTGTTATCTGTGCACAGATTGAACAAGAGATTGCCGAGCTGGATGACGAGGAAAAGAAAATGTTCTTAGAGGAGCTTGGTATCAGTGAATCGGGACTGGACAAGCTGATTAAGGCAAGTTATGACTTGCTTGGCCTTCTGAGTTATCTTACTTCAGGAGAAGATGAGACGAGAGCGTGGACCATCAAGAAAGGAACCAAAGCGCCTCAGGCAGCCGGTAAGATTCATTCGGATTTTGAGAGGGGATTTATTCGTGCAGAGATTGTAAGTTACGACAATCTTATTGCTTGCGGAAGCTACAACGCTGCCAAAGAAAAAGGTCTGGTTCGTTCTGAAGGCAAAGAATATGTAGTACAGGACGGAGACGTTATTTTATTCCGCTTTAATGTTTAAAACTGAAAAGGAGAAAGAGGGGTACATATGACAGGTGTGCAGGTGGAATTCCCGAATCTGGGGATTGTAATTCACAACTTGAAGTCAGGGTTTTACATTTTTGATTTCAAAATCGCGTTTTATGGAATGATTATTGCAACAGGAATGATTCTTGGGTATTTTATGGCGGAGTTTCAGGCAAAGAGAACCGGACAGAAAGCGGATTTGTACATGGACCTGGCATTGATAGATATACCGATTTCGGTGATTTGTGCAAGGATTTATTATGTTGTGTTTGCATGGAATGAATATAAGGATAATCCAATCAGTGTGTTGTATATAAGAAACGGTGGACTTGCCATTTACGGTGCGGTAATTGGCGGTGTGACGACGGCAATTATTTTTGCCAAACTACGCAAGGTATCGATTGGACTTTTGCTGGATACAGCTGTTGCAGGTCTTATTACCGGACAGATTATCGGAAGATGGGGCAATTTCTTTAATTGCGAAGCGTTTGGCGGGTATGCGAAGAATACGCTGTTGGCTATGAAGCTTCCGTGGGATACGGCAGTAGCGCACATGTCAGCCAATTCTGCGAATGAGCTTTCCAAGTACGTGGTAGATGATACTATTCTGGTACATCCTACGTTTCTATATGAATCCTTGTGGAATATCGGTGTATTAATTATTATTTTACTTTACACCAAACGGAAGAAGTTTGACGGAGAACTGCTTTGTATTTATATGTTTGGATATGGTCTGGGAAGAATGTGGATTGAGAATCTTAGAACGGATCAACTGCTTCTCTGGAATACGAATATTCCGGTTTCTATGTGTGTATCGGGAGCAATGATGCTTCTGGCAGTAGGAATCTATATTTACAATATGACAAAACTAAAAAAAACGAAAGCTTAATACGGATGTGAAGATGCTTTGTGTAGAGCAGACTTTAAGATGAATTCTTAAAGCCTGCTCTTTTCTGTTGCACAAAAAAGTTGTTTGTACTGTCCCATATAAAAAATGCTTCATACGTTTGGGAACAGATTGTGCTTTTTATGGGAATTGGCCACAACATATACGAAAGCTTGTAAATATCAGCATTTTAGGACTATTTACTTAGAAATAATGCTTGCTATATTCCCAAAAATATATTAAAATATAATCAAAAGTGGAGTGAAGTGGTGGAAAGTGGTTCAAATGACCACGAAAGTGGTGAACGTTTCCGTTGCTGAATAAAACTCTGAAAGTTGGTGCAGACAATATGTTCATGGGCGAATATGATCATTCAATTGATACAAAGGGAAGAATCATAGTACCTGCCAAATTTCGTGAAGCACTGGGCGAAAGCTTTGTTGTAACACAGGGATTAGATGGGTGCTTATTTGTGTATCCGCAGGAAGAATGGTCAGAGTTTGTAGAACAGTTAAAAGGTCTGCCGGGAACAAAAGAAGCCAGACAGTTGCAGCGTTACTTCCTTGCAGGAGCAGCAACTTTGGAAATAGACAAGCAGGGACGTGTCCTGATACCAGCCAAGCTTAGAGCACAGGCAGGACTTGAAAAAGAAGTGAAGTTTGTCGGAGTTCTTTCCAAAGTGGAGGTTTGGAGTAAGGAACGTTGGGAAGCGAACGAAGATTATGGCAATATGGACGAGGCTGCAGAGCATATGTCTGAGTTTGGACTTAGTTTTTAGGGGGAGACACAATGGAGTTTAATCACGTATCCGTTCTGTTGAACGAAACTATTGAAAAATTGAAGATACGACCGGATGGAACCTATGTGGATGGCACCCTGGGAGGCGGAGGACACTCTTACGAAATCTGCAAACGTCTGAATGAGTATGGACTTCTGATAGGTATTGATCAGGACGGAGATGCGATTGCAGCAGCTACGGAACGATTGAAAGAATTCAGAGACAGAAGCACGATTGTACGGAGTAATTATTCAGAGATTAAACAGGTGCTGATGCAGTTAAGGGTAAAAGAAGTAGACGGCATTGTGCTTGATCTGGGAGTTTCTTCTTATCAGCTGGATAATTACGAAAGAGGATTTTCCTATATGTCAGATGCACCGTTAGATATGCGTATGGATAAGCGCCAGGAACTGACAGCAAGGGATATCGTCAACGACTACACAGAGCAGGAACTTTATCAGATGATTCGGGATTACGGTGAAGATAAATTTGCCAAGAACATCGCAAAGCACATCGTAGAGTACCGAAAAGATAAAGATATAGAGACCACATCGGAATTGAATGAAATTATCAAAGCATCCATTCCAATGAAAGTACAAAAGAATATGGGACATCCTTCCAAGAAAACGTATCAGGCAATCAGAATTGAATTGAATAAGGAACTGGATGTTTTAGAAGATACATTAAATGATATGATTCGTCTTTTGAAGCCGGGCGGAAGAATATGTGTAATCACATTCCACTCGTTGGAGGATCGTATCGTAAAGACAATATTTAAAAAGGCTGAAAATCCTTGTACATGCCCACCGGATTTCCCGGTGTGTGTATGTAAGAAAGTGCCGTTAGGTAAGGTGATTACGAGAAAACCAATATTACCATCGGAGGAGGAGATGGAATCAAATTCCAGATCCAAGAGTGCAAAATTAAGAGTATTTGAAAGAATCTAGGATTCGGATAGGAGGAGTGTATGAACGGACGCATGGAGGCAAGACGATTCAATCACACAACTGAAAAAACGAGAAGCAGAAGATATGAGTATGTAGCAGAAGTAGATGGAACAGCTGCAAGAGTATTAAATCCTGTAGAAAGAGAACAGGAGACAAGAGAAGTTGTCAGAGAGCCAAGAAGACATCAGTATAAGAAAAAAGAAAAAGCCGGCGGATGGGATGCGGTATCTTTTTTGATTATTTTTGGTGCGATTGCAATTACGATGTATACTTGCATTACATTCCTTCAGTTACAACAAAATGTAACTTATTTGAGTAAATCTGTTGCCAAAACCGAGAGTCAGGTAGTAGAATTACAGAAGCAGAATGATGAAGCATATAATATAGTCGATGCATCTGTTGATTTAAGTAACATTTATGAGGTTGCAACGAAAGAACTTGGTATGGTTCGTGCAAAACAGAATCAGAAGAAAAGTTATGTGAATGAAAAAAGTGACTTTGTAAGACAGTATGGAGATGTGAGAAACTACGACTAGCATTTGCTTCAAAGATAAATGTGAGGTTTTCTTTGAATGAGTAGTTATAACAGTAGACAAACGAATAGACAAATGAAAAAGAGAAAAAGACCGGACATAAGACGATTTTCGCTTCGCATGCGGTCCAGTCTTGGAATGGTATATTTATTTGTTATCATAATGTTTCTGTCGCTGATAGGCAGAATGCTGTATATCAATTATGCGGACGGCAAACGTTATGAAAAACGGGTATTGGCACAGCAAAGTTATGTGAATTCTGAGATTCCTTATAAAAGGGGAACGATTTACGATCGTAATATGAATGTGCTGGCAATTAGTGAAAAGGTATATAATCTGATACTGGATGCTTCTGTCATCAATGCAGATAAGAAGTATTATGAACCAACACGGGATGCACTTTCCGTGTGTTTTGGTATGACGGAAGAAGAGTTTCATGACGTATTAAAAGAAAATGAAAAGTCCCGGTATATTAAGATGGATAACTATAAAGAACTGACTTTTGACATGGTGGATAAATTCAAAACCATGCAAGAGAAGGAAGATAATATAAAGGGCGTTTGGTTTGAGGCAACTTATAAGAGAAAGTATCCGCAAAACCAAGTGGCTTCTAAAGTGGTCGGATTCACCGGTAAAGCAGACACGAATGCGGGAACCTGGGGAATCGAAGAACAGTACAATGACAAATTATCCGGTGTAAATGGACGTGAATACGGATATTTTGATTCGGATCTTAATTTGCAAAGAACGGTTAAGAGTGCGCAAAACGGCAATAATATCGTTTCAACCATTGACTGTAGTGTGCAAAAGATTGTCGAAGAAGAGGTTGCAAAATTTAGATCGAAACCGGGAGCGGAAAATGTTGCGGTTATGATGATGAACCCCAACAATGGAGAAATCATTGCCATGCACTCCAATGAAACCTTTGATCTGAATAATCCGCGAGATTTATCAGAGTTTTACTCTGAGAAGGAATTAAAGAAAATGTCTTCGGATGAGATGGGACAGGTACTGAGTTCTATCTGGAGAAACTATTGCATTTCAGATGCATATGAACCGGGTTCTACTTTCAAACCGTTTACCGTTGCGGCGGCTTTGGAGGAAGGCGTCGTAAACACTAAGAGCACATTTTACTGTGACGGAGGAGAGAAGTTTAAGGACGGAGCCAGTCAGAAACTGATCAAATGCGTGAATACCTCCGGTCATGGCTACATTACTTTGGATGAATCCCTGATGGAATCCTGTAATGATGCAATGATGCAGATTGTTAAGAAACTGAAAAAAGATCAGTTTTTCCGATATGAACAGATATTTGGAATTGGTAAGAAGACCGGAATTGATTTGCCGGGTGAAACATCAGGTACGGTATTCAGCTACGATAATCTGAAAGTAACAGAGCTTGCAACGGCGAGCTTCGGACAAGGTAACACCGTTACGATGACGCAGATGCTTGCAGGTTTTTCATCTATCGTAAACGGTGGATATTATTACACGCCTCACGTTGTGAAAGAGGTGCGTAATGAAAGTGGTGCAGTCATTGAGACCATTGATGACAGTCTTGTGAAAAAGACCATTTCAGCCAAAACAAGTACTACGATGCGCAAGTTCCTGCTGGATACAGTAGAAGAAGGAACGGCTTCGCCTGCCGGCGTCAAAGGTTATTCCATCGGTGGAAAGACCGGTACAGCCGAGAAGCATCCGCGTAGTGCCAAAAACTATCTGGTATCATTTATCGGATGTGCCCCTGCCGACAATCCGGAGGTGGTGATTTATGTGGTAATTGATCATCCGCACGTGGAAGAACAGGCACACAGTACGTATGCAACTGAGATGGCACATCGTATTTTGAAAAAAACATTTCCTTATCTGGGCATTTACAAAGACAAATCTACAAAGAAAGAAGATGCGAACAAAGATACCACACAGAAAGATGACGGAGCGCAGGACTCTGCCACACAAGAGAGTAACGATTAAGAAACATAACCTCAAGAGTATCCTAATAGAATGAAACGAGAGACTCTTGAGGTTTTCTATGTATTCAAACAAAACAACAAATCGCAGACAGGCAGCTTTTATGATGCTGGTAATGCTTCTGGTTGTAATTGCTTTAATTGGAAGACTGGGATATTTAATGCTTGCCCGTTGTGATTATTTTGGCGCAATGGCAAAGGAGGTTCATGAAAGAGAACGAAAGATTAAAGCAGAGCGTGGAAGAATCTTTGACAGAAATGGTATTGAACTTGCAGGGAATGAGCCGGTGTCTACAATATCGGTCATTCATAGTCAGATTAAGGAACCAAAGAAGGTAATCCGGCTTCTTTCAAAGGAGTTGTCCCTGGACAAAGAAGAAGTCCAAAAGAAAGTCAACAAAGTATCGTCAAGGGAAAAAATTGCGTCTAATGTTCCAAAGGACTGCTCGGATCGAATCCGGGAATATCATCTTGAGGGGGTCATGGTGGATGAAGACTACAAGAGGAGTTATCCGCTAGACAGTCTGGCGTCAAAGGTGATTGGATTTACGGGAAGTGACAACCAGGGAATTATCGGTCTGGAGGTAAGCTACGACTCCGTGCTCGCCGGCGAAAGTGGCATTATTTACACCAAAACGACCTCTCGCGGGATAGAGATAGAGGGAATGGCAGAGACAAGAAAAGAACCTGCCCCTGGGAAGGATTTATATCTGACGTTAGATGTTAATATTCAAAAATACGCCGCTCAGGCCGCAAGAAAGGTGCAAAAAGCAAAGCAGGCAAGGAGTGTCAGGGTAATTGTAATGAACCCACAAAATGGGGAAATATATGCCCTGGTAAATGAGCCGGAGTTTAATCTGAATAAACCGTATATGCTAAAAAAGAGTATGCAAAGGAAATATGCGGCCAGCCACACGAACAAAATGTCCAAGAAAACAGAGACCAGGTTGTTAAATGAAATGTGGCGTAATTTTATTATCAGTGATACGTACGAACCCGGTTCTACGTTTAAGGTCGTGACGGCAACGGCTGCTTTGGAGGAAAACGTCGTGAAGCTTACGGATACATTTCACTGTCCGGGGTATCGTGTCGTAGAGGATCGGAGAATACGCTGCCACAAGGCAGGCGGGCATGGAAGCGAAACGTTCGTACAGGGCATTCAGAACTCCTGCAACCCGGTATTTATGGATATTGGGGCAAGGCTGGGAATACAGCGCATGTATAAGCATTTTCGAAAACTTGGTTTGTTTGAAAAAACAGGGGTGGATCTTCCGGGGGAAGCGGGTTCTATTATGCACAGACCGGAAAATGTGAAAGCAGTGGAGTTGGCGACTATTTCCTTTGGGCAGTCCTTTCAAATCACGCCGCTGCAACTGGTGCGTGCTGTGAGTGCGGTAGTAAACGGAGGAAAACTGGTTACGCCTCATTTTGGTTTATATGTGGAGGATAAAGACCACAGCAGGAAGGAAAAACTGATTTTTCCTGAGAAAACCGGTGCAGTAACAAAAGAAACATCCAAAACGATGCGTAAACTACTGGAGTCAGTTGTAAGTGAAGGGACCGGAAAGAACGCGTATCTGTCCGGCTTTCGAATCGGCGGGAAAACAGCAACTTCGGAAAAATTACCGAGGCGCAACAATAAATATATTTCTTCTTTTATCGGCTTTGCACCGGCAAATCAGCCGAAAGTGATTGCGCTTATTCTGATAGATGAACCGGTAGGGATATACTACGGAGGAACAATTGCTGCCCCGGTGATTGCAGAGATTTTTGAAAATATTTTACCGTACGTGGGAGTGAAACGTGGTAGAATAGAAGAGGAGTCGACGGAAGCGATGGGTAAAAATGACGTCTTGATTCTATACTGAAAATGCAATATAATATTTTAGTTAAAAAATTACGAGGTGAGATAAATGAGTTTGAATATTGTGATTCCGGTAATACTAGCATTTGCAATTTGTGTGGGTCTTTGTCCGTTTTTTATACCGTTTTTAAAGCGCTTAAAGTTTGGACAGTTCGTACGTGACGACGGGCCACAGGCACATTTGAAAAAGAGTGGTACACCGACGATGGGCGGTATTATCATACTGATTAGTGTGGTCATTACATCTGTGATTTACATTCCGGGTAATAAAGAAGTTGTGCCGGTGTTATTTCTTACGCTTGGCTTTGGACTGATTGGACTTTTGGATGATTATATAAAAGTCGTAATGAAACGTTCCCTGGGACTTAGAGCATGGCAGAAAATGGCGCTGCAGATTGTAGTAACCGGAGTATTTGCATATTATCTGATGGAGGTACTTGGGTTTGACACCAAATTATTAGTTCCGTTTATACATAAGAGTGTAGATATGGGGATGCTGTACATCCCACTGTTGTTCTTTGTCGTAATCGGAACCGTAAACGGAGTAAACTTCACCGACGGTCTGGACGGATTGGCTTCCAGTGTCACCGCTTTGGTTGCCACCTTTTTTACTGTTGTGGCAATCGGTGTAAACAGTGGAATTTCTCCGATTACCTGTGCGGTAGCCGGAAGTCTTTTGGGCTTTTTAGTATACAACGTACATCCGGCCAGTGTATTTATGGGAGACACGGGTTCTCTCGCACTTGGAGGATTTGTAGCGGGAGCAGCTTATTTGCTTAAAATGCCGCTTTTCATCCCGATTGTTGGTTTGATTTATCTGGTAGAAGTAATTTCTGTAATACTTCAGGTAGGATATTTCAAATTAACACATGGAAAGAGAATTTTTAAGATGGCACCGATACATCATCACTTTGAACTTTGTGGATGGTCAGAGACGAGAGTTGTTGCAGTATTTTCAATTGTTACGGCGCTCCTTTGTCTTGTGGCACTGGCAGGCATTTAGTTTGTATATATGAGTAAAACAGAAATGAGGGAAATTATGGAGTTACAGAATAAAAATGTTTTAGTTGTAGGAAGTGGAATCAGCGGAATCGCAGCGGTTAAACTTTTATCGGGCGAAAGAGCCAATATTATTTTGCAGGAAAGCAATCCAAAGAAAAACGTAGAGGAGATTAAAGCAAAGCTTCCTAAAAATGTGGAAGTAGAAGTGGTAATCGGGGATCTTAGCAAGGAACAGATGGATCGTATTCAACTGGTAGTGTTAAGCCCGGGAGTACCAACCGATTTGCCTTATATCAAAGAGTTAAAGAAACATGCTCCAATATGGGGAGAAATCGAACTTGGTTTCCAGTTTAGCAAAGGTCGTATGGCTGCCATCACCGGAACCAACGGAAAGACAACTACGACTTCTTTGGTTGGCGAGATAATGAAAGACTATTATACTTCCGTTTATATTGTTGGAAATATCGGAACTCCATACACTGATATGGTTCTGAAAACAAAAGGCAGTTCAATTACTGTCGCAGAAATTAGCAGTTTTCAGTTGGAGACCGTACACGATTTCAGACCGGAAGTCAGCGCAATTTTAAATATTACACCGGACCATCTGAATCGCCATCATACGATGGAGAATTATATTGCCGCAAAGAAACGTATCGCATTGAATCAGGAACTCGATGATGTTTGTGTTTTGAACTATGAAGACCCGATACTTCGAGAGATGGCAGAGTCACTTCGTCCAAGAGTATTTTTCTTCAGTAGTGAGAGAGCACTCGAGGAAGGCATTTTCATGAATGCAAACGGCGATTTTGTATATCGTGAAAAAGGCAAAGAAGAGATTGTTTGCAATAAAGACGATTTACAGTTGCTTGGTAAGCATAATTATGAAAATGTAATGGCTGCGATTGCTATTTCTTATCATATCGGTGTACCAATGGAGAATATCCGCGAAACCGTAATGCGTTTCGAGTCGGTAGAACATAGAATTGAGTATGTTGACGAGATCAACGGAGTAAAATACTACAACGATTCCAAAGGAACCAATCCGGATGCTGCAATCAAAGGAATTCAGGCAATGGTTACGCCTACGATTTTGATTGGTGGCGGCTATGACAAAGGATCGGATTACAAAGAGTGGATTGAGAGCTTTGACGGTAAAGTAAAGAAACTTGTGTTGCTTGGTGCTACGCGCGAAAAGATAGCAGAACAGGCAAAAGAATGTGGATTTACGGATTACGTATTTGTAGAAGACCTGAAAGAAGCCGTAGAAGTAAGCGCAAAAGCGGCAGAGCCGGGAGATGCCGTGTTGTTATCACCTGCCTGTGCAAGCTGGGGCATGTTTGATAACTATGAACAGCGTGGACGTATGTTTAAGGATTATGTAAAGGAAATGAAGTAAGCAGATTGAAAGGAAGACCCTGATGGAACAAACCGGTAGCAGAGCAAGGTCATCAAGAGTACCTCAATATGATTATTATGATTATACGTTGCTTTTTCTGACAATTATTCTTGTCGTGTTTGGGCTGGTTATGATTTATAGTACCAGTTCTTATAATGCGCAAGTTGTCAAAGGTGATTCGACCTATTACCTCAAACGACAGGCACTGTCTGCTGTGTTGGGGGTAATTGGTATGCTTGTGGTTTCCAAGGTTGACTATTCTTTTCTGAGAAAGAAAACGATTATATTTAAACATTCACTTGCAACCTGGTTTTATGTGGCGTGTCTGTTGTTACAGCTGTATACCCTGTTCTTTGGAGTGGAAATCAACCATGCAAGACGATGGATTGATGCAGGACCGCTTGGTACATTCCAGCCTTCTGACTTATCAAAAGTGGCAGTTGCGGTATTTACAGCATATCTGATTAATAAGGCACCAAAGGAAATGAGTAAATTCAGCGGACTTGTGAGAATCGGTGTATACATTTTACCGATGATTGTTTTGGTTGGTAAAGAGAACATGAGTACAGCGATTGTAATTGCATTTATTGCGATTGCGGTTTGTTTTGTGGCGAGTCCGAAGAAAAGATATTTTGTAATCGTTGCTCTTGTAGTCGGGTTGCTTGGATTTGCCTACATTTTACTTGGAGAAGGATTCCGAGCACAACGTATCGAAATTTGGAGAAATGTTGAGACACATCCAAAGGGATTTCAGATTTTGCAGGGATTATATGCGATTGCGTCAGGAGGCCTTACCGGAACGGGACTTGGTGGAAGTTTTCAGAAACTGGGATATTTGCCGGAAGCCTTTAATGATATGATTTTCTGTATTATCTGTGAAGAACTCGGTATTCTTGGGGCAATTACGGTTATCGTAATATTTGCGTTGTTTTTGTGGAGAATATTTATCATAGCAATTAATTCGCCGGATTTGTTTGGCGGACTGGTGTGTACCGGAATTCTTGCGCATTTTGCGGTTCAGGTACTTATCAATATAGCTGTAGTTACGAATTCCATACCATCGACCGGAATCCCGTTGCCGTTCATAAGTTACGGCGGAACTTCGGTGGCAGTAATGGTGGCGGAAGTCGGAATTGTTTTAAGTGTGTCATCTCAGATACGCACAAAAAGGTAAGTGAGTTTTAATTATGAAGAAAATGCTTTTTATATATAATCCAAGAGCCGGAAAAGAGGCAATCAGGACGAAGCTATCCGCTATTTTAGAGATATTTGTGAAAGCGGAATACGAGGTATGTGTATATCCTACACTTCAGGCAAAAGATGCCACACGTATCGTGACGGAAAGAGGCGGGGAATTTGATTATATCGTCTGCTCCGGTGGAGATGGCACGTTAAATGAGGTAACGGACGGGATTATGACGATTGACAAAGAGAAAAGACCTCGATGCGGATACATCCCAACCGGTACGGTAAATGATTTTGCCTCCAGCTTAAAGATTCCTAAGAATATGATGAAGGCGGCACAAATCGTTGTGGAAGGAGAGGAATTTCCTTGTGATATCGGAAGTCTGAACGGAGATTATTTTAACTATATCGCCGGATTCGGAGCATTTACAGATGTGGCGTATGAAACTTCTCAGACAGCCAAAAATATGCTTGGTAAGATGGCTTATTTTCTGGATGGAGTGAGCAAAGTTCCCAATCTTCAATTTCAGCACTTAAAAATCACAACCGAAGAAATGGTTTTGGAGGATGATTATATATTCGGTATGGTTACCAACACGGTTTCTGTCGGTGGCTTTAAAGGGCTGGTTGGGAAGAGACCCAAACTTGATGATGGATTGTTCGAAGTAACGCTCATTAAGAATCCGGAGAATCCGCTTGAATTACAGGCGATAGTAAATGCTTTGTTAACCAGGGATAAGAAGTGTGAGTATATCAAATCGTTCCGCACAAGCAAAATTGAACTGGAGTCAAAAACTCCGTTTTCGTGGACGGTAGACGGTGAGTACGGCGGTTCTTACTATCGGGTTGAGATTGAGAATATAAAGCAGGCAGTGAGATTTACCAGAGCTGCGTCAAGAAAGCGAATCGAAAATAAATAACAAATAATAAAACAGGCTATAAAATATGTATGTTGAAACATATTTTATAGCCTGTTTTTTATTGCTTCAGACTTGCAAGGTCCTGATAAAATTCCGGATAGGAAATGTTTACACAGTCTTTGTGGAGAATATTTAATTCTCCCTCACAGCATAGATTTGCAATGGAAAAAGACATAGCGATGCGGTGATCTTTCTTTGTCTCGATAGTTGCACTATGAAGTGGTCTGCCACCGTTGATAATCATACCATCCTCGGTAGCGGTAATATCTGCGCCCATTGCTTTTAAGTTTTGAACCATAAGATCGATACGGTTGGATTCTTTGACTTTTAACTCTGCGGCATCGGCAATAACGGTTGTGCCTTTGGCAAAGCAGGAAAGAATCGCGATAATAGGAATTTCATCTATTAGAGTTGGAATCAAATCTCCACATATCTTTGTACCGGTGAGAGAGGAGTAGGACACGGTAATATCAGCCACAGGTTCACCACCGGAGTCATGTCGGTTGCTGTATTCAATTTTGGCGCCCATCGCTTCGCAGACTCTCAGAATACCATCTCTGGTCGGATTAATGCCTATATTTTTAATTGTTACTTCCGAACCCGGAACAATCAGTGCTGCTGCGATAAAATATGCCGCAGAGGAAATGTCTCCCGGTACGACAATTTTCTGACCGGTAAGCTTTGGATTGGGCATGATAGTAACGGTGGTGTTATCTGTGGTAAGCTCTGCGCCAAACCCTTTTAACATCAGTTCGGAATGATTGCGGGATAGTGCCGGTTCCGTCACGCTTGTTTTGCCGTCTGCATAAAGACCGGCAAGTAAAACTGCGGATTTTACCTGTGCGCTTGCAACCGGTGAATTGTAGTGAATTCCCTTTAAGTTAGTTCCGGTAATACGAAGTGGCACACAATCATTTCCTCGTTCGCTTATAATATCAGCCCCCATCATGGAAAGCGGGGTGATAATTCGTTTCATCGGTCGAGTCTGTATGGATTCATCTCCGGTAATGCAGGAGGTAAAGCTTTGACCGGCAAGTATTCCGGACATCAGGCGGGTAGTTGTACCGCTATTTCCTACATCAAGAATGTCAGAGGGTGCACTAAGACCATGAAGCCCTTTTCCGTGAACCAGAATCAGATCCTTTTTTTCTTCCACTTCAATGCCCATTTTTCGAAAACAGGATATTGTGGAAAGGCAGTCTGCACCCTGTAAAAAGTTTGATATCTCAGTAGTTCCTTCGGAAATGGCACCGAACATAATAGAGCGGTGCGAGATGGATTTGTCTCCGGGGGTAATGATTTCACCCTTTAAAGCATTGGTTTTCATGTGATTCATCCTCTTTATCGTTCTTATAATAATCGTTACAAATGGTTGGTGGGTTGCGGTTAATTTCTTTCGAATACTGTGTAGTGATGTTTGTGGAAGATGGTAATTGCTTTCTCAATGGAAGGTTGATCGTAAACTTCCAGGCGCAATACACCGTCTTCGTATTCGCGGTTGTGTAAAATACCGATGTTTTTGATGCTGATACCGTTCGTTGCGAGCAGGGTTGCAATCGTTGCGATTGCACCCGGTTCATCCTGGATATCAATATAAACTTCAAAAACCCGGTTTGGTCCCATAGCACCGCCATCTAAAATGGAATCTCTGTAATCTTTGGAATTACGGAAGGACTCGATGAGAGCGTTTTCATCACCGTCCACAATTTGCTGATACATTTCATCTATATTTTCTTTATAGAGTTTTAAAAATCTGCAAATGCTTTCTTTGTTGGTAAGACAGATATTCTGCCACATTTCCGGGGAGGAGGAGGCGATACGGGTAATATCCTTGAAACCTCCTGCTGCAAGCATGCCCATTTTATTTTCGGAATCGTTTTTGCGAACCATATTTACAAGACTGGATGCGATTACATGCGGTACATGGCTGATTGCAGCTACGATGTCATCGTGTTCTTCTCTGGTTAATACGACCGGAAGAGAGTCCAGGTCTTTTACAAAGGAAAGGAAGAAGTCTGTTTTTTCTTTGGAAACGTCCTTCCCGGGAATCACAATGTAGTAAGCGTTTTCGAAAAGATGAGCAGATGCATTTTCATAACTTGTTTTCTCGGAACCTGCCATTGGGTGTCCGCCGATAAAGTTGGAAGAAAGGCCGAGTGATTCGGCAGCTTTGCAAATATCACCTTTTACACTTCCTACGTCGGTTATAATGGTATTTCTGGAAACGATGCCGGCTAACTTCTTCAGGTATTCTATGTTTTTGAGAACCGGAGAGCAAAGGAAAATAATGTCCATCTGCGCAAAATCTTCTAAAGAAGTGGTTACGTGGCTGAGACATTTTTCTTCCAGTGCATGCTCCAAATGAGGGTTCTTGGTTGTAATACGATAATTGTATGCTAACAGATAGGAATCGGGGTTAAGTTCTCTTATGCGTTTGGCGATGGAGCCTCCGATGAGTCCAAAGCCTATAAAGCCTATTTTTAAATCTTTTTTAGCATTCATTTGTTTTCTCCGTATTAAAAATGTTTATTCATCAGTTTTGCAAATGGTCGAAGATCATTGCAAAGGTTATCAAACTGTTCAAAAGTGAGCGACTGTGGTCCGTCGGAAAGCGCGGTTTCCGGATTTGGATGCGTTTCAATCATCAGTCCGTCTGCCCCACAGGCAATGGCTGCCTGAGCCAGTGGCTGAACATATTTACGAACACCGGTAGCGTGGCTTGGGTCAACAATTATCGGCAAATGGCTCTTTGCTTTGATGACAGGAACTGCACTGATGTCGAGTGTGTTTCGGGTTGCAGTTTCGAACGTACGGATTCCGCGTTCGCAAAGAACAACGTTAGGATTGCCTTCTGCCATAATGTACTCGGCAGCGTTCAACCATTCATCAATAGTAGCGGAAAGACCACGTTTTAAAAGTACCGGAAGACCGGTTTTGCCGGCTTCTTTCAGAAGATAGAAGTTCTGCATATTACGTGCACCAATCTGAAGCATATCAACATATTTTACAGCACTTTCAATGGCATTTAAACTGGTTACCTCGCATACAATAGAAAGACCGGTTTCATCTTTTGCCTGTTTCATAAGTTTCAAACCTTCTGTCTCTAAACCCTGGAAAGAGTATGGGGAAGTTCTTGGTTTGTATGCGCCACCGCGAAGAATCTGTGCGCCGGATTTCTTGATGGCAAGTGCGGTCTGCATAACCTGTTCTTCGGTTTCTACAGCGCAAGGACCGGACATGATGACAAGTTCATCGCCGCCGATGGTAGTGTTGCCGACTTTGACAACAGAAGCATCCGGGTGGAATTTTTTATTGGCAAGTTTATAACTCTCTGTAACTTCAACAATTTTATCTACGCCATCATAGAGCTCGATATTTTTCTCCATAAGGACGGATTTGTCTCCAACAACACCAATGATAGTAACGACGGTTCCGTCAGATACATGCGCTTCGAGATGATTCTCCTCGATGGTTGCTAATACTCTTTGTACTGCTTCTTTGGAAGCCTGTGGTTTCATTACGATAATCATGATAAATTCCTCTTTTCTTTATAGAACATAGGCGGATAGCCCAACCCATATTGTAACATTTTTAAAGAGATTGTACTACAGGGAATCGGATATGTCAATAGTTTAAAGCGTTAAAGTTTAACGCGATAAATTAAATAGATAAAAATTTGACAATTTCCACAAAGCACCTGTCTTAAAACAGACAATTAAAATCATGAAGAAAAATGTATGATATAAAACAAGAAAGTATTGTATATAGTCAGAAAATTTAGTAAAATAAATGTATGATGTAACGACAATCAATACCACAAAATGAATAGGAGGAAGAACTATGGACACATTCAAGTATGAGAAGATCCGCAATGTTGCCATCCTTGGACATGGGGGCTGTGGAAAGACAACAATTGTGGAAGCAATGGCTTATGTTACCGGGGTGATTGACCGTATGGGAAAGGTTGAGGATGGTTCCACCATCAGTGACTACGACAAAGAAGAAGTAAAGAGACATTTCTCAATCAGTACCTCAGTAGTTCCGGTAATCTGGGAAGACACCAAGATTAACTTATTAGACACTCCCGGTTACTTTGATTTTGTAGGTGAAGTGGAAGAGGCAGTAGGCGCAGCAGATGCGGCAGTAATTGTGGTATCGGCCAAGGCCGGAGTAGAAGTGGGAACCCAGAAAGCCTGGGACATTTGTGAACGAAGAAAATTGCCACGTATGTTTTTTGTAACGGATATGGATGATGACAATGCAAGTTTCCGTGAAGTAGTGGAGAAGTTGCAGGAGCTTTACGGAACGAAAATAGCACCTTTCCATTTGCCGATTCGTGAAAATGAGAAGTTTGTGGGATTTGTAAATGTAGTTAAAATGGCAGGTCGCCGTTTTACAAATATGAGTGAATACGAAGATTTCGATATTCCGGATTATTCGATGGAATATCTTGAAACATATAGAGATGCGTTGATGGAAGCAGTTGCAGAGAGCAGCGAAGAACTTATGGAAAAGTATTTTAACGGAGAAGAATTTACACAGTTGGAGATTTCCACAGCGCTTAGAACAAGTGTTATAGATGGAAGTATCGTACCGGTGCTGATGGGCTCCGGAGTTAACGCACAGGGAGCGAGAATGCTTCTTCAGGAAATCGAAAAATACTTCCCGGCACCGAACAAAGGAATTAAGATTGGTGTCAACCAAAAGAATCTTGAGACTTTTGATGCAAACTATGATGCAAATAAACCTATGACTGCACAGGTATTTAAGACAATTGCAGATCCGTTTATGGGTAAATTTTCTCTTGTTAAAGTTTGCTCCGGTGTACTGAAAGCAGATCAGACCATTGTAAACAGCAGGACAGAGACGGAGGAAAAGATTTCAAGAATCTATGTACTTCGTGGTAAGAACCAGATCGAGGTGAAAGAACTTTACGCAGGTGATATTGGCGCCATTGGTAAACTTAGTGATGCCAAGACCGGTGATACGCTCGCTACGAAAGAAGCGATGATTTCTTATGAACCGGCCAAAATTTCCGAGCCATATACCTATCAGCAGTTTAGAACTGTTAAGAAGGGGGATGACGACAAGGTTTCACAGGCACTTGCCAAGATGATGGATGAAGACAAGACGCTGAAAGTAGTTAACGATACAGAGAATTTCCAGACGTTGTTATACGGAATCGGAGACCAGCAGTTAGAAGTAGTCGTTTCCAAACTTCTTGACAGATATAAAGTTGAAATTGAGTTGGATAAACCAAGAGTTGCATATAGAGAGACCATTCTTAAGAAGGTCAAAGTACAGGGTAAACACAAAAAACAATCCGGTGGACACGGTCAGTATGGAGATGTACATATTGAGTTTGAACCATCGCACGATCTTGAGACACCTTATATTTTCGAAGAGAATATCTTTGGTGGAGCAGTGCCAAAGAATTACTTCCCTGCTGTAGAAAAAGGAATTGCGGAAGGCGTTTTGAAAGGACCGCTTGCCGGATATCCGGTTGTTGGAATCAAGGCAACACTTGTTGACGGATCTTACCATCCGGTAGACTCTTCGGAGATGGCATTTAAGACGGCAACACTGCTCGCGTTCAAACAGGGAATTATGGAAGCAACCCCTATTTTGCTTGAGCCGATTGCTTCTCTGAAAGTTGTGGTAACCGATGATTTCACAGGTGATGTTATGGGAGATCTCAACAAACGTCGCGGAAGAGTACTTGGTATGAATCCATTACCAAACGGTAAGCAGGAGATTGTAGCGGATATTCCGATGTCAGAACTTTATGGTTATTCCACCAAGCTTCGCTCCATGACCGGAGGTATCGGTGAATACTCCTATGAATTTGCCAGATACGAGCCTTCACCTTCAGATGTTCAGAACAGAGTCATCGAAGAAGCAAAAGCGAGAGCAGACAAATAAATATAGCACGTTTTTCTTTCTTGTTTTTGCGTTTGATATTTGTTATAATACCCAAGTATCAAAACATCATCATTTAAAACTGAAAGAAAGCTACATATATTAAGGGAAAGGCATTTGCCTTTTCCTTAATGCGTATAAAAGGAGGAAGAAAATGAAAAAACTTTTAGGATTACTCGTAATTAGCATATTTGTATTGTCTGCATGCGGCAAGCAGGAGAAACCGGCAGAAGATGCGTCATCCAATCTTGTTTCGAAGGTGATGGAGGAACTGGAAGTGATGACAAAAGTGGATGAAGAGTACGAGGCATCCAAGAAAGAAGATGTTTCCCAAGCGGAAATGAGTGAGAAAGCCGGAGCGTACTGCGAAAAGTGGGAGGAAGAACTTGACACTTTGTGGGATGAGATAGGAGACAGCCTTAGTGACGAGATAAAGGCAGAGCAGGATACCTGGAACAAGGTTGTAGATCCATTCCTTGAGGATATGTTGCAGGATTACAGTGACGGATCTATTTATCCGATGCTGTATGCGCAGGAAAAAGCAGATTTAATGCGCAACCGCGTCTATAAATTAGCATCACAGTATGCGAAAGACAATGGTGAAACCATAGAGTATACAAACAATGACATTAGACAAAAATTTTTGAACTATGAGAACAACGCAATCAAAGACATTTTGTATATTACGGACAGTATGGAAAGCGGATATGTAGCCAAAATAAATATTGACGGAGTCGGAAGTCTTGAAGGAACCGCTACGCAAGATGGTGACAAGATTGTTTTCCAAACATATGAGGAAACGCTAAAAGGAGAGATTTCTCTGGAAGAGGATAAGGCAGTGTTTTTGGTAACGGAAAGTACAGATGGTACATTTAAAGCCGGAGACGAATTTACATTTGCATTTAGATTATAGTGTTAGTTTGTTATGAACAGAAAGGACGGTTGTTTTGCTTTGGTGGAACAAAAGGACAGAAACCATATTGATAAGGTTCTTGGCAATTTAAAGAACAACGATAAGGTATGTGAGATGAAAAACTATGTGCAGCACGGTCGGATTTCAACTTACGAGCATTGCTGTCGGGTGGCGGATTTGAGCTATACAATCCGCAAGCATATTCCGTTTGAAGTGGATGAAGAGGCGCTGCTTAGAGGTGCCATGCTTCACGATTTCTATCTGTATGACTGGCATAATGAAGATGACGGAACACATAATTTGCATGGTTTTATTCATGCAGATCGTGCAGCGAACAATGCCATCAAATATTTTGATATCGGTAAGAAAGAAGAAGAGATTATCCGTTGTCATATGTGGCCGTTAAACCTTACCAGAATTCCAAAGAGTAAAGAGGCCTGGATTGTATGTATGGCGGATAAGTATATTTCGCTGAAAGAAACAGTGTTTGAACGATAATATAAGTTTGGAAGCCTTTATGTCGATAAGGATGAAAAAGAGGGAGAAAAATGTGGATTAGCAGTTACGTATGCTTGTTTATTGTATACAGTTTTCTGGGGTGGATTTATGAATCGATATTTTGCACCATCAAGACCGGAAAATGGCAGGAGAGAGGATTTCTCTACGGACCGATTTGTCCGATTTATGGTGTAGGGGCAATACTGATCTATGATATATTTCGATATAGTGGAATCCAATCGTATGCCGATGTAAAAGTTATCGGTCCGGTTTATCTGGATATGGTACTTGTATTTATCATTGCAGTGATTGGAAGCGCAATTATGGAGTACGTTACGGCGACGGTTCTGGAGAATGTATTTCATGCAGTATGGTGGGATTACAGTCGTCTACCGTTTAATATAAAAGGACGTATCAGTCTTTTTTCAAGTCTTGGATTTGGCGTTGCCGGAATACTGGTTGTGAATTACATAGCACCTTGGGTAGAACATATAGTAATGAAACTTTCGCCTATATGGATGGAGGGTTTGTCATTGGTATGTGTAGCGGTCTTTTTCGTAGACTTTACGCTTACGGTATCCGCGCTTGCTAATCTGGAGCGAATTGCAAAACGCGTAGAAAAAGGCTTTAATGCACGAATGGAAAATCTGGTGGAATCGGCAATTGAGACGACACATAGTGCCAAAGAACGCCTGAGTTTTGAAGAGCTGAGCTTAGAGGAAATGAAAGGGCGACTTTCCAAGTTTCAAAAAATGGCGGTACGAAGGGCAAGATCATTCCGCTACAAGGGGAATCGTAAAGAGCGTATTCTCGATTTCATTGCAGAGGTTATAAAACGATAGGATGATATAACGTAAAGGTAAAATTACAAATAGAAAACACGTCAGGATGTATCCGCGTTCCAAAGTTATGCAATAGTGTGAACTATTGGAAGTGGCATAGCATCCTGACGTGTTTTATTGTTTGAAAAAGTGCTTATCGTTTTAAACGTGTTCGGACCGTATAGATGACGCTGATAATACCCATTAAATACATGAAGCCGACATCCTCCAGTACAGCGGAAAGAACAGCTTCGTCTTCCAGATAGTAAGGTATTAAGGAAAGTGTTTCTAAGAAAGATATGTTTCCATACTCAGCGGTTAACTCATTGTGGACAATTATTGATAATCCAAGTAATTCCGAAACCAGTATCATAACTACAGTAATGATACCCGGTATGAGTACATTAAGAAAAGAAGGTTTATCCTTAGTTTTGGTAAATAAACCATATCCCAGTGCTGCCAGCGTATACATCACAAATCCTGAAATCCAGGCAATGAAATTTGCCCAGTATAAAATGAGATATAAAGCAACTCCGCCGAGTGAAAAGATTAATGCACCCAGCACGCCCAAAGGAATGTTGCCATATTTCTTTTGGTTTAATTCTTCTTCATACATTTCTACTTGTTGTTCCATATAAAAATCCCCCTTTGAATATCTGCTTTGAATTCGTTTTCCATTATAGAAAACCATAACAGATGATGAATCCAGCTTTTGAATTTTATCATGTGTGACAAGAATTTACAAGAAATTTATTAAAAAAAAAGCTTGTTTAAAAAAGCTTTTTTGTTAGAAAATACAGGTTGAATACTTGGATAATATTGATAATTCGTAGAAATTATGCTATGATAAGGGGTGTTTAATTGCAGGAGAGAGGCACCGGTTTTATTGAAACTGCGTGGAATGGGTAGTATGAAAAAAGACAGTAAGAGAATTATTATCATAGTTGCAATACTTGTCGTATTTGTTCTGGTACTTGGATGTGTAAGTATTGCAGAAGGTCTTATGATAAAACATTATAAAGAAAAGCAGAAAAAAAGCACCGCAATCAAGGTTGCCTCTGAAGAATATAGGGATAATTGTGCAGATGGTGTCAGCGTACACGGCAGACTACGTCTGGAAGACGGTTCCCTGAAGGATGAGAATGGAGATGTTATGTGGTTACGTGGCATGAGTAGTCACGGCATCATGTGGTATCCGCAGTACACATCTTTCAAATCAATCAGAAGCACTCGTGATTACGGTGCTAATGTTTTTCGTATCGCAATGTATACAGAGAATCCGGATACCGGTTATAACGTAAACAGTGCAACCAATACCGGAATCATGTATTCCGCCATTGAGAATGTAAAGGCAAATGATATGTATGCCGTAGTGGACTGGCATGTGCTCGAGGATGCTAATCCGCTCAAATATGTTGAGAATGCAAAGAACTTCTTTGGAGAGATTTCGAAGCACTACGGCAATGATCCGGCGATTATCTATGAGATTTGCAATGAACCAAACGGTGAAACAACCTGGGACGATATTTTAAACTATGCCAATCAGGTCATTCCGGTTATCCGGGAAAATGCACCGGATGCTGTTATTATCGTTGGAACTCCGGGGTATTGTTATAACTTTGGGTTAGAGGTATACCGGACGCCGGTTCCGTTTGATAATATCATGTACGCATTTCATTTTTATGCGGGACTGCACGATGACAGATACGAGAAAGTGTTTGAAGGTGCGAAGAAAGCCGGGTTGGCAGTTTGTGTGTCAGAGTGGGGAATCGGAAGCGAAGATATGCAAGAGGGTGCTACGAAAGAAGCACTGGCACTTGGAAGAAATTTTTCGGATTATTTAAGAGAAAATAAAATTTCCTTTATGGCTTGGTCACTATCCAATAAGGATGAAGTGTATTCTGCCATTAAAAAGGATTGTCATAAACTTTCTGCGTGGAAGAAAGAGGACCTGACAGATGTTGGAGAGGTTCTTTTCGATTCGCTGAAGCAATAAAATTTCGGGGGAGAAACATGAAGAAGAAAATATTTTGGAACAAATTCTGGATTTTTTGGACGTTATTACTGACGTTTGTATACCTGGTCTGGAGAGCAGTGCGTACCGTTCCGTATGAAAAGCCGGTGACTTCTTATATATTCTGGACACTCTTGTTTGTTGCAGAGTTGATAGGATTATTGGAAATGGCGGTACATTTTTATAATATGTACGACTACGGTGCAAACAAGCTTCCAAAGCCCAATATGGACGCAAAACGCTTTCCGGATGTAGACGTCTTGATTCCAACGGTTAACGAGCCGTGCAAACTTCTCGAGAAGACGGTGAAAGCCTGTGTACAGATGGAGTATGCAAGAAAAGAACGTGTACATGTATATGTGTTGGATGATGGCAATCGCAAAGAAGTAGAGCAGATGGCAAAAAGGCTTGGCGTAAATTATTTAGCAAGACAAGAGCATGAATTTGCCAAGGCAGGTAATCTGAACTATGCATTGGAGCATTCAGATTCGCCGTTAGTTGTAGTATTTGATGCGGACATGATACCGGAACCACAGTTTTTGATGGAAACAGTTCCTTATTTTGCAACGAATATAGAATTATTGAATAACAAAACCAGCAAAGGAATTCGTAAGGAATACAAAAAAGAGAATATGATCGGTTTTGTGCAGACACCGCAAAGTTTTTATCAGCCGGATCTGTTTCAGCAGAATCTGTATAGTGAGGATCATATTCCAAATGAACAGGATTATTTTTATAGAGTAGTGCAATTATCCAAAATTAAATCAAACAGCGTTATTTTTGGAGGAACGAACGCCGTGCTCTGGCGTGAGGCACTGGAGTCAATTGGTGGATTTGTTACCGGTGTTGTGACAGAAGACTTTGCGACAGGAATCGAGATTGAAAAAAAAGGATACAAAGGAATCGCGATTCCGGAGATTCTTGCAGGTGGACTTCCGGCACTTACCTTCCGAGACCTGATCAGACAGAGAAGAAGATGGGCAAAAGGATGTATTCAATCCGGAAAAGTGGCACATATACTTCTTAGCAGGGAGTTGAAGCTTGTTCAGAAAATCAATTATTTTACAAGTATCAGTTACTGGTACAATTCCTGTAAACGACTAATGTATTTTTTTGCACCGGTTGCGTTTGCATTGTTTGGAATCGTAGCCGTGGAGTGTAGAATTGAAGAAGTATTGATGTTCTGGCTCCCGATGTATCTTTGCACCAAGATTTGTGTACATCGGTTTTCAGGAAATGTACGAAATACAAAATGGACCAATATTTATGAGAATACATTTTTCCCGTATTTGCTGATTCCTGTGTTGATTGAGAGTATCGGGTTTAAACAGAAAGAGTTTAAAGTGACGAGAAAGGATACTGTTAGCAAAAAGAACAGTAATTTACTGTATATGTTACCGTTTCTTTTGGGAATTGTAGTTTCTGTCTGGTCACTGATTAATATTTTCAATCTTTCCATCAGGGAGAACACATATACATATAGTGTTCTGATTTTCTGGTTGTTAATTAATCTTTATTATATGGTTATGAGTCTGTTGGTAGCCTGGGGAAGACCGGTTATTACAGACATTGATAACCAAAAGACACTACCACACAAACTGAAAAGGGTTTATATTGATGAAGGCCTGGTTGCTTTTGTAAAGCATCTGGTTGGAATTTAATATAAATAAATAACAGAAAGGAGAGAGGATAATGATGAAGAAATTAAAAGGATTTGCGTCGTATGTAGTAGCATTTGTGTTTATGACAGCTGTTTCCGTTGTGCTTACAAAGCCGGACAGTGCAAATGCTTTTACAAGCACAAATCCGCAGACAGTGCCGGAAGGTTCTGTAGTAACGACAGATAGTCAGGAAACCTACTACGGGGCAGATGATACGGCAACTGAAGAAACTGTGAGAGTGGAGACACCAAACCATGTAGTGTACCAATATTCCAGAATAACAGACACCGAGACCGGTGATGTTTTGGAGGACGGTTACTTAAATGTAACGTTTGAAGATGGCGCTACGTTGGAGAACGGAGAGTTATTTGTGCCTTCGCAGTTCACTTATGAAGAAAAGACTTACACTGTAAAGGGAATTAAACAGATACAGTCAAGTCCTACTACTGTATCGGAGACGCCGGGGGAAGAACCGGAGCCGATTGTAAAGAAAATTGTAGTTGCAGAAGGAATACAAAGCATTTCTTATAACGCTTTATTACAGTATGAAAAATGCGGGGAGATTTCTCTTCCATCCACAATTAATACCATAGGTAGAATGGATTGGGGAAGATTTACGGACGAAGGTGTATTAGAAATATCAAAGAAGAGTCCATATTCCTTTTATGACAATGTAAACAACAATGGTTTGTCCGATGTTTACAGATATGAGACTACTATGCCGGAGTGGCTTAAATCATATCCTTCAGACGATCAGGGATTGATTTTTGTTGGCTCTGTTCTGGTGGCAACGGATTCTTCTAAAGTTGGTAAAAAGGTGATAATACCGAATAATTGTACCGGAATTGCACATGGTGCGTTCCTTGGAAACACAACTGTGGAGGAGGTTGTACTTGGGGATAATACAGAGTTTATTTCCGGTTATGCCTTTGCAGATTGTAGTTCTCTTAAAAAGATTAGCGGAGGAAAGGTAGCACGTTGTGGAGCAGCTGCTTTTGCCGGTTCAGGCCTTACAGAGATTCCGGCATTTTTTGCGGATTTAGAAAGAATCTCTTATGGAACTTTTGCCGGTTGTACAAAGCTGAAAGCATTTGACTTGAAAACTGACAAACTGGAATATATTGAAACCGATGCATTTGCCGGTTGTTCCGGATTAGAGTCTGTTGTACTTCCGAATTCAGTTAAAAGCGTTGAGTGTCGAGCATTTGATGGATGTACTTCACTGACTACATTTACAACATCGAAAGACAGTAAACTGAGAGGATTTGGTTTTCAGGTCTTTGGATACAAAAATGTTTATTCATCCGATATGAACAAACTTGTACCACAAGGTGAAGGTACAGAGTACGCTGAATACAAGGCAGAACTTAGTAAGCATGCAGCACCTTTAAAAAACGTTACACTTCCGGATACGGCGCTTAGCAACACTAGTGCTGTCGGTTTGTTTGCAGGAGATGAGGTTTTAGAGAACTGTACGTTCTATAACACCGAAACAACCTATAGCTTTTCAATACCGTTGCAGATGTTTGCAGGATGCTCTTCTTTGGAAACATTTACTGTTCCGGATCATGTCATTAACATACAGTATATGGCTTTCGCAGGCTGTAAGAATTTGAAAAAATTTGAAGTGACAGAAAATAGTACTCTGAGTACTCTGGAACCGGAAGTGTTTGGTTGGTATATTTACGTAACACAGGGAAATCAAAATCCATCTTCCCTCCCACATAGTTCCGGGGATGTAAGTTTCTTTGGATCGCCTATAGAGGAAGTGACACTTCCTGAAAAACTGAATACATATGCCGGATTATTTGCCGGTAATACAGCTCTTAAGAAAGTGACCTGGTTAAAAACAAAAAGTAATGCAGACGGTGGAGGTATTGGATATGAGATGTTTAAAGGGTGCACTTCACTTACCTCAATTGTTATTCCGGATAGTTGTACATATATTTTAAACGATGCGTTTGATGGCTGTACTTCTTTGAAAACAGTCACGATAGGAAAGAATTCTTCGCTCAGTAGTATTGGATATAATGCATTTGGTTATGTCTGTGATCCTAACGAAACACAAAAGAGCATGGGTGCTCCTATATCAGAATTTTACGTTCCGTCCGGACTTTCCAGTGTACAATCGGGTCTGTTCCATGGAAATACAGCATTGAAGACTGTCACGTTTGCAGAGAGGACAAATGAGTACAAGGATAGTATTATGTACGCTGCATTTAAGGATTGTACCTCTTTAACAAGTGTATCCGGAAAAAACAGTTTTGAGATAATCGGACATTGTGCATTTGAAAACTGTACATCGTTGTCGTCTTATGATTTTGACGGTGTGGTTATGATGGGATTTGCCGCATTTAGAAATACCGCGTTTAGTGAACTGGTGTTGCCGAAGTCTGTATTAGGAGCTGGTGCTTCTTGTTTCGCAGACTGTCCGAATATTAAGAAAGTGACATTTAATACGGATATGAATCGTGCAAAAGGAAGTGCGTATGATTACGAGTATAATGGTTATTATTCACTTTCAAATAATACTATTTCTATGATGTTTAGAAATGGTAGTGCAACAATTTATGATTATTCAATGCAGTATACCAATCCATTAAAGACTGCAGAAGAAGCAAAGAGTAAGATGAGAGAATTAAACGGTTCCAATACTACCTGTATTGAAGAACTGGTAATCAATGGTGTAAAGCAGGAAGATGGCTCATATACTTCGATACTTGATAATTGTTCTACATGCTTGGACATTTATGATGTGACACTTCAGAAAGTTACACTAAATAATGTTCCTAGAATTTCAACGAGCGCATTCATGTTCTGTTACAATCTGGAAGAGCTTCAGATGGATAACAGTGTTTTGAGTATTGGTGAGAGTGCCTTTTTTGGCTGCCCTAAAATTGATGTTGATTTTACAGAGCTTACAAACCTACAAAGCATCGGAAAGAATGCATTTTTTATTCATGATATCTACGGAGGTGTCTTTAATACTTATGGGGTAGAAGGTGTTAAGTGTTTCCACAAGAAACTACCGGCGAAGTATGGTATAAAAAATATAATTCTGCCGAATACCGTTACCACTATTGGTTATAGTGCTTTTGCGGGGCAGCGTAATGTTAAAAAGGTAGTTTTGCCTGCTTCGTTAGATGAGGGCGCATTATATGGATCCGCTTTTAAGTATTTGACTAATTTGCAGGAGCTTGAAATCAATTGTAATATAAATAGGTGGGGGGGGTGTTTCCAGGATTATTTCTGGAATGAGTATAGTAACAAACTTAAAAAGGTTTCGTACAAACCGACAGGAGATGTAGAAATAGCTGAGGCTGATTATTTCTGTCTGCCGGTCGAGGAATTTGAATTGGGAGAAGACATCACGGAAATTCCGGATGCAGCATTTATCCATAATCGCAATCTGAAATCATTTACGATTCCGGAAAAGGTCGTATATATTGGACGAGGAGCGTTCAGACATGATGCTTCGCTGACGGAGATTACAATTCCGGAAAGTGTAGAATACATTGGATGTGATGCTTTTGATGCAAGTGGTATCAAGAGAGCTTATGTATATAGTCCGGATGCAGAATATGAATTTGGAAGTTCCGGTAAGATTTTCAGTGAAGATGTTATTCTTTATGGCTGGACTGGTTCTACAACAGAAGAGTATGCAAACTTAAACGGCAACCTCTTTATTCCTTTGGATGCATCCGCAAAAGTTACTCTGGATGCCAAAGGAGGAGTATTTGAACAAGGCGCTATGACAGAGATTCCGTTCAAACCGGGAACAGAGGTATCTTTGGCAAATGCAGTGAAACCGGAAAAAGCGGACTATACATTTATTGAATGGTGTGAAGATGAAAATCTTACAAAATCATATGATCCGGAGGCGCTCCGTACGGAAAACTTTACGGTATATGCAAAATACATGAAGACATTACCGGATGTCAAACCTGATTTAAATATCAGCGTACCATATGCCAAAAAAGCAACGGTTTCTGATGTGGAATTACCGGCTAACTGGATATGGAATGCCAAATCTGCGAACGTATTACTTGCTGCCGGTACAACTAGAGAAGCAGAAGCAGAATACATTGGCGCAGATAAGGACGCATTTGCATCCAATACTGTAACTGTCCGGATTACTATGGCAGCTGCTACAGATTGCGCACATGCACACACCTATAAGCGACTGGATCAGAAGGAAGACGGTTCTTATGAATTAGTTACGGTTTGCAATGAATGTGATTCTGTACTTGGACATGAGGATGTTAACATTAGCAATGGTTCACCGGAACCAACAGGATCACCGGAACCAACAGGATCACCGGAACCGACAAACGCACCACAGCCAACCGTTTCACCATCTGCATCGCCAAGTGTGAAACCATCACCAGCACCATATAAGGTTGGTTATGTAATTAGTGATAAAAAGTCTAACGGTAAATATAAAGTTACAAGCAATGCAGCGAACAAACTTGAGGTTGAATTCACCGGTCTGATTAATAAAAATGTGAAAACAGTTAAGATTCCGGCCACAATTACAGCCGAAGGCTTCAGCTACAAAGTAACTTCCATGGGCAAAAGCGCACTTAGTGGAAATAAGAAGATGACGAAGCTGACAATTGGCGCTAACGTCAAAACAATCAAAGACAAAGCAGTATACAAATGTACTTCTTTGAACGCAGTTACCATTCCTAAAAATGTAGAAAAGATTGGTAAGATGGCGTTTAACGGATGTAAGAATGCGAAGAAGGCAACCTTCCAGACAACGAAACTTACGAAAAAATCCGTTGGCTCAAAAGCGTTCAAAGGATTCCACAAAAAAGTAAAAATCAAAACACCAAAAACTAAAAAATCATTATATGAGAGCTGGTTTTAGTGTAAATGAAATAATCATTGAGTTATGAATAACAAGGGCATCTGTCTAACAGACAGATGCCCTTTGTATTTGTAGCACAAGACCGGCAAGTGGATGCATGCAAATCCATTTGCATGCAAATCCATTTGCCGGTCGTAAGAACATGGAGCACGAAGTGCGAATGTTCAGATGCGAAGTCGAGTAGGAGGACACAAAATGTTCACAAAAAAATTAGCACTCACCTATTGACAGTGCTAATAATGCGTGTTATAACATATATAGAACAAATATAAAACAGGTTTCATAAAAGGAGGAATGACCTATGTTATTACCAAGTATTTTTGGAGAAAGTTTATTGGATGATTTTATGAGTTTTCCGGAGATGAGTTGTTTTGATGACATGGAGCGCAGACTGTATAGTGGCACACCATATGGAAGAAAGAATTCTCCTGTAATGAAAACAGATATACATGAACAGGAGAATGGTTACCAGGTAGATATTGAACTTCCGGGTTATAAGAAAGATGAGATTAATCTTTCCTTGGATAATGGATATCTTGTAGTTGGTGCTTCAAAGAATGTAAGTGAAGATCAGAAGAATGAAAAAGGTAAAGTAATCCGTATGGAACGTTACAGCGGTTCAATGCAGAGAAGCTTCTATGTAGGAGATGCAATTAATGAGGAAGATATCAAAGCCAAATTCGAAGATGGAATTTTGAAACTGAGTATTCCAAAGAAAGAAGAGAAGAAGGTGGAAGAGAAGAAAACAATCATGATTGAAGGATAAGATTTGAAATTTTGATATACGTTTTTGGATATAATTAGTTAGTTAACTCAGTCGGAGAAATCCCCCACCTCTAAGCGTTAGCGTAGGTGGGGGTTATGACAAACTATACTCAGTCGGGGTACAAGCTCCGACTGAGTTAAACGCTCCGCGAGGATGCGCACGGATTCGGACAGGAATTTGTC
>JAILQS010000011.1 GCA_024698865.1 Lachnospiraceae bacterium | reverse complement strand
GGAGAGAAAAAATGCAGAAACACTTTTGGAAAAGCACAAAGATGCTGACATAATTATCATAGGAAATACAGTGGAAAGACAGAAAGAATTAATAAAGTTGTTGAAAGACAAAGGTTTCCCGCTTGGGGACAAGCAAAAAATATATTCTCTGACTAATCTATTAGGTGGTGGAGAGGAAAACTTTGATCTCGTAGCAAATGGCGAAATAGAAGCATGCATATGTACAGATATCAGCTCGCAGATTGAGGGCGCATATGATGCGATGTTCAAGTTATTAAAAGGGGAAGAGGTACCCAAGATGAATCCCGCTAAATTTCAGGTTATAACAAAAGAGAACGTTAAGGATTATAGGAATCTTCCTTGCTATAAGATGTTTCAAGAACTTGGGTGCGATAGCACTGGAGAAGGTAGAGAGTGGGATTAAAGAGAGCAGTTTTGAACAACTTGTGTCAGATGGAAGTATCGAAGTATGTGTTTGTACAGATATTAGTACAAAGGTGGAGAAGATATACGATACAATGCAGAAATTGTTAGCCGGGGAGAAGGTGACAAAAATGAATCCTGTCGGGATACAGATAGTGACGAAAGAACTGGCTAAAAATTATGAGAATCTGTCCTGTTACAAGGCTTATCGAACCTTAGGAATTGATAGTAGCGGAGCAATAAAAAAATATTGAAATCGAATATACAGCATGGTAACATTATTTGTAAGAAAAAACCAACTGAGGCAACATTTGTTAAACTTTAATGATTTAAATCAATTATCATTTGAGAAGGAATTGTTTTAGGGAGGACAGAATATGAAAAGTAAAACAGGCAACAATAATCTTACCGGAACCCATGCATTTAAGGGAATCGCAGCTTTGATTGCAGTTGCAATTATGGCATTATTTACAATCAGTAATCAGGCTAAAGCGTTATCATCACCGTATTTATCCCTTGGATGTGAAGAAGATGTGGTAACAAATGACGGAGCACTGCTACATGCTAATCTAAAAAATATAGAAGGCAATACAGTGAAGGCATTTGAACTTGCTGTTGTACGAGGGGATACAGAAGTTATCCGTTATCAAAAAACAGTTAATAGTAAAGAACGTACGATTAAGGTCGTTTTTGATACGAAGAAGGATACGAAAGTAAAGCTTGATGCCGGAGAGGAGTATCAATACAGTATTTCCGCAATTATTCCGGATAGCAAAGTTAATTCTTCCATGTATACAAACGGACATCATTTCATAACTCCGACCGTACAAGTGTCTTTAAAGAATAACGTAGTAAAAAAAGATAATGCTGTTTTTGATGTGCAGTTGTCTAATCCGAAGGAAGAGAATATAATGCAGGTAGGAATAAAAATATTCTCCGGAGATAAGCTGTTAAAAGAGTGTATCAAAAATGTGAATAAGAAAGATAAGCAGTCAGATATTACTTTTGATATCAAATCCGATGCAAAATATACGTTAAAACAGGGTACGAATTATAGATATATCATATATGCAAAGGTAGATGTGAGTCATGATTTTCTGTACAGTGCGATTTCTGAGTGTGAAGGTATATTTAAAACATTAAGTTCTCCGGGAGTAACCACGAGTGTTACCAAAGCGAAGAAAACAATTACTTTCAACAACAGAATCTCTAATCCGGATAAAAAGAAAATCGGCACATTAAAAGTAGTAGTAAAGAGCGGGAAGAAACAGCAGGTTGTTTATAAGAAAAAACTGTCTGCTAAGAACCAAACGAAAATAGATCAGACAGTGAAAGTGAAGATTAAAAAGTCCAAAATCAAAAAGAACAGCAAAAACAAAACCTACACATTTATTACCTATGTGAAAATAGGAAACAAAACCTACCGCTCCAAAGGAAAATTTAAACTGTAAATATGCCCGGAGAGGTAAAAATAAGTTAATAGACATGGGTCAGTGAGACGAACAAAAGACCACCGAAAAGTGTAAATCACACATTTTCGGTGGTCTTTAAAATTCTAAATTTCAAAACAGAGTTGTTTGAATATGCTTGTAACCCTTTTGTAACGCCCCATATGATATGATACACGCATAAACTCAGAGAAGGAGGGTAAATACGGATGAAAAAGTTCAAAATAATAATTATTACAATGCTGCTGTTGTTACCTATGTATGCTGTCCTGCCTATTGCGTATGGCGCAGAAGCCTGCGAATACGTCTCTGAGATAAAAGTGGTCACAGGCAGCTCAAAAGAGGATGCCCTAAGGAAGCTACAGGATGTGGGATACACACCAATTCTAAAAAATCTCGCAGAGGAAAAACCGGAGCTTGACTCTGATTATGTATACGCCGGCTACAAAACAACTACCGATCCGGCGGCCTCTATCGAGGGTAGGAGTGCCACCAGCACAGGAAGTGTCTTTGGTGATTCGGCCCTCATGATTGGCGGTATAGCAATGGTCATCGGAGTTGTGATCGGGATGATTTCTATGTGGGTCAGACCGGGGACAAAGGAAACTATAACGGAAACAGAAAATCACGAAAACAGAAAGTGAAATAGTGACATATACATAACCATAAATCAAAACGGAATTAATGGAGGAACGGCTGATGAGAAAAAAATTTTTTGATCATAATAGAATTTTTACCAGAGTCGGAGCCGCATTTTTGGCGATGAGTATGTGCCTTTGGCTTTTGCCGGTGGGATTGCTTACAGTTCACGCCGAGTCAGGCGTATATATTACGGAGATTGCACTGATGCAAGGAGAGCTAAGCACGTTGTCACTGGAGGAATCCGGGTACAGTGTGATTGAACAACCATTAAATCTTGTGGGCACCTCCGGACTCTATCTTGGATACCGAACCGGTGGGAAGAGCAGTGCCATCCGAGATCTTATGGTATCAGCTAAAGGAAGCGATTCCATAGTGGTGGAGGGTCACACATATCAGAAAGTCAGTAACATCAGCTTGAACTCAGAAGCCGGCGGCTCAAAACTGTATCTCTATGCAAGCCGTGATGCAGAGGCTGGAGAGCCACTGCGTGGGATTAGTTTCTTTGCAAAGCAGACGCCGGAAGGATTAGAGGAGGATGCATCACTTCTGGCTTCCGATGGTTCCGAGGTAGTCATAACCGATGAAGGAAAGGTGGCTGATTTTGACCAGGGGATTGGTAATTCGGAGCTATATCTTAGGATGTACAAGGGAAATCTCTATCGCCCTTATGTAGAAAACGTCATCGTTGCTACGGACAGCAGTGAAGAAGGAGCACTTGCTAAACTAGCTGCTAAACGCTGCACTTACTATGTAAATTATGATATCGGAGATGGAAAACCGGTATTTGTCGGCTATACACGCACTGATGATGAGAATAAGGCTCTGCGTTCACTAGTGGCGATTGGTGAGTCAGAGGTTGGAGAACTCGAGATTATGGGCATTCCTTACACGCAGGTGGAAGGAGGCGTCGTCAAAGCGGAAAAAGATTACACCCTCTATATGACCAAGGACAAAAAAGCCGGTGAGCCGGTGATTGACCTGGTTGCCTGCGGTTACGATCCTACTGAGATGGGTCTTTTGGAGGTAAAGAATAAGGAGACGATGCAAACCTCAAGTTCCGAGACATCAGTTGAGCCTGGGTATGAGGAAGATATTGACGGATTAGAGGATACTTTCGAAGATGAGGAAGATATTGACGGATTAGAGGATGCTTTCGAAGAAGAGGAAGACATTGACGGATTAGAGGATGACTTCGAAGAAGAGGAGGACATTGATGGCACAGAGGATGCTTTTGAGGGAGAGGAAGATATTGTCGGATTAGAGGATGACGTCGAAGATGAGGAAGAAATCTACATTGATGAATCTAAACTATCAGATGCATCCGATAGTACAAAAGAAATCACAGATGAGATAAGCCAAGACGTATCCTCCGGTGACGATGGAAAAACAGAGAAAGAAACAGAGGAAGCTGATAATCAGTCCGCATCCGGCTATCGTGTGTATACGGAAATTGCGAGAAAGGACTGGATCTCCGGATATTTCCTTCGAGGTGGCGGACAGACCGCAGCGAAGTACTTGTATGAGGAAAGTGACTTTACAGCCGCTTCAAACAGCAATGAAAAACTTTGGATTTCTAATATTTTTTGCAAGGATAAAGATGGAAAGCAGTTTACTAACTGCATCGGTTGTGTCACAAAACCGATCGGGCCTGAGGCAGACCTTTTTGCAACATCTGTAGCCTATGATGATGTGGAACAGCTGAAAGCACAGATGAAGAAGGAGGCGGGCAGTACCGCCAGTGTATTTGGTT
>JAILQS010000179.1 GCA_024698865.1 Lachnospiraceae bacterium | reverse complement strand
GTGATCTGATTCCAGTTTCTTGTTCCGCTGAAAATGCCAATCAGGGCAGAAGACACTATCATTTTAAGTGTAATCTGGAAAAAGGCATTGGTTGCCCCGAGCAATGCCGACGGCAACAATACCAGCACCGTAAATACTACTGCGGATAACACCACTTTAAGAACACTTTTTAACACTTCTATCGGCAAAAAACTGATTCGAAGCATAACAAGTGCCACCATTAGCCAGATAAATACCATATTGTGCGAAGAAGCAGTTAATAATACAAATAAAACCGTTATAAACAGACTTAGAGAGGACTTCGCAGTAAACCTGCTCGTCCTCCCTCTTTCCAGTTTTATTCCCAATAAAACTCTAAGCAAACTTAGAATGGATCGGCTGATATATAATTCTCGATCCTTTGGCGGATCATATATTTCTTCCTGTTGCATCCATTGAGGCAACAAATCAACTTTCTCTTTTTCCATCTACTATACCTTATACCGTACCGGTGCTATCCTTCTTTTTCTTTGCTACTGCCGCAACCAGACGGAATACAATCACTGCGATTGCAACTCCAATCACTGCCGATAAAATGTATCCTGCCCATTCCGGCATACCATTTACTACGTAATCCGGGAAGATGGTTTCTAAAGAGAACCCTTCCAGAAGTCCTTTCGGTGTATAGCCGAGTGCTGTTCCGGATGAAGTTACTTCTGCGATTTCGTCTGCTCCCCATTCACCCCATGCAGTTCCTGTAGCAAGGAGTCCAAGCGGAGTCAGTGCAACCAATGCTACAATCAGGATTCGAATCGGGTTCAGGTTCATTTTCTTACTGTCTTCAATCACTCCCGGTGAAGTCTGTTTTACAAACGCATAAATTGCAACGGTAAAAATCACTTCTGCAAGACCAAACAGTGTCAAATGACCAATCATCATTGCCGGAATGGAAATATTCAATCCATATGGGCAATACAGTGCCTGTCCTGCTGCGTCTTTAAAGAAGATTGGCTGGATACCAAATTCAATCGCCGCAGCAAGTGCTGCTGCGTTAATTCCTAAGTATGAGCCGACAATCGCTCCCGTTATATCCCCTTTGTTGCCTTTTATAGCTTTTGAAATCAAGCCAAACACCCCATAACCAACAAATGGTAAGATAAACGCCATATTAAAACAGTTCGCTCCAATCGCAAGCACTCCGCCATCTCCAAATAAAAGCGCCTGCACAATCAGTGCCACCGAAACCGCAAGACATGCTGCGTGCGGTCCAAGTAATAATGCGATTAATGTTCCACCAACGGCGTGACCTGTTGTACCACCCGGAAGCGGAAGATTAAACATCATTCCCAAAAAAGAAAATGCTGCACCGATTCCCAGAATCGGAAGTTTCTCCTTTGGTACTTCTAATTTAACTTTCTGAATACATCTACCCCATACCGGAACCATAGCTGCTCCAAGTACTGCGCAGGTAGATGGACTTAAATAATTCTCTGGAATATGCATAATATACTCTCCTTTTCTCTCTTTTATCATAGAGATTATATATAAAAGAAAGCTCTCTGAGAAGCCTATAGGGGGGTTCTTTTTTGAATGATTTTTATCGAATTTGATTTTTTCTATTGACATACTCCGACAGTCGTAGTATAGTTACTACAACAAACGTACTACGTCTATCGTAGTATGACAGATGAAGTAAATTTTGTGACTATCACAAAGGAGGCTATATGGTTGCAATAAGTAGTGATGTAATCCGAGGCTACAATGACACCATGATTCTAAGTATTCTTCTGAAAGAACCGTCTTACGGTTATCAGATCTCCCGGGAGATTAAAAATATAACCGAAGGAAAATACGTAATCAAAGAAACGACTCTATATTCTGCCTTTACAAGAATGGAGAAGAACGGATACATAGAATCCTTTGTAGCAAACCAGGATCTGGAGGGTAATGGCAAGAAAAGAACTTACTACCGCATTACAAATGCCGGCAGAGACTACTACCTTAACAAATGTCTGGAATGGGAACTGACAAAAGACGTTGTTGAAAAGTTTATTCAAAAAGGAGAAGCTTATGGAAACGATTAGAAACTATCTGGAAGCTATGTTTGCGAATCTTCCAAACACAGCCGAAGTTAAAAAAGCAAAATCAGAATTGCTTGCCATGATGGAGGATAAGTACAACGAACTTATTTCCGAAGGCGAAAGTGAAAACAGCGCAGTTGGAACTGTAATTTCTGAGTTCGGCAATCTGGACGAACTGGCAGAAGACTTAGGTCTGGCAGAAGAAGTGAAAGAAACGCACGAGCGTGAGTCAGAACAGCCAAGAAGATTTGTAAACATGGATCAGGTGACAGATTTCCTGGACTCCCGCAAAAAAAGCGGTTTGCTGGTGGGTATCGGCGTAATGCTTTGCATTATCAGCGTTTTCTTCCCTGCCTTTATTGACAATATAGGCTTGTTCAAGTCAGATGCTTACGGTGTTGCCGGAATGTTCATCTGCATTGCCCTTGGAGTTGCCCTGTTTGTATTCAACGGCATCACCGGATCAGACTGGGATTTCTTAAAGAAAGAAGCGTGTCAGATTGATATGTCTACTGCACATATGGTGAGAGAAAAACGCAACACTTTTAAATTGACCTATGCTTTTATGATTACAATTGGAGTGGTACTGTGTGCCTTTTGCTGGCTCCCTTTGGCATTGATTGATGCAGATATTCTTTCATCTTTTATTTTCCCTTGTGTGGGCATCGGCGTATTTCTTTTTATTTATGGTAATTCCATTATGGGAAGCTACGAAACCGTTTTAAAACTAAATGACAGCAGAACCATCAGCGGTAACTACGGCAAAGAAAATGACGTGCAGTATATAAATGAAACCGCTACTGCCGTTATGGAAGTATACTGGACTACCGTTACCTGTCTCTATCTGATGATCAGCTTTATTTCTGTTGCGTGGGAAGCAACCTGGGTAATCTGGCCGGTAGCTGCTATCTTACACAAAATTCTTAAGCTATCACTTTCAAAGGAGGATTAAATCATGAATCATAGTTGGACGAAAAGTTATAAAATAATTCTTTGGATAATCACTCTGATTGTGATTATATGCGCACTGTCTTATCACATTTTCAACTTTGGCACAAAATTCTTTCACTTTGGCAAAGCAGAACCTGCCGGAGAAATGCAGACATTTGATTTTTCTGACGTTGAGGCGATGGACAGACTGGACATCGATATGGACGCGGCCGACATCGACATCATTTATGGAGATTCCCTTGGTATCAGCCACAACTACCCGGAAAAATACAAACCTTCCATTTCCTGTGACCAGAACAAATTATCCGTTACGCAGGAAATGAAAGTAACAAATCTGAATTCTATTGAAGGATACAAAATAACGATTACGCTTCCTGTAGGAACTACTTTGAAAGATTTGAATATGAAAATCGATGCGGGTGATATCAAAATCGAGGAGGTAGCTTTCGAACGTTCTGATATATCCGTTGATGCGGGCAATCTGAATATCAAGAAAGCAAGCCTTGGTGACTTGTCGATTGATGCCGACCTTGGAAACATCGAACTGGATGGGGTAAGCTTCGACAACGGAACAATTGATGCAGATTGCGGAAATATTGACGTTGATGGTACTTTCAACGGACTTAAGGCAAATTGTGACCTGGGAAGCATTAAAGTAAATGCGCCGGACGTAGATGAATCTAACCTGGATCTGGATTGTTCCCTTGGTTCCATCTCTGTAAACGGAAAAAAGTGGTCTTAGACCACTTTTTTCTTAATCTACTTTCTCAACTTTCATCATATTGGTTGTTCCGGAGGTTCCAATCGGTACACCTGCCGTAATTACAACCGTATCGTCTTTTTCAAGAATCTGCGCAGCTTTGGCAATATCCACTGCAGCATCAAACAATTCAAACAAATCTTTCTTTTCTTCCAGAAGTACCGGAACAACACCCCAGGACATATTAAGCTGACGGCATACTTTTTCATCCATAGCACAGCCAAGAATCATACAATCCGGGCGGTATCTGGAAATCATCCGGGCGGAACGTCCTGACTTTGTAACCGTAACAATTGCCCTAGCATTCAGGTCATGTGAAGTTGTGCAGGTAGCATGACAAATAGCATCCGTTATGTCCGGATTGGCTTTTCTGTCATGATGGAAGAAACGTTTTCTATAATCGATATCATTCTCCGCACACTCCGCAATCCGCGTCATCGTCTTAAGTGCTTCAACCGGGTACTGTCCGGCTGCAGTTTCTCCGGAAAGCATAATTACACTTGTTCCGTCATATACTGCATTGGCAACGTCTGTCGTCTCTGCTCGTGTAGGACGTGGATTCTTCATCATGGAATCGAGCATCTGTGTCGCTGTAATAACGATTTTGCCTGCTTCGTATACTTTTTTGATGATCATTTTCTGAATAACCGGAACTTCTTCTCCCGGAATCTCTACCCCCATGTCACCACGGGCAATCATAACGCCGTCCGAAAGTTCAATGATGTCATCAATATTCTCTACGCCTTCTTTATTTTCAATCTTTGCGATGATACGAATATTCTCTCCACCGTTATCTTTCAGTAACTTACGGAGTTTCTTGACATCGTCCCCTTTTCGTACAAAGGAAGCAGCTATAAAATCGACGTCCTGCTCAATTCCAAACAGGATATCTTTCTTGTCTTTTTCGCTGAGATATTTCATGGAGAGCTTTATTCCGGGCACATTGATACCTTTGTTATCCGAAACCTGTCCGTCGTTCTTAACCGTACAAATGATATCATCACCTGTAATTTCGTCAACGACACACTCAATCAAACCATCGTCCACCAGGATTCTGCTTCCAACTTCCACGTCTTCCGGAAGATCCTTATACGTAACAGAAGCGATTTCACTGGTTCCTTCTACTTCTCTGGAAGTAAACGTAAACTTCTGTCCTTTCTTTAAAGAAACTTTTCCGTCTTTGAACTGCTTCAGACGAATCTCAGGTCCCTTTGTATCCAGTAATGCTGCCACCGGACGATTGCACTCTTTGCGGAGTTTTTTGAGTTTGGCAAGTCTTCCACCATGCTCTTCATAACTGCCATGTGAAAAATTCATTCTGGCAACATCCATTCCGGCTTCAATCAGTTTCTTTAATGTATCTCCCTTATCCGTTGCAGGACCAAGTGTACATATGATTTTAGTTTTTCTCATAACGCTCTCCCTTAATTCTCGTTTTCAATGTTCAGAAATACTCCCGCATTTCTGCTGTCTCCTATCGAAGACTTATTTGTGTGCAAGCACCTTACATAAGTATTCCCATACTCTCTTCGTTGAAGAAATGCTGAGTTTCTCGTTTGTTGTATGAATATCCGTCATATCCGGTCCCATAGAAATACAATCGAGACCCGGTAATTTATTAGACAGAATACCACATTCCAATCCGGCATGAATTGCCTCTACTATAGGCTCTTTTCCATACATTTCTTTGTATACGGCAATCATGTTCTCTCTCATCTTAGAATCCGGGTTGTACTCCCAGGCAGGGTAATCGCCGGTAATCTCTACTGTACCGCCAACAAATCCAATTAACATTTTAAGCTGCTCTTCCAGATGTGTCTTTGCACTTTCTACAGAACTTCTTACCGCATATCTCAAAATGAATCTGTCTTTCTGAATTTCCATAATTCCAAGATTCAATGAAGTCTCTACCAGACCTTTGATATTGGCACTCATTGCCTGAATTCCGGATGGAAGCGTGTTTAAAAGAAGGATAATCATTTCTTCGCTTTCTTTTGCAAGCATGTAAGTTGCTTCTTCTCCATTAACGCTCTCCTTTGTAACAGTCACTTTGATCGATGGGTCTGCCGTTGCAAATTCCTTTGCGATGACTGCACCCAGTTCTTTTACTGTTGCAACAAGTTTTTCTTCGTCTTTTTCTTTTACAATTACTTCTGCCTGACACTCTCTTGGAATCGCATTTTCTTTGCTTCCACCATGAATATCGGAAAGACCGAAGTTAAGTTCTCTGGATATCCCATGCAGAAGACGTCCCATAAATATATTGGCATTGGCACGACACTTATCAATCTCTGTTCCGGAGTGTCCGCCCATAAATCCATCTACTTTAATGGAATATCTAACACCTTTTCTCTGTTCAAATACCAAAGGCACGCTGCATTTGGCACTGGAGCCTCCGGCACAGCTTGTCAGGAAAATTCCTTCGTCCTCAGAATCGATATTTAACAGTCTGCGGCTCTTAATCATGGAAAGGTCAATTCCTGCGGCACCTTCCATTCCTACTTCCTCTGATACCGTAATGACAACTTCCAGTCTTGGATGTGGAATATCCTTAGAAGCCAGAAGTGCAAGTGCATATGCCACTGCAATTCCGTCATCTCCACCAAGCGTTGTTCCTTTTGCCTCTATAAAATCACCGTTTACCATAAGGCTTAATGGATCATTTTCAAAGTCAATTTCATAGTCCGGCTCTTTTTCGCACACCATATCCATGTGTCCCTGAATAATATAGCCTTCTTCATTCTCATAGCCTTCCGTGGCCTCTTTAATGATAATTACATTCTTTAATTCATCCTGGTGATACTCCAGATTATGTTTTTTGGCAAACTCTACAAGGTATGCACTGATTTTGTCCTCTTTGTAAGAAGGACGAGGTACATTGGATATTTCTTCGAAATAATAAAATACCTCTTTCGGTTCCAGACCTTCTAATACTCTCATTTTTTTCTCCTTTTCTTACCGGCGAAAGCCTTATAATTCCTTCAAAAGTTCTTCCGTGGTCGAGACAATAATATCCGCTCCGTTTTCCTGTAAAAATTCTCTGTCCCGAAATCCCCAATCTACACTTATACACGGAATCTTTGCATTTCTTGCGGTTTCAATATCCACCTGCGAATCTCCCACATATACTGTTGTATCCGGGTTTGCTTTTAAAATCCTCATGGCTTCTAGCACAGTGTCCGGCGCCGGTTTTTTTCTGATTCCGGACGTTTCACCAATAGCAACAGGTATATACTCTGAAAAATAAAGTTGATTGAGCGTCTTCACGCCTGCGTCCCCTTTATTGGATACGATGGCCATTTGATATCCGCTTTGGGAAAGTTCCTTAAGCAATTCCGGCACTCCCTTGTAAGCGGCTGTGTGATCATTGCAATGCGCCTCATAGTATTTTTTGAAATCATGGAGCACTTTTTCGTAGACGCTCTCCTCTACATCGTGGGACAAGGCTCTCTGAATCAGCTTCTTGTAGCCGTTTCCGACAAAGTTGCGCACCTCTTCCAATGTACGTTTCGGGTAACCGTTCATTTCCAAAGCATAATTCGTACTATTGGCAAGGTCTTCTAAGGTGTTCAAAAGTGTTCCATCCAAATCAAAAATAACTGTTTCGTACTTCACATACATACCCTCTTATTGATATTTTGCTGACAAAGTGTCAAATCATAAAATGAGACAATATTCACCAAACAAAAAGTTGATTCATATTGCCCCCAAATACATATGCAATTATTATATTATTAATCGCGGACGAAAGCAACTTTTTATTTCTTTTGCTCTAGTTTACCGCCATCCATTTCGTACACACAATCGCACAACTCCTTTATATCTTCGGAATTATGACTTGCCAGAATTATCATCTTGCCTTTTTCCCTTAATCCCTTTAAGACTTCTCGCATTTCTGCCACGCCTTTTTTGTCCAGTCCATTCATTGGCTCATCCAGAATCAGTATTTTAGGATTGTCCATAATGGCCTGTGCAATGCCTAGACGCTGGCGCATACCAAGAGAGTATTTTTTTACCGTTTTTTTGCTTTTCCAATCCAGACCTACCGTAGTCATAGCCTCCCTGATTTCTGCTTTGCCGATTTCATTCCGAATACCTGCCAACATTTTCAAATTCTTATACCCACTGTAGTTTGGCAAAAAACCCGGGGTCTCAATAATTATTCCTATATCATCCGGAATATCCGTATCTTTTCCTATAATCTGATTGTTAACCGTTATTGTCCCACTTGAAGTTGGAACAAATCCACAGATACATTTAAACAGCACGGTCTTTCCCGAACCATTTCTCCCTATGATACCGTGTATTTTTCCTTTCTCAAAAGATACACTAATATCATCTAACACTACCTCTTTTTTAAAGACCTTACTTACATTTTCTACTCTAATTAAAGCTGTTTCCATTTTTATCCACCTCTTATACTATTCTCTTTTCAACTACCGTATTCTTAATCTGAAAAACAAGCACTATTGTCATTATAAACGCAGCTCCTATAAAAAAAAACGCCGCATATGTTAATGTTGGAAATGTGGTGATACCCTTCGGATCAAGTGTCCCCAATCTAGACAAGGTAACCGGAGATACATAAAACCATTTATATGGCAAATTGTTAAGTACCAATAAATCAAAAAATACAAGCATTGAAGCAACCAGCATACCAGCCGTTCTGTTAAACTTCATGCTAATTATAAACATTAACAATCCGATAAAGATTCCTATTCCCCAATTCAACATAAACGAAGTTACCAACGCCGTTTGGGGTGTGTAATTGGTTATAATCTTGTCCGATATTCCAAATTGTAGTTGTATGCTTGCTCCTGCGTTCGTCCTTGCCAGGGTGTTCACTACCTTTCCCCAGTCTCCAAAGCTTATATAGGCATTTCTTATCAATACAAACACTGACACTACTTCCAGATAAACGAAGTATAGTCCGCTTGCCATAATGATATATAACACTTTTCCTAATACCCAGTTCGTTCGCTTACAGCGAATCATTACATACAACTGGCTCTCATCAAAAAAAGGCACATCGGCAAAAAGAAAAATGACTCCGGCAAGCAGTATTATCTTTTTAACAATTCCATCAGAATAAAAAACAAAAATCAAGGGATTCACGTTTACCCCTGTCATCTCTGATAAACTGTTGATTGGAGAAAGCTCGCTCCATAAATACACAAACATTAATAAAAATAACACCCTAATGCGGATGTCCACTCCCCACTGTCTGAGAGAATAGGTCGCAACCGCACATATTCTTCTAATCATTTCCGATCCTCCATTTCAGTTTTCTTACAAATATAACCCCCATTCCCACAAACAAAACAGAGAATATACATACTGTATGCAAAATCTGATCTGTCGTACTCAGCGCACGAACTGTACCTGTTGATAGTCGGAATACATCCCACCGATTTGGAATATCCAAAATATTAACTGTCTGATTCAGTACAAACGCCACAATAAAAGGCATAATATATGCAATATATTTGTTTGGCATATAAACCGAAATACATAATCCCAGAGTAGCCGCGAATCCACCCATAATAAAGAATTGAAAACAATACAGTAATATAAACGCTCCTATATTTCCCGTCATAAGTACATCCGCAAATGCATCTCCGGACATCTCCACCTCTATCATTTCTGGAGACGGCAGGAAAACCGGCTGTTTAATACTCAATATCAGAAAAAATATCAGCATACCAACCATCAGTGAAATTCCTCCCGCCAGAAGTGTTGCCATATATTTGGATACTCCGTATTTGCAAATGCTGCCTCTGGAAATCACTGAATAATAATACTTCGACTGCCAATCCACACAAAAACTGGCGGAATACGCCACCGTTGCTACCAGAAAGAACATTTTGTCAATATTATTGAACAGATATGTGTTTTTGAACGCCTCTACAACCGATGCATTCGGTTGTACCATACCCACCGTTCCATAAGCAAAGACACATATTGTAAATGCTACCGCTAATAAAAAACTTTTAGATACAAATGCGCGTGTCAAATCCATTTTTAATAGTCGAAGGAATTCTTTCATTTTCAATTTCTCCCTGTCATCTACTTAATTTCCTCCCCGGTTATAGCATTAATACTGACTACCCTTTCTATGCTGAAGTCGTTGTTTTTTTCACCATCATCGTAATTATATTTATTCAGGAAGCACCAGGCCGGAACCAGTTTTACCTCATCATAGTTATCGTTATACGGTACAGGAACATATTCCAGCGAGATTTTTGCAACCTCAACACGATCCGTAGACAGCGTCTCATTCTCTATCTCATAAAGTCTTTGAATTGCATCTTCCACAGGAATGATTGTTTTGGATGTCTCTGTATCTGTTCCTGTTATTTGATATAAACCATCTATTTCCGCACTGATAATTCCTTTATCTGATAGATAAACTACAACTTTCCCACCTTCCATGCTTCTGTCTGCTTCCATTATTTCGTATGATTTTTGCGTTAGTGGCAATTTATCCTCCATAATACTTAAAACAATCAAATAACACTCATCATCCTTTGAAAATTTGTCTTTTAGTGAATATCCAAATCCAACTTCTTCTGAAGGATCCACACCGGAATTTTTCATTATCTCTATTTCTTCTTTTTTTCTCTCCTCCTGACACTTTTGTAAATTTTCAGAATCTAATGCATATATTTCAGCCTGCTCTGCTGTATCAATGGATAATTCCTCACAGAATTCTCTCACAGTCTTTAATGCATCCTCCCTGCTCATAAAATCTAAATTTTCTTTTTTAAACACATTACCAAACTTCGGTAAAGCAGAAATCACCTCATTTTCCATAGAAAAACCATCTGTAACGTATTGTAATACTTTGTATTCTTCTTTCTCAAATGTCATTGCATTTGTCATAGAGTTCATAATTGTTTCTTTATCCGTGTAGAGAACTGAATTATCTTCTGTCACTTCTTTATTTGGAACCCCATCTTTAAACAATAATTGAACAGTTTTTTTCTCGTCAATTCTTGTGTATTTTGCCATTAATGTGTCTATTTTTGCGCTTTCCGGTGCTACTACATCTGCATCAATTTTAAAAGTTTCTGATAAGTCTTTACTAATATGATTAGAATCCTTCTCTTCCCTATTATCTGTTTCCTTTGTTTCAACTTTTGTTGCCGCCTGGGTTTTATCAACTAAATTCGTTTCTTTTCCGCTCTTCTCTTCACTAAACGAACATGCGGATAGTACAATTACACAACTGGCAATAACTATTCCTATAAAAGTTTTTTTCTTCATGTTTCGTTCCTCCCAATAGTTTTATTTTTCCTAAAATACGATGTTTGCATTATCACCTGCACAGCTCCCACCACATTTACAATAATTATTATTTCATATGTAAAATGCCCCATCAATACATGTTGCAGAAATCGACGGTTTATTGCAGAAATCGACGGTTACCCCAATGAAGTTCTCCGGAGTAATTTCTGTTTATATCTTCTATAAATAAAAACAGGCATCATCTTGATACCTGTCTTTGTCAACTTTACTTATATTAATTCATTATTTTAAATTTTAAAAATTTATCTTTCACCTTTCTGTATCGTTTTTTGGCCACATTAATCTCTTCACCGTTATCAAGCGTAAGCCTATAGTTTTTCACGTCCTTGATATGTTTAAGATTCACCAGATAACTTTGATGGGCCCGCACAAAAGTTTTGTAAGCGCTCAATTCCGCTTCCATGCTGTTTAGCGTCTGATAGATTACGTAATCCTCTGTAGGACTACCTTTTAAATGAAAATTAATTTTATGCAGATGGCTCTCCACATACAGTATCTTTTCAATAGGAATCTCTTTCACACAATCAACGAACCGAAAACTTCTGGATTTTTCCTCCTTATCCATAGAATCTACAATCACATCCAGACACTCCGCAATTTCCTTCTCATATGACGCGTCCTCTTTGAAAATGCATCGCACCGCATTAAGCTTGTATCCCTCAAGTAAATAATTGCTATTATCTGTTATTAAAACAATAAATGTACCTTTGGACCACTTTCTGATATTCCTTGCAATATCTATATTATTCATTTCCTGTCCGTCTACATCCACAAAGTAAATGTCATATTCAAATGCCTTTTTTCCTAACGCATCTATTTGTTTCTTTTTTGAAAATGCATCTATGCGATATTCTTTTTCTTTTAGGTGTTCTCCAATACAGACTCCCGTACGTTTACAAATTTCTTTATTTTCTCCCAATACCGCTACCTTTATCAAGTTTCCCCCTCCTATTATGTCTTTACTTTTCCGTCTACTTTTTGCCATTTTATGTTGGCTAAATCACAACAAATATACCATATTCCGCACAACATGTAAATAATTATTGTTCACAAGTTTTCCCCCCCATTACTAATATGTGCAGTTTACTGCTGCATCCACTCATGTGTTTCGTGGATTCCCTCTTCAAAGGTATACTCCGGTTCAAATCCGGTATCCTTCTGCAAATCCTCTATATCTGCACACAGATACATCACCTGCTTTGGTGCATACGGTACTGCTCCTACCTGCAACTCTCCTTTGGGATTCACTTCATTTCTTATTGCTTCTACGTATTCAATCAGCGGACGCGTCTTTCCACTGCCGATGCAATAGATTTTACCATGTTTTCCTTTGTCTCCCAACAGATAGATTGCCTTTGCTGCATCTTTTGAGTACAGGTAATCCCACTGTTGTTCTCCTTTGGTAAGCTTTGGTTTATTTCCATCCATAAGTGCTCTCATCACGGACATTACCATTGTGTTCGCTCCATCATACGGACCATATACGCTTAGAATGCGAAGCCATATATGACGCATTTCATACTGTTCGCACAGTATTCTGCTCATTTGTCCGGCACAGAGTTTGGCGATTCCATAGCCGTTCTCCGGAAACGGTGGTGTACCGGCATTTAATTTGCCCTCGACTCTTCCGTACTCTGCCTGGGAACCTGCACCGACAAATGCGTCACAGCCTAGCGCTTTCGCTGCCTTCACTGCTGCCAGTGTGTACTCTATATTCTTAAGCTGTCCATCCATGTTGTTACGGGAGTTTCCAAAGGTTCCGTCCCATCCAAGATGATAGAATACATCATAAGTTCCTTCTGCCATCTTTGGTAGTTTGTCCAGTTCATCCAGATTCAATTCCAGCACCTGAACCAGTGAATCTTTTGGAATATTGCCAATTCTTTTGGAACCTTTTCTGCATACGGCAAGAACTTCTACTTTTTCTTTCACCAGTCGCTGTACCAAAGCTACCCCTACCGCTCCGGTCGGTCCGGTAATAACTGCTCGTTTCATATTATTTCTCCAATCTTTTCTGCTTCTATATTATCTTATACACTTCCACCATTATACTATATCAGGCGGTAAATTTCTTCTGTATTTTTACAAGAAAAATTAATACGCCCCGAAGCTACTACATAGCCTTGGGGCGTATTGCACATTTATCGTATCTTTATTTATTCTACTTAGAAATAGTAATAAATGAATAACTCTCCAGTGTCTTTATATACTGAACCAATCTTGGATATAACGGCTCGGCTTCTTCTCCATATTCCGCTTTCAAAAGCTGCGCAATGTCATATACAGTTCTCTCACCGTCAATCTGCGTCCATATGAAGTTGCCCTGTCCCTGTAGATGAACATGACTTATTCTTGGCTTTTTAAAGAGTTTCTGTGCGATAAGGTTAAAAAGCCCCGTGTTCTCTACATCAAGAATCACGCTGCCATCCTCTTCTACTGTGAAAGGATAGGCATCATTCCTCTTAGGAATCATATCCAAATAGTTTGCATTATCTTTTTCTTTTTTCTTCATTTCTTTTCCTTCTGATTGGTATTATATTATTATTTTTCTTTACTAAAAACAGAGAATTTTAATATAGCAAGTACGAGTAATACTAATACTACGATACCACCAATCATTCCTGTTGAGAATACTCCGGAAATATCAGTTTTAACTCCGAAAACGGCAAAGATTGCAAGAAGCACACCAACTAATCCTTCTCCGGCAATCATACCTGAACTAAAGAGAATTCCGTTGTTAACTTTAACTTTGCGAGATTCTTCAGAAGCTTCTTTCTTCTTATCAGCATAGAGACGAATCAAACCACCAACCATGATTCCGGCACTAAGCTCTAATGGAAGGTATAATCCGATTGCTACAGGAAGAACGGAAATTCCAAGGATCTCAATGATAACTGCAATAAATGCACCGGCGAAAATAAGTGCCCATGGAAGGTTTCCATCCATAACACCTTCTACGATCATTTTCATAAGTGTTGCCTGTGGAGCAGGTAATTCTGTGGAACCATATCCCCAAGCAGTACTTAATAAGTATAATACACCACTCATGGTAACAGCAGCTACTACTGTACCAAGAATCTCACCAATCTGCTGTTTAACAGGTGTTGCACCAAGGATGTAACCTGTTTTTAAATCCTGTGAAGTATCACCAGCGATACATGCGATGATACAAATAATAGATCCGATTGCGATTGCGCCCTGCATTCCGGCTGTCATATCGCTTGATGTAGCTTTTAAGCACATAGTAGCAAATAACAATGTTGCAATTGCCATTCCGGATACCGGGTTGTTACTACTTCCTACAAGACCTACCATACGGGAAGAAACTGTAGCAAAGAAGAAACCAAATACTACAATGATGATAGCACCAACAATGCTTACAGGTACTACCGGTACAAGCCAAAGAACTAAGATAAGTGCAAGAATTCCAAGACCTACTACTTTGAAGTCCAGGTCTTTTTCTGTTCTCTGAGATCCTGCTGCTCCGGCTCCACGCATTCCTTTGATAGCATCTCTAAATGTAGTGATGATTAAAGGAAGGGATTTGATAAGGCTGAGAATACCACCTGCTGCAACGGCACCTGCACCGATATATCTTACATAGCTTCCCCAGATTGCTCCGGCTCCACCATCTGCATACATCTGAGCAATTGTATCTGTACCCGGATAAAGAATCGTATCTCCACCAAATGTTACGATTAATGGAATTAATACTAACCATCCAAGAACACCACCGGCGAACATGTAAGAAGAAATCTTAGGTCCACAGATATAACCAACACCAAGAAGTGCAGGATAGATTTCTGCAGATACTTCTGTCTTAAATGCTTTGATAGGAGCTGCAATTGTACCTGCTACAGCACCAAGACCATCGATTACGAATTTGACGATTGCTGCAAATCCCATACCGATAAATACAGTTGCTGCATTAGAACCCCCTTCTTCTCCTGCAAGAAGAACCTCTGCACATGCAGTTCCTTCCGGATATGGAAGAACACCATGTTCTTTTACGATCAATGCGTTACGAAGTGGTACCATGAATAAGATACCAAGAACACCACCACAAAGACAAATGATTGTGATAGTAGCTACGCTTGGATTATCCATCTTTCCTTCTCCTGCCCAAAGATAGAGAACAGGAAGTGTAAAGATAGCACCCGCTGCCAAAGACTCACCGGCAGAACCGATTGTCTGAACCATATTGCTCTCCAGGATTGAGTTTCTGGAAAGGATTACACGCAAAACTCCCATTGAAATTACGGCTGCCGGAATAGATGCAGATACAGTCATTCCTACACGAAGACCTAAGTATGCATTTGCTGCTCCGAAAATTACAGCCAACAGTATACCGAGAATAACAGATAAGGCTGTTAACTCAGGTGTTACTTTGTCTGCCGGTATGTACGGCTTAAAATTTTCCTCTTTCATTTTTCATTTCCTTTCAATGTGTAATTTTGAAAAAGATAACGTGTTCAGAATATTTCACCGAAACACTGTTCCATAGCCCCCATTATACCATTTATTTCTCTCGCGTACAAATGTATTTTGTGATTTCTAAAACTTTTACAATTGACTTTGAATTTTTCCCTTTAAATTGGTGAAGTTTATACAATTAATAATTGTTATATCATCAAAGTACGCTATCTAATTTTTCCAATGCTTCCTCTGTTGTCGCAAAACTTGTCGCAAACCGTACTACTGTATGTTCATCATCATATTTTTCCCAAAAACTAAATCGAACCTCTTTTGCAAGTTCCTCCATCTTTTTATTTTCCAAAATAACAAACTGCTGATTGGTCGTTGAATCGATAAACAGCTTGTAGCCTTTTTGCAAAAACATTTCTTTCATACGTACAGCCAGTGAAATCGCATGCTCGCCAATCTTCCCATATAAATCATCTGTAAACAACGTATCAAACTGAACTCCCAAAAGTCTTCCCTTTGCCAGCAGTCCGCCATGTTGCTTCACCCTGGTGATAAAATGCTTTGGCTTACAGCCGCCGGTAAATACAACCGCCTCTCCGCAAAGTGCCCCTGCTTTCGTACCTCCGATGTAAAAAACATCACAGTACTTTGCAATATCGGTAAGGGTAACATCTGTGTCTGTCGCTTTCAGTCCAAATGCCAGTCGTGCACCATCCAGATACAGGCGCATTCCAAACTCCTTGCAGACAGCAGACAACTGTGCCAGTTCTTCCTTTGTATAAAGGGTTCCAAACTCTGTCGGATGTGAAATATACACCATCCCCGGAAATACCATGTGTTCATGATTTCCATCCGCATAAAAAGTCTCTGTAAATTTTCTCACGTCCTCCACACAAAGTTTCCCGTTCTTCTGTGGCAGTTCCAACACCTTATGTCCCAAAAACTCTATTGCTCCGGCTTCGTGAACACTTACATGTCCGCTTGTCGCAGCAATTACACCCTCGTACGGTGCTAACATTGTGTCAATAACAATCTGGTTTGTCTGCGTCCCGCCAACCAGAAACTCCACTTCTGCATCCTTGCAGCCACACGCTGCTTTTATTTTCTCTTTGGCACTTTCACAATATGGATCCGTACCGTATCCGGATAACTGCTCCAGATTTGTCTCCATCAGACGCTTTAATATCTGCTCGTGTGCGCCTTCTACATAATCACTTTCAAAAGATAACATAGTCTCCTCCACAATAAACGTTTTTCTCAATTATAAAACATCAGGTCCCACCGGTAAAGATTGTCCCTAAAAAACCGGTTCAGGCTTCTGTGAAACACAGTTTGCCTGGACCGGTTGTTTTATGGTTTTATTTTGTTGTGAATTTCTTAACTGTCCATTTTCCACTTACAAGTACACCCGCATAATTCTCTTTCATACCACACACGCGTACATAATATGTCTTTCCCTTTTTCAAACCGGAAAGTGTTACCTTCGTCTTGCCGGAGGTTTTCGATTCTACTGTCTTCTTGAAACTTTTGCTGGTCGAACACTCTACCTTATATTTGGTTGCACTTTTCGCTTTTTTGAATTCAACTTTAGCCGTTGCTTTGTTCCCCTTAACGACAGGCGTTACCTTTTTGATGCTAACCTTTCCAACCTGATTTAACTTGGCAATCTTAGCAATTATCTTTTTCTTTGTCATCTTCTTGTTGGTAGTTGCAAAGAACTCTGCTTTTTTGCCGAGATAAAATGTAAATGTTACACGTTTTTTATTTGTTGCATCAATTTCACCGTTCGTCGATACTACTTCTTTTGGGAATTCGATTGTCATATTGTAAACTCCCTTTAAGTTTATCTCACCTATCTCCGTCGTTATTGGGGAAGAATATCCTTTCTTTTCTTTTAAATATACCGTTTCTTTATCGAAATACGGTACAATCTCCTCATCAGAAAAGTACTTTGACAATTCTTTCAACTTTCGGCTATTCTTTTCACTGCCTACATAGTATACCTTACCGTCTATCACCCTTTTCGATAATTCCGATTCGTCCTGCATAGACTCGTCAAATTCATCAGAGATTATTTTCATCTCTTTCGCACCAATCTTATATCCGGCATTTTCGTACAGCTTTTGCATTTCATCAAGATATTCCTGCTTGTCAACTGTTACATCTGTGGTTTGATCAACATTGCCATTGCTACGAATCACAAATTCATCTTTGACGTTAATACATCCCGTCAAAAAAACAGTCACTACTGCTGCCATCAACAGACCACTCATTTTAAATTTTTTCATTACCTTACCTGCTTTCTTAATTTTTCCAGCAAATTATACTATACTTATTCCGCAAAGTAAAGTCTCTTACTTATTGCGGTACTTGTTCATAATTCCCATCGGAATGTGACAATAGTCATTTGGTTCTGTATTTAAGTCCGACGTCAATCCCCTGTTTATTCACACTGTAAGGGTCGATGATTTCGAAAAAGTACTCCATTCGCTCTTCCGGCCTCGGTCACTACAACTCCCGGAAGGCTTCGCATGAAATGTTGTACCCCCCAAAGACAACCCCCGGCAAAATATATCGTTTCTAGATTTGTTGCATTCATTTTTATCGCTTCCTTCATACATTTGGTTATCAAGTAAAAATTGCAGATGTCAAGACTCGCTCGCGAGTCTTGCGCGCCGGATTCGGGTCTGCTTCAGCAGACAAATTCCTGTCCGAATCCGTGCGCATCCTCGCGGAGCGTTTAACTCAGTCGGAGCTTGTACCCCGACTGAGTATAGTTTGTCAT